>JACREC010000137.1 GCA_016218445.1 Nitrosomonadales bacterium
GACGGCGACGACGGGAATGAATGCGGGCACCGACATAGGCCAAACAACCGCAAGCATCGGTAGCCCAGCGTTTGCAAGGGCTACCGTCGGAAATGCTAGCAAGACGAGGATCAACAGCCGCGCCATTAAGCCCCCCAACGTAAAATTGAGGGGCAGCCCGCTTCTGGGCTGTCCCTCTCGAATGATGGGTTGGGCTCATGGGCAATAAGGTAATTCACCACGGGCTTCCTGCACTGAATTCGACTGATGTCCCTGCGAAATACTCTTCATAGAAATGATAAATCTTCGAATGCCCATAATTACCATCAGGCAAAGGAACACCACGTGGAATTAGAAAAATGGCTTTGTTGTTATTCATCAAACCGGGAGGGTAGGTAAATTTCTTAAGTACAACATATGCATTCGCTTTTGATATCTCAGTATTCAAAATTGAAGATTCATGCGAACTATCAGGCGGCGAAAGATTTTTACGCCGGTATTTTTCGCTGTCAGCATCGAGCCATGCTTGCGCATCAGCCGGAGTCGCTCTCCGGATAATTCCATTTCGAATAGCTGCTTCAAGCGCAGGGTGGGGGTCTTCTTCCTCAATAGGGATGGGACGATCAAATGTTTTTTCAGGTGTCTCCCTGAGAAACTTAGCGATATTTTGAATCGACGTTAGCCATGTTTTTGACGCAGCCATAACATCATCCGGTGTTGCCTGTTCTGTTTTTAACGCACCCCGTTTCCATAACAAGTAGCTAGATTCCGGGCTCTCTGAAGGAACGATTTTTATGTTTCCATCCTTTAACAAGAAAACCGATAAAGTTTTGGCTGGCGAACTCGTATCATTCTTGAGGGCGTACCTTATCTCTGTGCCTTGTTGGGAAAGAAGTTGGAATTCCAATTTCCTAGCCCCACGATATGCGCTCATAGTTGCTGAGTCGCCATCGAATTCGTATGTAAACAAGGCCCAATATCCTCCCGCCAACCCAAGCCACTCGGCAAGCTTGCTTGCGTTCGCGGGAGGAGTGCCACTTAGCACAAAGTTTTCTGTTGCCTTTGGATCAATTATCCACGCCCCCTTAAGCTTGCTAGAAAGTCGTGAATTCTGTTGTATTGGTTGAGCGGGTATCTTATTTTCGACGGGTGAAGGAAGCGCATCTGATGAGCATGGTCGATCAGTGAATTCGACTCGCCCATCAGAATACTTGCATTTATTCATAGTAACGCTGGCAGCGTCGCTGGCCAGCGCCCAAAACGAGATGAAGGTAAGGAGGAGCGTAATTGATCGACAGTAATTCACAGCATCCTCCGAAGAAAAGCCCAACGTAAAGTAGATGGCAAAAACGCCGCATATTCTGGAGCTGCTTGCCGTATAATCTGGAGCATCGTTTTTACCCCATTGATTCTAAAGACCGCTGGTATCCTAACATGGCAATTGCTTCAGTGAAAAGCGGCATTTCTTCCCACCCTCCAGTGAAGTTGCTGGATCAGGTGCGCGACCGTATTCGTTACAAGCATTACAGCCTTCGCACCGAGCAATCCTATGTTCAGTGGGTGAAGCGTTTCGTGCTGTTCCATGGCAAGCGGCATCCTAACACGATGGGTGCGCGGGAGGTGGAGGGGTTCCTGTCGCATCTGGCGAACGAGGGCAACGTTTCGGCTTCCACTCACCAGCAGGCGCTTTCCGCTTTGCTGTTTTTGTATAAAGAGGTGCTGGGTGTGAATCTACCGTGGCTGGAAAATCTTTCGCGCCCAAAAAAGCCAAAGCGCCTACCTGTTGTGTTGACCGTTACGGAGATCAGGAAAATGCTTGCACAGCTTGAAGGAACACATGCGCTGATGGCGCGGTTGTTGTATGGAAGCGGGATGCGGTTGATGGAGTGCGTGCGGCTTCGCGTGAAGGATGTGGATTTTGAGCGCGGCGAGATTTTGATACGAGAAGGCAAGGGCAACAAGGACAGGGTGACGATGCTGCCTGATGCGCTGGCAGCAGATTTACGTGCGCATCTGGTAAGGGTGCGCGGCTTGTGGGAACAGGATAGGGAGGCCGGGCGCGCCGGGGTGTTCATGCCGCAGGCGCTTGAAAAGAAATACCCCAATGGCGGCAAGACCTGGCCGTGGTTCTGGGTGTTCCCGTCGAGATCGCTCTCGGTCGATCCACGCACCGGCATTGAGCGTCGCCACCATGCGCACGAGCAGGCATTGCAGCGCGCCATCAAACAGGCAGTGGTGAATGGCGGTATCGCCAAGCCTGCCACGACACACAGCTTGCGCCATTCGTTCGCCACGCATCTTTTGCAAAGTGGATATGACATCCGCACCGTGCAGGAATTGCTCGGGCATTCCGATGTTTCCACGACGATGATTTCACCCACGTGCTGAACAAAGGCGGCAAGGCTGTGGTCAGCCCGCTGGATAGATGATGTAAACTGCGAACCGCGAAAAACTATCAACTAAGGAGACTCGCCATTCCCGCGCAGGCGGGAATCCAGCGTTTTATCTAACATGCATTTAGTTATTGCCCCCGCGATGCGGGGAAGTTTTTTATTGACTGGATTCCCGCCTGCGCGGGAATGACGAAATCGGAATAGAGGTCATCTCAATGATTAAACTCGGACTCAACATAGATCATGTCGCCACACTGCGCCAGGTGCGCGGTGCGCGCTACCCCAACGTGATCCGCGCGGCATTGATTTGCGAGGAGGCGGGGGCAGATGCGATCACGCTACATCTGCGCGAGGATCGCCGCCACATCCAGGATGCGGACGTGGAAATTTTGCGCGGCATGCTGCAGACGCGCATGAATCTGGAAAGCGCGGTCACCGACGAGATGATAGCGAACGCGCTGCGCATCAAGCCGCATGACATTTGCCTGGTGCCGGAGCGGCGCGAGGAGCTGACCACAGAGGGTGGGCTGGATGTGGCGCGCCTCTTCGACAGCGTGAAGCGCGCCACCGAGCGCTGCCTTGATGCGGGCATCCGCGTGTCGTTGTTCGTGGATGCGGACGAGAGGCAACTGGATGTGGCGAAAAAAATTGGCGCGCCGGTGGTGGAAATACATACCGGCAAGTATGCCGACGCCGACAGCGTGCTGGAACGGGCAAACGAACTGGCGCGCATTCAGCGCGCGATGGCGCATGCCCATACGCTCGGCCTGCAGGTGAATGCCGGGCACGGCCTGAACTACCACAACGTGCAGCCCATCGTTGCCATCCCCAATATCTGCGAACTCAACATCGGCCACGCCATCATCGCCGAGGCCGTGTTCATCGGGCTGGAGCAGGCGGTGAAGAAAATGAAGGCGCTGCTGGCTCCATGAGTTTATTGGGTAAGTCATGTGTAGGAGCGGGCCCTGCGTGTGTTGTTGGGGCTTCAGCCCCTTACAACCACGGCGTACTTCTTGCGGGTGCTGCCCGCGATCAGGTGGCTCGCGGGCATGGCCCGCTCCTACGGGTTTCTGCTTTTTTCAGGGTGATGCATGGCATGCGACAGACCTGTCCTGAGCGCCGTTCATTCCTTCGACAAGCTCAGGACGAACGGGGATTTGACGGTATATGATCTTCGGCATCGGCACCGACATCGTCGCCCACGCGCGCATCAAGGAGATGCATGAGCATCACGGGGAGCGTGCCGCGCAACGCATTTTGAGCGTGGCCGAGTTGGCCGAGTATGCCGCGAGCAGCGACCAGGCGCGGCTGCTGATGAAGCGCTTTGCCGCCAAGGAGGCGCTGGCCAAGGCGCTGGGCAGCGGCATGCGCCATCCGGTATCCTTTCGGCGCATCAGCGTGACGCATGATGCGCTGGGCAAGCCGGTGTTCGAGTTTGACCCGGAATTGGCGGCACACCTCAGGCAACTGGGCGTAACGCGCCACCATCTCAGCATCAGCGACGAGCGCGATGTCGCCGTGGCATTCGTGGTTCTGGAAGGGGAAAAGTGATGGGCATCGGCCCGGTCATGCTGGATGTTGCCGGTACCGTTCTCACGGCGGAAGACGAGGCGCGGCTGCGCCATCCGCTGGTCGGCGGCGTGATTTTATTTACGCGCAATTACCAGTCACCGCGCCAGCTTGCCGAGCTGACAGCCAGCATCCGTGCGCTGCGCAGCCCGGCGCTGCTGATTGCAGTGGATCATGAAGGGGGCCGCGTGCAACGTTTCCGCGAGGGTTTTACGCGCATTCCGGCGATGCGCGAGCTGGGTAAAATCTGGGATGAGCATCCGAAGCTCGCCAGACACCTGGCGCAACAGGCAGGCTATGTGCTGGCCGCCGAGTTGCGCGCTTGCGGCGTGGATTTCAGTTTCACCCCGGTGCTCGATGTGGATTTCGGCGCTAGCTCCGTGATCGGTGACCGCGCTTTTCACTCCGAGCCGCAGGCCATTGCCGAACTGGCGCACAGCCTGTTGCTGGGGCTCAAACAGGGCGGGATGCACACGGTAGGCAAGCATTTCCCCGGACACGGTTTTGTGCGTGCCGATTCGCACCTGGAAATTCCGGTGGACGAGCGCAGCTACACCGACATCGAGCTGTGCGACCTGATTCCCTTCCGCCAGATGGTGAATTTCGGTCTGACTGCGGTGATGCCCGCGCATGTGATTTACCCCAGGGTGGACAAGCACCCGGCGGGTTTTTCCAGTATCTGGCTGAAAAATATCTTGCGCGGTGAACTGGGTTTCGAGGGCTGCATCTTCAGCGACGATCTCAGCATGGAGGGCGCCACGGTGGCGGGCGGCATCGTGCAGCGTGCCGAAGCGGCACTGCACGCCGGTTGCGACATGGTGCTGGTTTGCAACAAACCGGCATTGGCGGATGAGCTGCTGGCCGGGCTGATATGGGAAATGCCGGCGACCAGCAAGGCGCGCCTGGCGCAGATGCGCGGACGACCCCATCCCGAGCCGCTGGTGCATCTGCACGAGCATGCGGAGTTTGTGAAGGCAGTGCATGAAATCGCCGCCATAGGCGCGGGCACCGCAGAACTGCCGCTCGCTTGAGCGTAGCCCGGATGAAATGCAATGTAATCCGGGGCAACCTTGGGCACGTACATCATCACCCCGGATTCCGGCCTTCGGCCTGCATCCGGGCTACGCACTACGTCACTGATCGCGCCGTTCAGCAGAGGCGGCCCGGGCCTTTGTGATGGCTTTGCTAATTACCCTCCCGCTTGAGATAATCCGCGCTGGATTTTTTTCGCTGCACGCGCATTTGGGTGTTCAAAATCATGAGTGAATTACAGATCAGCCTGCTGGGCATCGGCATCGCCGCGGTGCTGGCGGTGTATGGTTATAGCTGGTGGCAACAGCGCCAGTACCGGCGCAAGTTCGGTGCGGCGTTCAAGCATGGGCATGAGGATGCGCTGTATCGTCCGGCTGCGGAAAAGACGGTGGACGAATTGCTGGCCGGGCCGGAAGAAGAAGTGCCTGGTAAATCGCCATCGGGTGAACCGCTGCGCGGGCAGGGAGCAGATGGCGTGTGTGCCTTGCTGGATGGGGCCACCGACTATATTGCCGTGCTGTCGTGCAAAAGCCCGGCCAGCGGCCATGAACTTGCGCCCCTGTGGCAGAAGCGTTTCGATTTCGGCAAGAGTGTGCATGTATGCGGGCTGAATGCGGCAAGCGGCGTATGGGAAAAAGTGATTGCGGAAAGCCCGTTATCCTATTCCAGGTTCAAGCTGGCATTGCAGTTGGCCGACCGTTCCGGCGCGGTGAGCGAGTTGCGGCTGAGCGATTTTTGCGGCCTGGCGCGCGACCTTGCGGTGCAACTACAGGCCGAGGCGGAGCTGCCCGACGTGGCGGCAGCCAGTGCGCGCGCACTGGAACTGGATGGTTTCTGCGCCGAAGTTGACCAGATGATAGGCCTCAACATTTTGCCCAGCGGAGAACGCACATTTTCCGGCGGCGACGTCGCGAGTGTGGCCGGGCAGCATGGCATGAGCCTGCAGGCGGACGGCGCGTTCCATCTGCTCGATGCGCAAGGGCATACCGTGTTCAGCCTGGGCAACTACGACAACACGCCGTTCCAGCATCACACTCTCGGCCAGATGTGGGTCAACGGCCTGACCCTGCTGCTGGATGTGCCGCGCGTGGAGCAGCCCACGCAGCGCTTTGACGAGATGGCGGTGCTGGCGCGGCAACTGGCGATGGATTTGCGCGCCGCCGTGGTGGACGATCACCGCGTTGCATTGGGCGAACCGGGCATTGCCCAGATACGCGAGCAGGTCGCCGCCATCGAAAGCCGGATGCTGTCCGGCAGAGTTGTGCCCGGCAGTGCCCAGGCGCGCCGCTTGTTTTCATAGGTTTTTTCAATGAGCCGTAAAATCGAGATTCTAGCCACAGAGATCACAGAGGACACAGAGAGTGTGCAGATACAGAGCTTATTTCCTTGTGTTCATCAAGCAGGGCATCTTAACTTGGCGCCCCATTTGTTTTTCTCTGTGATCTCTGTGTCCTCTGTGGCTAACTGATTTCCCCAGAATGAATACTCCTTTGGCGCAACGCATCGCAACCCTGCGTGCGGAAATCGAGAAGCACAACTACCAGTACTACGTGCTGGACAATCCGCTGATTCCGGATGCGGAATTCGACAAGCTGTTCCGCGAATTGCAGCAACTGGAAGCGCAGCATCCTGAACTCGCCACACCCTATTCACCCACCCTCCGCGTCGGCGGCAAACCGCTTGATGCCTTCCAGCCGGTGCGGCATGCCGTGCCCATGCTCTCGATCCGCACCGAGACCGACATCAGTGATGGTGGCGCGCTTGCTTTTGATGCGCGGGTGCGGCGCGAGCTGGGGTTGGGCGAAAACGATGCGCCGATCGAGTACGCCTGCGAACTGAAATTCGACGGCCTGGCGATCAACCTGCGCTACGAGCGGGGCGTGCTGGTGGAGGCAGCGACGCGCGGCGACGGCGAGACCGGCGAGGATGTGACGCAGAACGTGCGCACCATTCACCAGATCCCCCTGCACTTGCAAGGCTGCGCTGCACCGGTGCTGGAAGTGCGCGGCGAAGTGTACATGGGCCGCAGGGATTTCGAGCGCTACAACGAACGGCAACGCGCGCAAAGCTTGCCCACGCTGGTGAACCCGCGCAACGGCGCGGCGGGCAGCATCCGCCAGCTCGATCCGGCGCTCGCAGCGCGGCGCCCACTGTCATTCTTCGCTTATGGCTTGGGTGAGGTGCGGGGCTGGACATTGCCTGCGACGCACAGCGCGGTGCTGGATGCGCTGGACAAGATGGGCGTGCCGGTGAGCGGTGAGCGCGCGGTGGTGCGGGGCGCGCAGGGACTGGTGGAATTCCATCGCCGCATCGCGGCAAAGCGCGACCGGCTGCCGTTCGACATTGACGGCGTAGTGTACAAGGTCAACAGCCTCGCCCTGCAGGAGCAGCTCGGTTTCGTGACGCGCGAGCCGCGCTGGGCGGTGGCGCACAAATTCCCTGCGGAAGAGCAGATGACCGTGGTGCGCGGCATCGATATCCAGGTCGGACGCACCGGCAAGCTCACGCCGGTGGCCAAGCTGGAGCCGGTGTTCGTCGGCGGCACCACGGTCAGCAATGCCACGCTGCACAACGAGGACGAGACGCGGCGCAAGGATGTGCGCGTGGGCGACACGGTGATCGTGCGCCGCGCCGGCGACGTGATCCCGGAAGTGGTTGGCGTAGTGCTCGGCCCTTCAATACATCAGGGCGAACGGAAAGAAGCGGGACGATTCGACCTGTTCAAATGGCTGCACGGAAAATGCCCGGTGTGCGGCAGCGCCATCGTGCGCGAGGAGGGCGAGGCCGACTGGCGCTGCACCGGAGGGTTGTTCTGTCCGGCGCAACGCATGCAATCGCTGCTGCACTTCGCCAGCCGCCGCGCCATGGATATCGAAGGGCTGGGTTACAAGCTGGTGGAGCAACTGGTGGAGCGGCACATCGTGGGCACGCCCGCCGACCTGTATGACAAACACAAGCTGAACTTGCAGACGCTGGCCGGCCTGGAACGCATGGGTGAGAAGTCTGCGCAAAACCTGCTGGATGCCATTGAGCACAGCAAGCACCCTACGCTGGCGCGCTTCATCTATGCGCTGGGCATCCGCAATGTGGGCGAGGCGACGGCCAAAGACCTGGCGCGCCACTTCGGCAAACTGGAAAATTTGATGGGCGCGGATGAAGCACGGTTGCAACGAGTGCCTGATGTGGGGCCGGTGGTGGCGCAAAGCATCGTTGCTTTCTTCAGGGAAAAACACAACGTCGCTGTGATAAAGGAGCTGCTTGACGAGAAGCGGGGCGGCGTAAGGCCGAAGGAGCATGAAGGCGAAGCGGCAGAAGAACTGCCGCTGGCTGGCAAGACGTTTGTGCTTACTGGTACACTCAGCATGGCACGCGACGATGCGAAAGCCGCACTGGAAGCGCTGGGCGCGAAGGTGGCCGGCAGCGTGTCGAAGAAAACCGATTACGTGGTGGCGGGCGCGGAGGCGGGCAGCAAGCTGGACAAGGCGCGGGAGTTGGGTGTGCCGGTGCTGGATGAACAGGGGTTGATGGAGTTATTAAAAGGGAATGGAGTCACATGAAAAAAATCACTAAGGCTGTGTTCCCGGTAGCCGGCATGGGCAGCCGTTTCCTGCCCGCGACCAAGGCCAGCCCGAAAGAGATGATGCCGGTGGTGGAGAAGCCGCTGATCCAGTATGCGGTGGAAGAGGCGGTGGCGGCAGGCATCACCGATATGGTGTTCATTACCGGGCGCAACAAGCGCGCCATCGAGGATCATTTCGACAAGGCTTACGAACTGGAGGCCGAGCTTGCAGCGGATGGCAAACAGGAGCTGCTGCGCATCGTGCAGGAGGTGATACCCAAGCATGTGAACTGCATTTACATCCGCCAGCCGGAGGCGCTGGGGCTGGGGCATGCGGTGCTGTGCGCGCAGCCGGTGGTGAATGGCGAGCCGTTTGCGGTGATCCTGGCCGATGACCTGATTGACGGGGATATGCCGATCATCAAGCAGATGGTGGGTGTCTATAAGCGCCATCATTGCTCGGTGCTCGGCGTGCAGGAAGTGCCGCGCGAGCAAACCCGGCAATACGGCATCGTCAGCAGCACCAATCTGGAACCGGGTGTGGAACGGGTCAACGGCATTGTCGAGAAACCCATGCCGGCGGCAGCCCCTTCCACTCTGGCGGTGGTCGGGCGCTACATCCTCACGCCGCGCATCTTCCATTATCTGGCGCGGGTGAAGCCGGGGGCGGGTGGTGAAATCCAGTTGACCGACGGGATTGCCGCGCTGATGCAGGAAGAAAAGCTGCTGGCCTATCGCTTCAACGGCACCCGTTATGATTGCGGCTGCAAGCTGGGCTATTTGCAGGCGCAGGTGGCGTTCGGCCTGAAGCATCCGGAACTGCGCGATGAGTTTGCCGCATACCTGGCAACGGTGAAATGACGCTGTCCAACCAGCAGGCGCGCGACACCCTGCAACAGGCCGAACTGCTTTGCCCGGCGGAGGAGGTGCAGGCTGCGGTGGCGCGTGTGGCGCGGGAAATCAATTCTGCACTGGCCGGTGTGCACCCGCTGGTGCTTTCGGTGATGGGCGGTGCGGTGGTGTTTACCGGGCAGTTGCTGCCGCTGCTGGATTTTCCGCTCGACTTCGATTATGTGCATGTGTCGCGCTACGGCAGCAACCAGCAGGGCGGGGAGTTGCACTGGAAGGTCGAGCCGCGCGAGACTGTGCGCGGCAAGGTGGTGCTGGTAGTGGATGATATTCTCGACGAGGGCGAAACGCTGGCCGCAGTCAAACAACGCGTAATGGATCTGGGCGCCGCCGGGTTTTACTGCGCAGTGTTCGCCGATAAACTGAATGGCAAGGACAAACCGATCCGCGCCGATTTCGTCGGCATGGAACTGCCTGACCGTTTTGTGTTCGGCTTTGGCATGGACATACATGGCGCGTGGCGCAACCTGCCCGCGATTTACGCAGTAAAGGAATAACCTTGGAAACAGCAGCCAACCACGGAATACACGGATAACACGGAAAAAACAAAACAATCGGAGTATCCATTCCGTGTCTTCCGTGTTATCCGTGGTTTCGAATTGTGCTTTTCCAGGATAACCTCACCCAAACTCCCTATCAGAGGGGCGAGGAAGAGGGATATTAATCAACTTGCAACTGGGGTAATCATGCTGGCAATCATAGGTGGAACGGGGCTGACGCAGTTGGCCAATCTGGAAATCACGCATCGCCAGGTGATGCGCACGCCTTATGGCGAGCCGTCCGGCGCGATCACCTTTGGCCGCTTGCGGCAGCACGAGGTGATGTTCCTGGCGCGCCACGGCTATGGCCACACCATTCCGCCGCACGAGGTGAATTACCGCGCCAACCTGTGGGCGCTGCACGAACAGGGCGCAACACGCATTGTATCGGTCGCATCGGTGGGCAGCATACGCGCCGACCTGTCCCCTGGGAACATCGCAGTGCCGGACCAGATCATCGACTACACCTACGGACGCGCAGCTACTTATTTTGACGGGCGCGACCGCCCGGTGACGCACATTGATTTTACCCAGCCTTATGACCCGGAATTGCGCCGGCAAATACTTGATGCGGCACGGCGCGCCAAGGAAATTTGCCTGGATGGCGGCGTGTATGCCGCCACACAGGGGCCGCGCCTGGAAACGGCGGCGGAGATCAACCGGCTGGAGCGCGACGGCGCCGACATGGTGGGCATGACCGGCATGCCGGAAGCCTCGCTGGCAAAAGAGCTCGGCCTGAGTTACGCCGCCATTGCGGTGGTGGTCAACCATGCCGCCGGACGCGGCAGCAGCCGCGACGGGGTGCATCTGGAGGCGATCAGCGCGGTAACGCAACCGGCCATGGCGCGCGTGCGCAATATCCTGGAATGTCTGGTGGAGTGCGATGACGATATCTAAAAATCCAGATTTGCGAGCATCCGCTACGCGGCTTGCCTGCTTACCCCACTTCATCCCAATTGCTGCGTTGCTCGGAAATTTTCTTGCTTACATATCAACACATATGCGGCGCTGCGAAAATTTCCTCGTGCCTTGCATTTGGGCGAACTCTGAATTTTTAGAGGTGCGAAAGTGAAAAAAGATGTGCTGAGAATGGGCGATGCGCGCCTGTTGCGCCGCGCGGAGGAAGTGCACAGCTTCGATACGCCGGAATTGCATGCCTTGCTGGCTGACATGCGCGCTACCATGCAGGCGCTGGAGGGCGTGGGGCTGGCCGCGCCGCAAATCGGCGTGAACCAGCGCGTGGTGATCTTCGGCGTGCTTCACAATCCGCGCTATCCCGATGCCGAGCCGGTGCCGGAAACGGTATTGCTCAATCCTGTCATTACCCCCTTGAGCAGCGATACAGAGGAAGACTGGGAAGGCTGTTTGAGTTTGCCCGGACTGCGCGGTTTGGTGCCGCGTTTCAAGACCATCCGCTATCAGGGCTGTGATGAATATGGCGCGTTGATAGACCGCACGGTGAGCGGCTTCCATGCCCGCGTGGTGCAGCACGAGTGCGACCACCTGGATGGGATTCTGTACCCGATGCGCATCCGGGATTTGCGCCAGTTCGGTTTTTCCGAAGTGCTGTTTCCGGATAGCAACGTCCCGGAAGAATGATAAAACCGGAAGAATGATGAAACTGGCCGAATTAGCCTCTTCCCGCGTCTACCGCAGCTTTGCCTGGTCATCAGCGGTCATGGTGCTGGTCATGCTGACCGGCACGCTGGGATATCACATCATAGGCGGTCCGCAATACAGCTGGATAGACTGCTTTTACATGACATTCATCACGGTTGCCACGATAGGCTTCAACGAGGTTGTCGATCTCTCACGTAGCCCTGCCGGGAGATTGTTTACCGTATTCATTGCAATTCTGGGTATCGGGACATTGACCTATATGCTGTCTACCGTTACGGCATTCATACTGGAAGGTGATATCAACGAGGCATGGCGGAGAAAGAAAATGCAAAACAAGATCGCAAAGCTGAAAGACCACTACATCGTATGCGGCATCGGGCGCGTGGGCAGCAACGTGGCGCATGAACTGGAGATGACCGGCCGCCATTGCGTTATCGTGGACCAGAATTTTCAGAACATTGAAAGCTACCTGTCCAGGCATCCGGAACAGTTATATCTGCACGGTGATGCCACCGATAACGACATCCTGCTTGCCGCCGGGGTCAAGCGCGCACGCGGGATATTTGCAGTGGCAACGGATGACAGCCAGAATCTGGTGATCAGCCTCAGCGCCAAGCAAATTAATCCAGAGCTGCGTGTAGTGGCGCGTTGCCATGACGTGAAGAATGTGGAAAAAACGCGCCGCGCCGGGGCGGACGAAATCGTGTCGCCGGACTTCACCGGAGGCCTGCGCATCGTGTCGGCGATGGTGCGCCCGCATGTGGTGTCTTTCCTCGATGATATGCTCAAGTCGGATGGCAACCTGCGCATGGAAGAGGTTGTGGTTCCAACAGGTTTTTCCGGCAAACTGCTTGCCATGTTTAATCTTGCTTCGCGTGATTGTATTTTGCTCGCCGTCAGACATGAAGGAAAGTGGGTGTTCAATCCAGTCATGCAGCATATCGTGAATGGTGGCGACGTGTTGATGGTGATGACTACCCCGCCCGGGCGAATAAGACTGGAGCAGTTGATCCAGGGCGTAGGTTAGCTTCTTTATACAAACAGCAATTCAAGCCACAGAGAGCACAGAGGACACAGAGAAGAGGCGCCGCCATATATTTTGCGAGCAGCCGCTAAGCGACTTGCCTGCGAGAAACATTCCCGGTTCACGCGGGTGCCCGGCCAAAAGTTTTCGGCTGATGGGTGAAGCCAATATTTACGGCAGCTAATTCGAATAGGTAAACCCCCAGCTATGCCGGGGGACTCACAAGGGTTTGACCTATGCGGCGGTCAGATAAAGCCAAGTAAAAATTCAGCGGCATTATTCCCTCCCCATTGCAGGGGGAGGGTTAGGGTGGGGGTAGAATTTAAGCATGGGAGCCTATCCTGAATTTTGTGTGTAGAGGTCATATCATGCTAACCAAAGGAGCGATGAATGACCGAAGCAACGAAGAAGGCGCGCAAGCGCAAACCCACTGGCCCGTTTTCCAACGAGCTGCTTGACCAACTTTTAACC
>JACREC010000131.1 GCA_016218445.1 Nitrosomonadales bacterium
CTTTTGCCCGGCTCGGACAAACTCTCAAGCACGCAAAAAATTACCGCGACCTGCGGCGCGTTCTTTGAGGAACAGGAAGGTTGGCAGGCTGGAAATCGCAAACAACACAGCGGTAATCAGCATGGTCACCGGCACGAAATCCGCCGCCTGCCGACCCTGTCCCTGCGCCCAGGACACATAAGCGAGGCAGGCGCCCAGGCTGACCAGCCCGCCGACATAACCCAGGCTCCATCCCCATCCCGACACCTTGCCTAGCGAGCGCCCGCGCGCCAGTTCCGGCAGAAAGGCTGCCACCAGGTTTTCGCCGCTGCCGTAAAAGAAATTGGAAAACACGATCAGCACAATGGCGAGCCACAGGCTACCCGGCCCGGCCAGTGCAAGCAGCGCGGTGAAAATCACGCAGCCGATGGTGGTCAGCGCCAGCAGTTTTTTCTTCGCGGCATACGCATCCGCATAAGCTCCGATCACCGGCGCGGTGCACATGATCGCGGCGTAGGAAACCGCCAGCGCAGCCGTCCAGGCGAACGTTGCCCACGGCTGGTTGCCCGCCACCACCGAGACGAAGTAGGCATTGAAAATGGCGGTGATGACCACCGTGGTGTAGCCGGAGTTGGCGAAGTCGTACATGGCCCACGCCCATACTTCGCGGGGTGTGACGGTTCGGGCAAGGGAAGGGCGCATGGTTTTTCTTGACTGTCGTGGGCGGCTGGGAGGATATTGTTGACCATTACCGCCATGAAAGTAAAACGGCATGCGTGACAAGAAGCGGCTTTCCTTGGACAGGCCAATGAGGGAGTGCATGGTAAACGCTATAAACCTAAAAATAACAGTTGAACCTTGTAGGAGCGGGCCATGCCCGCGAACCAATTGATCGCGGGCATGGCCCGCTCTTACGGGTGCCCGGCTATAAGTTTCACAGACAAAGGGTTGCCTAAAAGGTGAGTCGCATCAAGGGCGCTTGAATCAAACATCACGCAGGCTTTCATAAAAATGCAAACAGCCAACTGCTGTATCTATAATGAATGACACCTCCGGCACATTGCTGTCAACCATCCGGCGGCTCGCAGCCGAACTGCACACACGCCCCGCAGAAACTATTTTGGTAACGCTGGACAGTTCACTGGAGCGCGATCTGGGTTTCGACAGCCTCGGGCGGGTGGAACTGCTCACGCGCATTGAGCAGGTCTTCGGGGTCAGCCTGCCGGAACAGGTATTCGCCACCGCCGAGACCCCGCGCGATTTGCTGCAGGCGGTGCTGGCCGCCGCCCCAGCTGTGGCCCCGTCGGCAGACATGCAGAGAGTTGAAGCCCCGGTCTGGGTGCAGGCCGAACCTTCGGATGCGCTGACGCTGCCGGAAGTCCTGGATTGGCATGTGCGCGCCCATCTGGAGCGCACGCACATTACGCTGCAGGATGCGGAGGGCAACGAAACCGCGCTGACCTACGCCGCACTGCGCGACGGCGCGGAACAAATCGCGGCGGGGCTGCTGGAGCGCGAATTGCAGCCCGGCCAGTCGGTGGCGATCATGCTGCCCACCAGCCGCGAATATTTCTGCTGCTTCCTCGGCGTGCTGCTGGCGGGCGGCGTGCCCGTGCCGATCTACCCGCCTGCCCGTCCCTCGCAGATCGAGGATCACTTGCGGCGGCATGCGGGCATACTCTCCAATGCGCTCGCCGCCATCCTGATTACGGTGGCCGAGGCGAAGCCCGTGGCGCGGCTGCTTCAGGCGCAGGTGGAATCGTTGCGCATGGTTGCCACGGCGACCGAGCTAACCAATGCCGGGCGCGCGCCAGGCATCCCGCTCAAAGCCGAGAACATCGCGCTGCTCCAGTACACCTCCGGCAGCACCGGCAACCCCAAGGGCACCGTCCTCACCCATGCCAACCTGCTGGCCAATATCCGCGCGATGGGCAAGGCGGTGCAGGTCAGTTCCACGGATGTATTCGTGAGCTGGCTGCCGCTGTACCACGACATGGGCCTGATCGGCGCGTGGCTGGGCAGCCTGTACTACGCCTTTCCGCTGGTGGTGATGTCGCCGCTCAGTTTTCTGGCACGCCCGGAGCGCTGGCTGTGGGCGATCCACAAGCATCGCGGCACACTATCGGCGTCCCCCAATTTCGGCTACGAACTGTGCCTGCGCAAGATTCCGGACACCGCTCTCGCAGGACTCGATCTGTCGAGCTGGCGCATGGCATTCAACGGCGCCGAACCAGTCAGCCCGGAAACCATCACGCATTTCGCGCAACGTTTCGGCTATTACGGTTTGCGCCACGAAGCGATTGCGCCGGTATACGGGCTGGCCGAATGCTCGGTGGGGCTGGCATTCCCGCCGCCGGGACGCGGCCCGCTGATCGACTACATCCAGCGCGACAGCTTCATGCGCACCGGCCACGCCGAACCGGCTGGCAGCGATGCGGCGAATGCGTTGCGCATTCCGGCATGCGGCCGGCCACTTCCCGGCCACGAGATCAGGATCGTGGATGCCACCGGGCGCGAACTGGGCGAGCGCGTCGAAGGGCATCTCGAATTCAAGGGGCCGTCCGCCACCGGTGGCTACTTCCGCAACCCGGAGCAGACGCGCCTGCTGTTCCACAACGAGTGGCTGGACTCCGGCGATTTCGCCTATTCCGCCGAGGGCGATATCTACCTGACCGGCCGCTCAAAAGACATCATCATCCGCGCCGGGCGCAACATCTACCCCTATGAACTCGAGGAAGCCGTGGGCGACATCCCCGGCATCCGCAAGGGCTGCGTGGCGGTGTTCGGCAGCCCGGATCCCGCCACCGGCACCGAGCGCCTGGTGGTGCTGGCCGAGACGCGCGAGACCTCACCCGCGCAACTGGAAGCATTGCGTAGCCAGATCAATTCACTGACCTTGGACATGCTGGGAATAGCGGCGGACAACATCGTGCTCGCGCCGGTGCACAGCGTGCTCAAGACATCGAGCGGCAAGATCCGCCGCGCGGCCTGCCGCGAATTATTCGAGAAGGGTGCAGCGCCGACGCGTGCGGTATGGTGGCAAGTCGTCCGTCTGGCGTGGGCCGGAATATTGCCGCAGATGCGCCGCGGCATCCGGGTGGTGTCCGATGTTTTATTCGCCGCCTACACCTGGGCGCTGTTCTGGCTGTTAGCGCCGTTGACCTGGCTGGCCGCCGCGCTGCTGCCTCGCCCCGCCTGGGGCTGGGCGGCGAGCCACACGATTGCGCGGTTGTATGCGCGCCTGTGCGCAACGCCGCTCGTGGTTCGCGGTCTGGAAAACCTGTCGCCCGAAGCGCCCTGCGTGGTGGTGTCCAACCATGCCAGCTATCTGGATGGCATCGTGCTCGTCGCCGCGCTGCCGGGCGAGCTCAGCAGCACCGGGTATTTCAGTTTCGTGGCCAAGCGCGAACTGCTGGACAGCTTCGTATCACGCACCTATCTTCAGCGCATCGGGTCGGATTTCGTCGAGCGTTTCGAATCGCAGCGCAGCCTGGCAGATGTGAAACAGGTAGCGCATTCCCTGCAATCCGGACACAGCCCGGTATTTTTCCCGGAAGGTACGTTCACGCGCATACCCGGCCTGATGCCATTCCGTATGGGCGCATTCGTGGTCGCCGCCGAAGCGGGAGTGCCCGTCGTGCCGGTGAGCATACGCGGCACCCGCTCCATCCTGCGCGACGGCCACTGGTTCCCGCGCCGTGGCATCATCACCGTCACGATAGGCAAACCGATTGCGCCGGAAGGCAAAGGCTGGGCTGCGGCCATACAGTTGCGCAACAAGGCTCGCGCGGAAATTTCGCGCCGCTGCGGGGAACCTGACCTTGCGCCGGGAATGACGGAGGAACTGGAAGAGCGTTAAGTACCGTAATATGACGCTATGCACGCAAAAATCATAGCCTAATGTCTGGCACAATCATCCGGCCGTAAGTCAGTTAACTTTCAAGAGGCGCTAGTGGCAATACTTATCGCGACACGTGGTCCAAAATTCGGCGAGTGCAACATTTGTGGTGACAACACAAAGCTAACTGAAGACCATACACCCCCGAAAGGGTGCATCAAAATCGGTCAAGTCGAACTACATCACATCACTGAGCACTTAGCTATAGAAAGAACAAAGAGTAAAGGATATCTTTCCCAAAACGGCGTGAAGTACCGAACTCTTTGCGCGCGCTGCAACAATGGTTTTCTGGGAGCTCGATATGACCAATCTTTGATTGATTTCGTTAACGGAATTGGAAATTCTCTTCGGTCTGAGTGGCCTTTGCCTCACGTATTATCGATAAGAACGAAGCCACAAAAATTGATGCGCTCGCTTCTAGGTCACTTGAGTGCTCAAGGGGTAGGGAGATACCAAAAAGGGTCATTAACAGAGCCTATCAGGGACTATTTCTTAGATGAAACCAAACCATTGCCGGATGGATTAAAAATTTACTTCTGGCTATATCCCTTCAAACATCACGTTATGGCGCGGGATTGTGGATATGTGGATTTGCGGATTCAAGAGCCAGTCGTTGTGTGGTTCCTGAAGTTCTTTCCGGTAGCATTCATGGTCACTTTTGAAGAGCCCGCCTCATATTCTTTCCCGTTTGTGTGTCTATCATCATGGGGCAAAGAGCAGATAGATTTCGAGGCAGAGCTTCCAGTTGATTTACGGAGTATTACGCCAGAGTATTGGCCGGAGGCGCCCACTCGCAATTCGGTAGTTATGTATGGGCAAGAGGCTATTGTGTCTTTTAATTGGAAGAAACTTCAGGTTAAATGAATCGCCCTAAACAATCCCTGATCTTCGCCCACCGCGGCGCCAATAAAGAAGCGGCGGAAAACACCCGCTTCGCTTTCGACAAGGCGCTGGAATACGCCATCGATGGCATCGAAACGGATGTACAGCTCAGCCGCGATGAAGTTGCCGTGCTGTGGCACGACCGGTTTCTCGGCAAGCTCGGCTTGCCTGACAGGCATGTTGATGATTTCGATTATGCCCAGTTGCGGTCGATGAATTTCGCCGCGCATTTTTCTCCGGGAGCAGCGCCGGAAAGTATCATGACCTTGCGGGAATTTCTGGATGCCTATCGTAAGCGTTGCCGCTTGCTGATCGAAATCAAAAACCGCGATTGGGAATCGCCTTCTCGCCATGAAATAAAAGTGCGGCAAACACTGGAGATGATTCGCGCGGCGCAGGACGATGCAATCATGGTTTCCTCATTCAATCTCGCCAGCCTGGTCTATGCCCATCGGTGCGCGCCTGCGTTTCCGCTGGTTTACAACTTTGAACCGGAGCAGACGCTGGGCGATGCGCAGCGTGTCCTGACCGGGCAACCTTTTTTGCGCGGGCTGTGCCTGCCCATAGAAATCCTTGATGTTGCGATGGTCAGGCTGCTGCGCAATCATGGCAAATGCATCGCGGTTTATACCTGCAACAGCGATGAGGAAATCAACAAGGCGCTGGAGTTGGGGGTGGATATTCTCATCAGCGATGTTCCGCAAAAAGCGCTGATGATGAGGGATAAATGAACTCGGATAATCCATTAGCACAAAACTGCGTCATTCCGGCGAAGGCCGGAATCCAGCAAAGAAAACACTCCGCGAAGCGGGCAAAACCGCGATGTTGCCCCGCTTTCGCGGGACGCTTTTTAATCAACTGGATTCCGGCCTTCGCCGGAATGACGGGCTAATGGATTGTCTGGAATGAAACGCGATTTTTCATTGCTGGCAGGCCGTCATTTCGACCTGCTGGTCTGCGGCGGCGGCATCTATGGGGCGTGGACCGCTTATGATGCGGCCCTGCGCGGCCTGAGCGTCGCCATCGTGGAGCAGGGCGACTGGGCCGGCGCGACCTCGTCCGCATCCAGCAAGTTGATCCACGGCGGCCTGCGCTATCTGGAATCATTCGACTTCAAGCTGGTCAGGAAAGCGCTGGCGGAACGGCAGATGCTGCTGGCAATGGCGCCGCATCGCGTCTGGCCGCTGCGTTTCGGCGTGCCGGTGTATGCGGACAGCCGCGTCGGCACACTACAGTTGAAGGCCGGTTTGACCTTGTACGATGTTCTTGCGGGTGGCCCGGGTCCGGACATGGGCCACCATCACTTCGACCAGAAATCCTTTGCTGAGCGTTTTTCTTTTCTCGATAGCGATGGTCTGAAAGGCGGCTTTACCTACGGCGATGCGCAGACTGATGATGTGCGGCTGGTGCTGGAATTGATCTCGGGAGCGATGCATGCCGGAGCAGTGTGCGTGAATTACTGCAAGCTGACCGGATTTATCGAGGCGCATGGGCAGGTTTGCGGCGCAACGGTTCAGGATCAGCTCAATCACAACAATACGCAGGTTCTCGCAAGGCAAATCGTCAACACCACCGGCCAGTGGATAGCCGCTTCGGGGCAGGGGCTCGAGTGGTGCCGGTTGGATAAGGGCGTGCATCTGGTCATGCCTGCGCTGCCGTCTGACGAAGCCTTGTTGCTGACCGCCAGGTCCGATGGCCGGGTGTTCTTCATGATTCCCTGGTATGGCAGGACACTGCTTGGCACCACCGATGCGGATTACCGCGGCGATCTCGACCATGTCGCCGTCGAGCCGGAAGAGGTTGCCTATCTGCTGGCTGAGGCCAATCGCTACCTCAAGACTGCCTGGACGGAAAAAGACGTGGTCGGAAGTTATGCCGGTTTGCGCGTAATGAAGCGCAGCGACGAAGCATCACCGGTAGATGTCAGCCGCGACTGGGAACTGAAAACCGCAAACAACGGGGTGCATTACTCCATCGGCGGCAAGCTCACCTCGGCACGCGAAGATGCGTCATGCATCATTGATACTGTGTGTGCGCAGCTCGGGGTCAATGCCTCTTGCCCGACCAAAGGGAGAAAATTTCCCTGGATGCCGGAGGCAAATTATTCTGTCTGGCTGGATGCCGCAAACACTCGTGCAGACGAGCTCGGCATTGACCCGGAAAGCGCCAAGTGGCTGATCCGGCGGCATGGCAAACGGGTCGGCGAAATTCTCTGCAACATTGAAAATAACCGCTGCCTGGCTGAACGCATCCTGCCAGCACTGCCATTCATTCGTGCCGATTTGCTGTTTTGCGCCCGCAACGAAATGGCCGTGCATCTGGACGACCTGCTGCGCCGCCGCATGCCGTTGCTGATACTGGCGAAGCTGGATGAAATTCCGCTGCGTCGCCTTGCCGAAACGGTTGCCATCACGATGGGATGGGATGAGGCTGCGATAGCTTCCGAGATCGAATCCTGTAGGAGCGCGCCATGCCCGCGATAGTTTTTTTGTTCACAGGCCGCTTCGACAGGCTCAGGACGGGCACGCCCCGCCCCTGCATTCGAATCACCCTAATGGTGAATTTAAGGACGGCTTTAAAATTTCACATTTCGTCATTCCGGCGAAGGCCGGAATCCAGTATTTTAAATAGGCTGGACACCGGCCTTCGCCGGTGTGACGAATTTTTAAAGTTGTCCGTAATATGATCTCTGCCATCGCACTTGACCTCGGCACCACGTCAATCAAGGCCGGGCTGCTGTATCAGGATGGTGCGCTCGGCAACATCGCCGCAAAACCCGCCCCGAAAATCGCCGTCACCGGCGGACGCTATGAAAGCGATGCGCTGGCCTATGCGGCGGCGGCCGAGCAGGTGCTTGATGAGTGCATCACACAGGCGGGTGATTGCAAGACTCTCGGCCTGTGCAGCCAGCGTTCATCGTTCCTGGTCTGGGAACAGGCTACCGGCCAGCCGCTCACCCCGCTGATTTCATGGCAGGACAATCGCGGTGCGGCGAGCTGCGTAGCGTTGCGCGCGCATGAGAATCTGATCCGCTATCTAACCGGTTTGCCGCTGACGCCGTATTATTTCGCACCCAAGCTGCGCAACATGTTGCAGGACAATCCGGAGTGGCTGGCGCGGCTGGAGCGGGGCGAATTGCTGGCAGGCACGCTGGATACATTCCTGATCTGGCGCTGGAGCGGCGGCAAACATTTCATGACCGATGCATCCATGGCTGCGCGTACCCTGTTGATGGACATCCGGCAGCAGCAATGGTCGCCGCAACTGTGCAAACTGTTCGGCATTCCGTCAGGCATACTGCCGGAAATAAAGCCTTCCGCAGGAATAAATCTACGGTTGAATAACGGCCTGATCCTGCAAGCCAGCGTCGGCGACCAGTCCGCCGCACTCATCGCCAGCGTCAGTGAAGACCGCACGGAGGCCTTGGTCAATCTCGGTACCGGTTGCTTTGTCGTGCGCTATCTGCCGGATGAAAAATCCACATTGGATGGCTACCTGCACACACTGGTATATCAGGACAGCGCACATCACACCCATCTCGCCATCGAAGGCACGCTCAACTCCGTCGCTGCCGCGCTCGCTCCCTATCCGGCGGATGAATGCCGGGTGGAGGATTTGTTTTCAGGCGATATTTTTTGCCTCGCCGAACCCAGCGGCCTCGGCGCGCCTTACTTCCGTAACGACCTCGGCATCCGGTTTTCCCAGCCGGTCGGACACCTGACGCAGCAGCGCATAGCCGCCCTGTTGCTGGAAGCCGTTGTTTTCCGCGTGGCGCGGATACTGGAAGATTTTCACCGCGAGTCCGCCATTGAACGTGTTTATCTTTCAGGCGGATTATCCGGGTTAGCTTGTCTGCAACAGGGCATCGCCCGGTGCGTGCCATTCGATGTTTACCGCCTGTCGCAGGCCGAGTCCAGCCTGCAGGGCGCCGCGCTGCTTGCGGCCGGGATGGCGCCGGCATCCCACAGGGAAGCTGAAAGAATACCGGCGGCAGGCGGCGCCCATGCACTGCCTGAAAAATACCGGCGCTGGAAGGAGTGGTTCGATGTATTGCTGGGTTCCTGATAATGCGGCTTAAGCATCGGAACTGGTTGTGTGACTATTATCACAGACAGCAGTGCGGATTATTTTTTACATTACCACAACAAATAACCGAAGGAGACGCTGAACAAGTCCAAGACCGTCATTGCAAAAAGCCTTTAGCTGCGAGCGAAGCGTGGCAGGCAGCGAAGCAATCCAGAAAGCCTCAAAGATCACATGGTTGTGGATCGCCACGTCGCTTCCCGCCACGCTTCGCTCGCGGCTAAAGGCTTATTCTCGCGATGACATGCTTATTCAGTGTTTTCCGAAACAAGGAGTCCAAAACATGAAAAGAAGTTTGATAGCCGTTGCAGCATTCATCGGAATAGTTGGCTTGAATGTGGCATTCGCCGCCGACGAAAAAATGCATCATGAAAGCCATCATCACGACATGAGCATGATGGACACGCGAACTTCCCTGGAATTATCAGCGGAAATGAAGCAGCACCAGCTATCGAACATGCGGGAGCATGTAGAAGCAATCAGGTCGATCATCGGCTTTATGTCGGAAAACAAGTTCGAGGACGCCTCCAAAGTGGCGCATACCAGGCTTGGCCTGACCCCGGAAATGCAAAAGATGTGCAGCATGTTCAACAATGAGAAATTTACGGCGCTGGGGATTGCTTTCCACAAGAGCGGCGACGACCTCGGCGACGCCTTGCATACCAAAGATGTCAATGCGTCATTACACGCATTGGACAAAACAATGCAGTACTGTGTAGAGTGTCATGCAACTTTCCGCCAGTGAGTCCAGCCCCATGCGTGTGTTCCTTCCAGGCATCACGGCGGGTTACGGATGCAAGAAGTTTGAAACCTGGTCGGTTAATCATGGTGAAGCAGCCGCCATTCATAGCTGCCAATTTATAAGGGTGTTGCAATGCGTATAGTTATTTTGATGCTGCTGCTGACAATCGCTGGTTGCGGTGAAAAGCCGTCTGACAGCAAGACAGAAACTGGTGCTCCCCCCGAACAGAAAACAAATTTGGCTAGCCAGTTCTTTGCGGGGCCGCTAAGCCCGGAAGCCAAGTTTGCCGAGGTGAAGCAGAAAGCTGAGTCGGGTAATGCAAAAGATCAATTAGGTCTCGCCCGGAGGTATTACGCCGGTGACGGCGTAACCAAAGATAATGCCAAAGCGGCGGAGTGGTATCGGAAAGCCGCCGAGCAGGGGAATGCTTTTGCGCAATACAAACTCGGCGAGATGTATGACAAAGGTGAAGGCGTACCCAAGGACGCAGCCAAGGCAGTGGAGTGGTGGCAGAAAGCGGCTGCGCAGGGTGACGAAGCCGCGCAAGAATCTCTCAAACACCCTCCTGCAAATGAGCATTAAGGGAGTCAATTGAAATTCAGTTCCATATTGGTTGCATTGGTGCTGGTTTGTCTGGCATTGGCAGCTTGCAATAAGTCTGTTGAAGAGAAAGCATCGGCTAAATAAATAAATTAACGGTAACGATGCGGAAAAGACCAATGAAATGTATAGAAAATTGCCGGAGTGTGCGCAGCGCAACAAGGATGGTACGTACAAGCATGCAGGTGGTTGTTCAGCAGAGCAGTGGGTCGAGTGGCAAAAAACTCAGTAATTACACATCAGTAATTACACAATAGTCAGTTACTGATCCGGATGGACAGGAGTTGATGCAAGTGAAGGTGCTCTGAGGAAACGCAGATTTATTCACTCAAACTGTCATAGCAAAAAGCCTTTAGCTGCGAGCAAAGCGCGGCAGGAAGCGTGGCAATCCAGTTTTTGGATAACAAACGAGCTTCTGGATTGCCACGTCGCTGCGCTCCTCGCAATGA
>JACREC010000132.1 GCA_016218445.1 Nitrosomonadales bacterium
ATCGAACCGTGCAATATCGCCATGAAGGATGCGGGCGTTTCCATCTCCGATATCGCCGACGTAATTCTGGACGGCGGACATACACGCATGCCGAAGGTGCAAGTGAAGGTGAAAGAAATATTCGGCAGGGAGCCGCGCAAGGACGTGAACCCGGACGAAGCCGTCGCCGTTGGCGCAGCGATTCAGGGCGGCGTGTTGCAAGGCGAAGTGAAGGATGTGCTGCTGCTGGACGTGACCCCGCTGTCCCTGGGCATCGAGACCATGGGCGGGGTAATGACCAAGCTGATCAAGAAAAACACTACCATCCCGACCAAGGCTTCGCAGGTGTTTTCTACTGCCGAAGACAACCAGAATGCGGTGACTATCCACGTGCTGCAAGGCGAACGTGAAGTGACTTCCGGTAACAAGAGCCTGGGGCAGTTTAATCTATCCGACATTCCGCCCGCCCCGCGCGGCATGCCGCAGATCGAAGTCACCTTCGACATCGACGCCAACGGCATCCTGCATGTGTCAGCCAAGGACAAGGCGACCGGCAAGGAGAACAAAATCAAGATCCAGGCTAGTTCCGGCTTGTCCGAAGCGGAAATTAATCGCATGGTGCAGGATGCCGAAGCGCATGCCGAAGAAGATCACAAAGCGATTGAGCTGGTCACCGCGCGCAACCAACTGGATGCCTTGATCCATTCCACGCAAAAATCCATGAAGGAATACGGCGAACAGTTGGATGCTGAAGAAAAGGGCAAAATCGAAGCCGCCTTGAAGGAAGCCGAAGAAGCGGTAAAAGGCGACGATAAGGAAGCCATCGAAGCCAAGACCGAGGCGCTGGCGACTGCCGCGCAGAAACTGGGCGAGAAGATGTACGCCGCCGAGCAGGCCAAGGCACAGCAGGCCGGCGAAGCCGGTGGTGCGCACGCCGAACCAAAGAAGGAAGAAGGCGACGTGGTGGATGCCGAGTTCACCGAAGTGAAGGACAAGAAGTAAGTTGGAAGACTGAGACGTAAGACTTAAGACGTAAGCAAAACCCACGGGGTTTTCAACTTACGTCTTTCGACTTGCAACTAACAACGGATTAATAAGTTGAAAAACGTAAGTCGTAAGCAACACTTTGGATTGCTTTTCAACTTACGTCTTACGACTTACGACTAACGACTATGTCCAAAAAAGACTACTACGAAGTCCTCGGCGTCAACCGCGATGCCTCGGACGAGGAAATCAAGAAGGCTTATCGCAAGCTGGCGATGAAGCATCACCCCGACCGCAACCCGGACAATCCGAAGGCGGAAGAACACTTCAAGGAAGCCAAGGAAGCTTATGAAACGCTGAGCGATGGGCAGAAGCGTGCCGCTTACGACCAGCATGGTCACGCTGCATTTGAAGCGGGCGGCATGGGCGGCGGCAGCCCGTTCGGCGCGGGCGCTGGGGGCTTCGATTTCGGCGACATCTTCGGTGACATCTTTGGCGGCGGGCGAGGCGGCGGAGGGCGCAGCAATGTGCAGCGCGGCGCCGACCTGCGCTACAACATGGAGATCACGCTGGAGCAGGCCGCGCGCGGAACCGAGACGCAGATTCGCGTACCGACCATGGTCGAGTGCGAGACTTGCAAAGGGTCGGGCGCAAAACCCGGCACCAGCCCGACTACCTGCACCACTTGCGGCGGACATGGACAGGTACGCATGCAGCAGGGCTTCTTCTCGATTCAACAGACCTGCCCGCGCTGCCACGGCACCGGCAAGATGATCGCGTCGCCATGTAAAGATTGTCAGGGCAACGGTCGCGTCAAGCAGCACAAGACACTGTCGGTAAAAATCCCGGCGGGCGTGGATAACGACGATCGCATCCGCCTCTCCGGCGAAGGCGAGCACGGCGTGAACGGCGGGTCTCCCGGCGATTTGTATGTGGTGATCCACATCAAGCCGCACGCGGTGTTCCAGCGCGACCACAACGATCTGCATTGCGAAATGCCGATCAGTTTCAGCACCGCCGCGCTGGGCGGCGAAATCGAAATTCCCACGCTGGATAGCTCGGCACGCATCAAGATTCCAGCCGAGACGCAATCCGGAAAAACTTTCCGCCTGCGCGGCAAGGGCATCAAGGGTGTGCGCAGCTCAACCCATGGCGACCTGTACTGCCACGTGGTGGTGGAAACCCCGGTCAACCTCACCGAGCGGCAGAAGGAATTGCTGCGCGAATTCGAGGCGATCAATGAAAAGGACAGCGCACGCCACAATCCGCGGGCGAAATCCTGGATGGATAAGGTGAAAGAGTTTTTCGGATAGCACCCCGAAAAATTTCTCCTCACGCTGCAGACTCATGCTGCGTGCAAGCGCAACATGATGCCATTGCACTTCATGTGCATATCCTAACCGACGATACGCACTGGCGCGAAGCCACCGCCCGCCGTGCGGAAATTGGTGGTCTGCCCCTGATACAAACGCGCAGCGATGAGCTGCACCTGTCCGTTATAAACATAGCAGCGCACATCGGATTTAAGTGGCGCAGGTTCTGCGCCCTCCACACACACCATGCGCCCGCCGGGCAAAGCCATGCGCTGTGCGACATAGCCACCCTGCATGATCTCGGCAAACACCCGCTGGGTCACATTGGCGCCGCGATAAGTCCCCCTGCTGCCGAAACCCCATGCAGGCTTGAAGAACCACTGCTTGCGCTCCGCCCACAGCGCAGCCTCCATGTCCGGTTGCACCACGAGGGTGTACGGGATACCCGCCTGCAAGACAGCGATGTCGGCTTCGTTTGCGCCGAGTGCGCGCAAACCTTCCGCATCGGTAAGCCGCGCCAGATTGCGCTTGTCGGCGTATTGCGCATAAGCACGCGGATGCGGCGTCAGCACTAACTGATTGTTCCGGTATGCCGCGCTTAATGCGGCATGCCGTTGCAGGGAAAAATCGGTCAGGCGATTGTAGATCAGATTGACCTTATGCTCGCCGCAATACAGGCCATCCGCGCGAGATTCCAGCTCGGATGGGTCGGCGACCAGCGCGGTGATACCCGCGCGTTCGAACATGCGCTGCGCCAGCACAAATTCCGGATAGAGATATTGCTGCTGCGGCTGCTCATCCACGATGGCAATGGTCTGCAACGGCGCATCGCCGCGCTCCAGCCGCCATTCGTTGCGGAACATGTCGAGGAAAACCTGCTCCAGATTGTCCAGCGCCGCAACCTCGCCCGGCATCGCCACACCGCGCTGGCTTTGCAGCAACAAATCGATAAGGAAAGCCCCGCCCGCATTGGAGTTGATTTCGATGAGGTGCGCGCCCTCGGCATTCAGGTGGAAGTCGTAACCGAAGAACACCCCATTGGCGGGATGCTGCGCTTTACTACTTTCGTCATTCCGGCGTAAACCCTCACCCCAACCCTCTCCCTGAGGGAGAGGGAGCAATCGTTCCTTCCCCCTCAGGGGGAAGGTTAGGATGGGGGTGGGACTACCGGAATCCAGCGGGTTTATCAAAGAAGAATTTTCAACATGACTCCGCTGCACGGAGAATTTTTCGACTGACTGGATTCCCGCCTGCGCGGGATAACCAGCGACTTGCCCGCTTGCGGACTTAGTCGAATGGCTAGTAGTTTTACCAATGACGAGAACTTCCCACCCCGGTAGCTTCACCACCCGCTCCACCGCCGCAATCACCGCATGCATCTGCTTCGCAGGGGCTGCGGACACAAAAAACGGGACAGTGGCGAACAAATGAGAACAATGCTCGGTTACATGCCGGAAAAAATCCTCGCCCTGCGAACGCAGTGCATTATCGAGCGCCGCGCGGTCAATCGCGGCGGAATGGCAATCGCCGTTCAGCTTGGCAGCAAGCGCTTCAGTCACTTAAGGAAATCTCTGGTAATCCGTCACACCGGCGGAGGCCGGTGTCCAGTTCTTTAAAAACACTGGATTCCGGCCTTCGCCGGAATGACGAAGCAGGGAGTATTATCACAGCGCCTCGAAGATGCCCGCCGCACCCATGCCGGTCCCGATGCACATAGTCACCATGCCGTACTTCTGCTTGCGGCGGCGCAGGCCGTGCAGCAGCGTTGCAGTGCGGATCGCGCCGGTCGCGCCGAGCGGATGACCGAGCGCGATCGCGCCGCCGAGCGGATTTACTTTCTCGCGATCCAGCCCGACATCGTTGATCACCGCGAGCGACTGCGCGGCGAAGGCCTCGTTGAGTTCGATCCAGCCCATGTCGCTCAGCTTCAACCCCACTTGCTTCAACACACGCGGAATCGCCTCCTTCGGGCCGATGCCCATGATCTCCGGCGGCACGCCCGCCACGCTGAAGCCCAGGAATTTTCCGATGGGCGTGAGGTTAAAGCGCTTCAGCGCGGACTCCGAGCACAGCAGCGCCGCGCCCGCGCCATCCGACATCTGCGAACTGTTGCCTGCCGTAACCGAACCCCTCTGTGCAAACACCGGCTTGAGTTTCGCCAACGCATCCAGTGAAGTATCGGCGCGCGGCCCCTCGTCCTGCACCGCTTCGCGCGCTGTTGTTTTTACTTCGCGAACATTCAAGTCCGGCTGATGCTCCTCGATGCGGTAAGGCGTGATCTCGTCGCTGAATTCGCCGGAAGCAATCGCGCGCAAGGCGCGCTGGTGGCTCTGGTAGGCGAATTCATCCTGCGCCTCGCGGCTTACCTTCCAGCGCTCCGCCACCTTCTCCGCCGTCAGCCCCATGCCGTAAGCGATAGCGACATGCTCATCTTCGAACATCGCCGGATTGAATGCCACCTTGTTGCCCATCATTGGCACCATGCTCATGCTCTCCGTGCCCGCCGCAATCATCACCTCCGCCTCGCCCAACCGGATGCGATCCGCCGCCAGCGCCACCGCCTGCAAGCCGGAAGAACAGAAACGGTTCACCGTCATGCCCGGTACGCTTTTCGGCAGGTCTGCCAGCAACAGCGCGATGCGCGCCACGTTCATCCCCTGCTCTGCTTCCGGCATCGCGCAGCCTGCGATCACATCGCCGACCGCCGCCGGGTCGAGCGACGGCGCCTGCGCCAGCACGCTCCTCAGCACATGCGCCAGCAGGTCGTCTGGGCGGGTATTGCGGAACATCCCGCGCGGCGCCTTGCCCACTGGCGTGCGCGTCGCGGCAACGATGTAGGCTTCCTGGATTTGTTTGGTCATGATCACCTCTCAATTTTGGGCGAATGGTATTTAAGGGCGTATGCCATACGCCCCTACGGATGCAACGAATCTTCCATCCAGCGCTGCGGGTTGTTGGCGATATATTCGGCGATGTGATTGTAATCCGCATCGTTGCGGATGATGTGTTCGTAATAATTGCGTTGCCATACCGAAGCGCCTGGAGTGTTGCGAACTTCATTGATGCGTCTGCTAACGGCAGATTTAAAGCCACGCACCATTGCACCAACATTGCGCGATGGCGACCGTAGGGGCGTATGGCAATACGCCCTGTCATGGTAATACGCCCGTTCACCGTCCATCGCGTCAATATGATTGGGACGAATGCCATGGGGCGTATTGCCATACGCCCCTACGATATACACGGTGCCATGAAAATGATTCGGCATCACCACGAATTCACCGCATTCAATTTCTAATCGAACTTCCGTCGATCTCAACCATTCCGACGCCACGATATCTCCATATTCGTTCAATCGCATAAGACCATTCTCGATTTCACCAAACAAACATTCTCTACCATGTGCACAAATGGTCACAAAATATGCCCCTGCCTGCGAATAATCGTACCCCTTCAAACGGATGCTGCGGCGATGATGCTCGTTTGGTTGATCGAACATGTTTGTGTCTTTCGTAGGGGCGTATGGCAATACGCCCTGTCACCGTTTATCAGGGGGCGTATGCCATACGCCCCTACGGTTCAATTCCGCAACGGCTTCCCATTCTTCAACATATATTCGACTCGTGCCCTGGTTTTTTCTGTTGCCAGCAGTTGCATGAAGTGGTGGCGTTCGAGGTCGAGCAGCCATTGCTCGTCCACCATGCTGCCCGCATCCACGTCGCCGCCGCACATCGTTTCTGCGATGCGGCAGCCGATGTTGTAGTCGTGCTCGGAGATGAAGCCGCCTTCGAGCATGTTGATCATCGCGGCCTTGAGGGTAGCGATGCCGGTGCGTCCGGCCACGGGTATCTGGCGCGGCGCCAGCGGCGGGCGGTAGGCGGTGGCGGTGAGCGCGCGGGCTTCTTCTTTGGCGACGTGCAGCAGTTCATATTGGTTCAGCACGATGCGGTCCGACGGGCGCAGGTAGCCCATGTCGCGTGCGAGTTCGGCGCTCTTGGCGACTTCGCCCATCGCGATGTTCTGGAAGTAGCGGCGCAGGTGCGGGAAGATGTCGCCGCCCCCTCCCCCCGAAAGATAGCGCGCCTCATTCGCCGCGCGCAGCGCCATCTCCTTGCAGCCGCCGCCGGCGGGCAACAGGCCGACGCCGACTTCGACCAGGCCGATGTAGCTTTCCAAGCTGGCAACGATGCGCGTGCAGTGCATCGAAAATTCGCAGCCGCCGCCGAGCGCCAGGCCGCGTACCGCGGCGATGGTCGGCACCTGCGCGTATCTCAGGCGCAGCGAGACCTGCTGGAATTTGGCGACCACGTCTTCCACGTGCGGCACATGGCCCGTTGCGGCGTTGACGATCTCGCCCAAGCCCCCGCCGCCCGCGATGGTGTATTTCACGCGCTGCGCCGCGCCCTTCAATTTATCGAACAGCCCGGCGGGCGGCGCGTCGCCGGTCTCCTGAACGCCCTGCATCACCTGCAGCAGATTGGCGCCGGCGGAGAATGGCGCTTCCGTTTGCCAGATGACCAGCGCGCTGCAATGCGCTTCGGCCTCGGAGATCGCGCGCAGGATGCCGTCCAGCACTTCGTTGCTGATGGTGTGCATCTTGGTCTTGAAGCTGAGGATGGCGATGTCGTCGCCGGTGTGCCACATGCACACGTCAGCGGTTTCGAAGACGGTCTCGCCGTATTGCACCGCTTCGCCGAGCAGGCGGTCGGGGAAGAGTTGGCGGCGATAGACGGGTAGCGTGGAGCGGGGCTGGTAACTACCAAGACCACCCCTCTCCCCTACCCCCTCTCCCACTGAGGGGAGAGGGGAAACAGTGTGCCCCTCTCCCGCTTGCGGGAGAGGGGATGGGGGAGAGGGTGAGTAGGAGCCCTGCGTGGTATGCACGCCGGTACGGCTCAGGTCGGCGGCCCATGCGGGCAGCGGGGCGCTGGCCATCGCCTTGCCTGCCGCGATGTCGGCGCTGATCCAGCCCGCCACTTGCTGCCAGCCTGCCGCCTGCCAAATTTCGAATGGGCCGCTGTCCCAGCCGAAGCCCCAGCGCACGGCCAAGTCGAGATCGCGCGCGTTGCCGGCAATGTGCTCCAGTTGCAATGCGCAATAGTGGAACACGTCGCGGAACGTCGCCCACAGGAACTGCGCCTGCGGATGCGGGTTGTTGCGCAGCCCGGCCAACTTTTTCGCCCAGTCGCGTTCGTGCAGGATGTCTTTCACGCCGTCGTCTATGTTGCTGTTCAAGAGGCGGTAGGCCTCGGTGTGCAGGTCGAGCACGTGGATTTCCTTGCCGATCTTCTGGTAAATGCCGCGCTTGGTCTTCTGCCCCAGCGCGCCCTGGTCAACCAGGCGGTCAAGCCAGCCGGGTAATTCGAAATGCTTGTGCCACGGGTCGTCGGTGAGGTTTTCGCGCATGGTGTTGACCACGTGCGCGAACACGTCGAGTCCGACCACATCCAGCGTGCGGAAGGTGGCGCTCTTGGGACGCCCGAGATAGCGCCCGGTCAGCGCATCCACGGTGTCGAAGCCGAGATTGAACGCCTGCGCGTGGTGCCTGGTGGCGAGCATGGAGAACACGCCGATGCGGTTGGCGATGAAGTTGGGCGTGTCCTTGGCGCGCACCACGCCCTTGCCCAGCGTGGAGACGAGGAAGGTCTCCAGTTGGTCGAGCAATGCCGCTTCGGTCTCGTGGCACGGGATCAGTTCGACCAGGTGCATGTAGCGCGGCGGGTTGAAGAAATGGATGCCGCAGAAGCGATGGCGCAACGCCTCGGGAAAGGCCTGCGCCAATTGGTTGATGGACAGGCCGGAAGTGTTGCTGGCAAAAATGCTGCGCTCGCCCAAGTAAGGCGCGACCTTGTAATACAGATCGAATTTCCAGTCCATGCGCTCGGCAATCGCCTCGATGACCAGATCGCACTCGCGCAACTTTTCCAGGTGCTGTTCGTAGTTGGCGGGTTGTATGCAGGTAAGCTTGGCGGGACTGGCCAATGGGCTGGGATCAAGCTTTTTCAGGCCTTCCAGCGCCTTGTTCACGTTACCATTTAACGAAGGTTCGCGTAGCGAGACCGCGTCCCTCTCTCCCGCACGCGGGAGAGAGCTAGGAGAGAGGGCAGGGTCGCCCACCTTCGCAGGCAATTCGAACAGCAGTGTTTCCACATTGGCATTGACCAGGTGCGCGGCAATCTGCGCGCCCATCACCCCGGCACCCAGCACCGCAACTTTGCGTATATGAAAATTCTCGCTCATCTGCCTTGCTCCAGAAACAAAAAAAGGAAGGTGTCTGCCTTCCCTTGTAGACACACCATTTAGAAACTGCGCGTGTACTGCGCGCTCAGGATGTCCACGCTGTTGCTATAGGTCCCGTTTAACGTGCCTGCTCCCGCGACAGCCTGGTTGATCGATGCATTGTTCACAAACAAGTGCGCATAACCGAAGTCCAGCGCACTCTCTTTTGCCGGCTTGTATTGCCCGCCCAAAGACAGCCAGGTGCGGTCTGCGTCAGGAATTCTTGCAGTGTGGAAAGCATCGGAAGTTGGTGTCTGGTCGTAGGCCAATCCTGCGCGTGCAGTCCATTGCTCGTTGTAATGATGGTTTGCGCCAATAGAAACTCGCCAGGTATTGCGCCAGTTTTCCTGCACTGTCGTCAGGTTCGCGCCATTCGCGCGGTCAACCTTCAATTGCTGAAACACATTCCACCCAGTCCAGTTCAAATCGGCCATTACGTCCCATTTATCGTTCAACTGGTGAAACACGCTGGCGGAAAAAGTATCCGGCATCTTGATCGCCAAACTTACCGGGCCGTCAGGAATGGCGGCTGCGAGAAGCGCAGGGCGGTTGGTAAAACTGGCGCTGCCTGTCAGGTTGTATTGGATGGTGGAGCGATAGGCCAACCCCACACGGGTTTGCGCTGAGGGATTGAGCAACACACCGAAGTTGTAGCCCCAGGCACTGTCGCTGCCGCTTATCGTGGTAACGCCTTCCTTGCCGGGCCCGCCAATCGCCCCCAACAAAGGCGCGCCGCCGGCAGTGAAAGCGGCTGCGCTATAGTTAATGGCACTGGTCAGATCCCCGGTAATGCGCTGATAGCTAATACCTGCGCCTATACTCATAAAATCACTCACACGGTAGGAAAGCGAAGGGTTGAGGTTGACCGTTTGAATTTTGGATTTGATCGCCTGGAAGCGCCCTATCCAGTTTGCATCATATTCGGTCTGTAACCCGAATGGTGCATTGATGCCTAAACCAAACCTTGTCTGCGGATTGATTTCCATCGCGAAGTAACCATTCGGAACCGGCGCCAGACTGCCCGCATCCCCACCTGTCCCGCCGACAGTCGGTTGCAAGGCAGCGGGAACGGATGCATTGTTAGAAAGCTTCGCCGAAGGCTTGATCGCATGCACCGCCACCGCAATCTGCTTGCCTTGCAGGCGCGACATCCCCGCCGGATTGAAGAAAATGGTGCTGGCATCTTCGGCGCTCGCCGCACCGCCGGCATAAGCATTACCCAAGCCGCTGGCGCTTTGCTCGATCAGTGCAAAACCGGATGCAGCAGCGGCTCCGGATACTGCCGCCAGTGACGCGGCAATTGAACAAGCCAGTATGGTTTGCCTGAATTTCATGGCGTTTTCATCCATGTGTTTATCGTAAGAAAATGAGCTGTTCAACCTTGTTGCGCAATCATGCCTTCAATCCTCCGGCGGCACAATACGCTGTCTTCCGCCAATACATATTGCACTGATGATGTTCTTGCAAGAACTCACAAGGAGATTTTAACCCAAGGCCATAGTGAGGGCGCTCGGTGTTGAACCAGACTAGGTAATCGAGCAATTTATCGTTGAACAGATTCACG
>JACREC010000136.1 GCA_016218445.1 Nitrosomonadales bacterium
TGCTCGATTACCTAGTCTGGTTCAACACCGAGCGCCCTCACTATGGCCTTGGGTTAAAATCTCCTTGTGAGTTCTTGCAAGAACATCATCAGTGCAATATGTATTGGCGGAAGACACGTATTTGATACCCTCCCCGCATTCGGATATAATTCGTCCTCAATCAGAGCGGGATGAACGCAACGTTCGTCCCGCTTCTTTATGCCATCCGTCTTGGGAGTATCCGGTGTCGCAAACGAGTCCTGCCATTCTAGTTTTAGCCGATGGCACGGTATTTCGCGGCATTGCCATCGGTGCTTCCGGCATCAGTGCGGGCGAGGTGGTGTTCAACACCGCGATGACCGGCTACCAGGAAATTCTCACCGACCCGTCCTACTGCAAGCAGATCGTCACGCTGACTTATCCGCACATCGGCAACGTGGGCGTGAATCCCGAGGACGTGGAATCGCGCCAGGTATTCGCCAGCGGGCTGGTGATCCGCGACTTGTCGCTGACCGTCAGCAACTTCCGCAGCACGCAATCCCTGCCGGATTACCTCAAGTCCAACAAAGTGGTGGCGATTGCCGGGATAGATACGCGCAAGCTGACGCGCATCCTGCGCGAAAAAGGTGCGCAGAACGGCTGCATCGCCAGCGGCGAAGACGTGGACGCGGCGCTGACGGAGGCGCGCAAGTTTGCCGGGCTGGCCGGGATGGACCTGGCGCAGGTGGTGAGTTGCGACAGGCAATACGACTGGACACAGCGCGAGTGGGCGCTGGGCCACGGCTACCGCGATGTGGTTGACACGAAGTTCCATGTGGTGGCCTACGATTTCGGTGTGAAGCACAACATCCTGCGCAAGCTGGCGGAGCGCGGCTGCAAGGTGACCGTGGTGCCCGCCAAAACAAGCGCAGACGAGGCACTGGCATTGAAGCCGGACGGGGTGCTTTTGTCCAATGGCCCCGGCGATCCGGAGCCATGCGATTACGCGATTGCCGCGACAAGAAAATTTTTGCAAGTCGGCATGCCGCTGTTCGGTATTTGCCTCGGCCACCAGTTGATGGGGCTGGCGCTGGGGGCGAAGACGGTGAAGATGAAGTTCGGCCATCGCGGCGCGAACCACCCGGTGCAGGATGTGCAGAGCAAGCGCGTGATGATCACCAGCCAGAACCACGGCTTTGCGGTGGATACCGGCACGCTGCCGGCGAATGCGCGCGTGACCCATGTGTCGCTGTTCGACGGCACGCTGCAGGGTTTCGAGCTGACCGACAAACCGGCGTTCTGCTTCCAGGGGCATCCGGAAGCCAGCCCCGGGCCGCACGATGTGGATTATTTGTTCGACAAGTTTATCGATTTGATGGAAAAGCAGACGTAAGACTTAAGACATAAGTTGAAGCCGGTTTAACTAACAACTTGCGTCTTACGTCTACCAACTGAATTTATGCCAAAACGTACCGACCTAAAATCTATCCTGATCATCGGCGCCGGCCCCATCATCATCGGCCAGGCGTGCGAGTTCGATTATTCCGGCGCGCAAGCCTGCAAGGCGCTGCGCGAGGAAGGCTATCGCGTCATTCTGGTGAACTCGAACCCGGCCACCATCATGACCGATCCGAACATGGCGGATGCGACCTACATCGAGCCGATTACCTGGCGTATGGTGGAAAAGGTCATTGCCAAGGAGAAACCGGATGCGCTCCTGCCCACCATGGGCGGGCAGACTGCGCTGAATTGCGCGCTGGACCTGGCCAGGCACGGCGTGCTGGAGAAGTACGGTGTGGAGATGATCGGCGCGTCGCGCGAGGCCATAGACATGGCGGAAGACCGCGAAAAATTCAAACAGGCGATGACGCGCATCGGCTTGGCATCGGCGCGCTCCGCGATTGCGCACAGCATGGAGGAGGCGTTGCAGGTGCAGCAGGTGCTGGGCTTCCCCACCGTTATCCGCCCGTCTTTTACCATGGGCGGCTCCGGCGGCGGCATCGCCTACAACCGTGAAGAATTTGTGGAGATTTGCGAGCGCGGGCTGGAGGCTTCGCCCACGCGCGAACTGCTGATCGAGGAATCCCTGCTCGGCTGGAAAGAATTCGAAATGGAGGTGGTGCGCGACCGCGCCGACAACTGCATCATCATCTGCTCGATCGAGAACATCGACCCGATGGGCGTGCACACCGGCGATTCGATCACCGTGGCGCCGGCGCAGACGCTGACCGACAAGGAATACCAGATCATGCGCGACGCGAGCATCGCGGTGCTGCGCGAGATCGGCGTGGACACCGGCGGCTCCAACGTGCAGTTCGCCATCAACCCGGACGACGGGCGCATGGTGGTGATCGAGATGAATCCGCGCGTGTCGCGCTCCTCGGCGCTGGCTTCCAAGGCGACCGGCTTCCCGATCGCCAAGGTGGCGGCCAAGCTGGCGGTGGGCTACACGCTGGATGAGCTGAAGAACGAAATCACTGGTGGCGCAACCCCGGCCTCGTTCGAGCCGACCATAGACTACGTGGTGACCAAGATCCCGCGTTTCGCCTTCGAGAAATTTCCGCAGGCCAACGACCGCCTGACCACGCAGATGAAATCGGTGGGCGAGGTGATGGCGATCGGCCGCACCTTCCAGGAATCGTTCCAGAAGGCGCTGCGCGGGCTGGAGGTGGGCGTGAACGGGCTGGACGAGTGGTTCTTTTTGCGCGAGGAAATCGAAGCAGAACTGGGCGCACCGGGGCCGGATCGCATCTGGGCGGTGGGCGATGCGTTCCGCCTAGGCATGAGCGTGGAAGAGGTGTTCAACCACAGCAAGATCGATCCGTGGTTTCTGGTGCAGATCGAAGACATTGTGAGACGCGAACAAGCGCTCAAAGGGCGCACGCTGGAAAGCCTCGATGCGCACGAGTTGCGCACCTTGAAACGCAGCGGTTTTTCCGACCCCAGGCTGGCGAAACTATTGGGCAGCGATGCCGCCGCCGTGCGTGCGCGCCGCCATGCGCTGGGCATCCGTCCGGTGTTCAAGCGCGTGGATACCTGTGCCGCCGAATTCGCCACCAACACTGCCTATATGTATTCCACCTACGAGGAGGAATGCGAGGCGCAACCCACAGCCAGGAAAAAAATCATGGTGCTGGGCGGCGGGCCGAACCGCATCGGGCAGGGCATCGAGTTCGATTATTGCTGCGTGCACGCCGCGCTGGCGATGCGTGAAGACGGTTACGAGACCATCATGGTCAACTGCAATCCGGAGACCGTATCCACCGATTACGACACCTCCGACCGCCTGTATTTCGAGCCGCTCACGCTGGAGGATGTGCTGGAAGTAGTGGCAGTGGAAAAGCCCTTCGGCGTAATCGTGCAGTATGGAGGCCAGACTCCGCTCAAGCTGGCGCACGGGCTGGAAAAGAACGGCGTGCCCATCATCGGCACCACACCCGACATGATTGACCGCGCGGAAGACCGCGCGCGTTTCCAGCAGATGTTGCACAACCTTCAGCTCAAGCAGCCGCCCAACCGCACTGCCAGCACCGTGGAGACGGCGGGCTCCGGGGCGCAGGAAATCGGCTACCCGCTGGTGGTGAGGCCAAGCAATGTGCTGGGCGGGCGGGCGATGGAAATCATCCATGCGCAGGCCGACCTCGAACGCTACATGCGCGAGGCGGTGGAGAGCTCCAGGATTTTCCCGGAGCGTATGCCCATCCTGCTCGACTGTTTCCTGAACGATGCGATTGAAGTGGATGTGGATGCGGTGTCCGATGGCAAGGAAGTGTTGATCGGCGGCATCATGGAGCACATCGAGGAGGCCGGTGTGCATTCCGGGGACTCGGCCTGTTCGCTGCCGCCGTTTTCGCTGTCGCCCGCGATGCAGGATGAATTGCGCCGTCAGACAAAGTTGATGGCCAAGGCGCTGAATGTGGTCGGGCTGATGAACGTGCAGTTCGCCATTCAGGGCGGGACGGTGTACGTGCTGGAAGTGAACCCGCGCGCATCGCGCACCGTGCCTTTCGTGTCCAAGGCGACCGGTGTGCCGCTGGCGAAAATCGCGGCACGTTGCATGGTGGGCACGACGCTGGCGCAGCAGGGGATGACCAGTGAGGTCATACCGCCATATTGCTCGGTGAAGGAAGCGGTATTTCCGTTCATCAAGTTTCCCGGCGTGGATACCATACTCGGTCCGGAAATGAAATCCACCGGCGAAGTGATGGGAGTGGGCGAGAATTTCGCCGAAGCCTTTGTCAAATCGCAGTTGGCAGCCGGGGTAAAATTGCCGTCTTCCGGCAAGGTGTTCATCAGCGTGCGCGAGGCCGACAAACCGGGCGCGGTGGAAGTTGCCAGGAGCCTGCGCGAACTGGGCTTTACCGTACTGGCGACGCGCGGCACCGCTGCGGTTATGGCGGAGGCGGGCGTTGCGGTGACGGTGGTGAACAAGGTGGCCGAAGGCCGCCCGCATATTGTTGACATGATCAAGAACGGCGAGGTCAGCCTGATCGTCAATACCGTGGACAGCAAGCCGTCGGTGATGCGCGATTCCTATTCCATCCGCCACGCGGCGCTGCAGGGGCGGGTGACCTACTACACAACCCTGGCCGGGGCGCGCGCCGCCTGTCTGGGGATGCGGCACATGGCGGAATTGCAGGTGTACGACGTGCAGGCGCAACATAAAAGACTAGAAGCAGTTATTAGTCGCTAGTCGTTAGTCGCCAGTTAAACCAAAACCCGCGTAGCGACAACCCCAACTAACGTCTAACGACTAACGACTAATGACTGAGGAAGTTCCTGTATGAGCAAGATACCGTTGACTTTGATTGGCGCCGAGTTATTGCGCAGCGAACTGCATCATCTGAAAACCGTGGAGCGGCCTTCAGTGATTAACGCTATCTCCGAGGCGCGCGCGCAGGGCGATTTGTCCGAGAATGCGGAATACGATGCGGCAAAGGAGCGCCAGGCCTTTGTCGAGGGACGCATCATTGAACTGGAAAGCAAGCTGGGCAGTGCGCTGGTCGTTGATCCGAGAACCATCAACGCCGATGGCCGCTGCGTGTTTGGCTCGACCGTGGTGCTGGAAGACGTCCGGAATGGCGACGTGGTGACTTACCAGATTGTCGGTGACGACGAGGCGGACATCAAACAGCGCAAAATTTCCATCAGTTCACCCATCGCGCGCGCGCTCATCGGCAAGTACAGCGGGGATGTTGCCGAGGTGCTGGCGCCTGGCGGAGTGCGCGAATATGAAGTGGTGGATGTGCAGTACATTTAGTAGGGTGGGCACGCCTTTGTGCCCACGCGGATTCAAAACCGCGTGGGCAGATAAAATCCCTGCCCACCCTACCGGCTTCCTAACTGCTTCTTGCTGAGCGGTTTGCCTTTGCGTTGCGCCGGCTTTTTCTCGGGCACATCCTCTTGCGGCAGGTATACCACCAGGATTTTACCGATGTGTTGCACCGCTGCGGCGTTTAATTGTGCGCAAATCTCTTTCAGCATGGCTTCGCGCGCTTTCCGGTCGCCGTCCATCACGCGGATCTTGATCAGTTCGTGGCTTTTCAGGCTGCGGCCAATTTCTTCCAGCACGGACGGGGTCAGCCCGGCGGAGCCGATGATCACGGTGGGATGAAGTGGATGCGCGCGCGCCTTGAGGTTTTGGCGCTGTAATACGGTAAGCGTAATCATAGGGACTCCGGGTGGTGGCTGGTAGCCGGTAGCCAACCCCGGTTTTGCTACAAGCCACGAGCTACAGGCTACCAGCTAAATAGAGCGGCATTCTAAGCGATGAAGAGAAGCAAAACCAGCAAACAGTGGATGCATGAGCATGTCAACGATCCTTACGTGCAGCGCGCGCAGAAGGACGGTTACCGCTCGCGCGCGGCCTACAAGCTGCTGGAAATCGACGAACGCGACCACCTGCTCAAGCCCGGTATGGTGGTGGTTGACCTGGGTGCGACGCCGGGCGGCTGGTCGCAGTTGGCTGCCGCCAAGGTAAGTCCGGGTGGCAAGGTGATTGCGCTCGACCTGCTGCCATTGCACCCGCTGCGCGGCGTGGAGTTCATTCAGGGCGATTTCCGTGAAGACAGTGTGTTGGCGCAACTGGAGGAACGGCTGGGGGGCAAGCAGATCGGGCTTGTAATTTCCGATATGGCGCCCAATATCAGCGGCATTGGCATGGCCGATCAGGCGCGCGCCATGCACCTGGCGGAACTGGCACTGGATTTTTCTATACGGAATTTGCAACCCGGCGGTGCATTCCTGGTCAAACTGTTTCAAGGCGCGGGGTTCGAGGACTATGTCAAACTGATGCGCGGCTACTTTGCACGCGTGGTGACGCGCAAGCCCAAGGCCTCGCGCGACCGCAGCAGCGAGTTGTATCTTTTAGGCCTGGAAAGGCTTGAGTAATCAATCTGGACAGTGTCTAATGCGCATGTTTTGCGGTTTGGCATTTGCCAGTATTAAGGAGTAATTTTGAACAATCTATTCAAGAGTATCGGGATTTGGCTGGTTGTGGCCCTGGTGCTGATGACCGTATTCAACCAGTTCAATTCACGCCAGCAACTGACTGCGCATGCGCAGATGGATTACTCGCAGTTTCTGGACGAGGTCAGGCAGGGACATATTTCCAAGGTAGTCATTGAGGGGCACACGCTGAAGGCGACGGCTGCCGATGGCAAGCGCATCACCAGCTATGCGCCGAGCGATTTGTGGATGGTTTCCGACCTGCTGAAAAACGGCGTAAAGATCGAGGCCAAAGCGGAAGAAGAACCTTCCTTCCTGATGAACCTTTTCGTGTCATGGTTCCCCATGTTGCTGCTTATCGGAGTTTGGGTTTTCTTCATGCGCCAGATGCAGGGCGGCGGCAAGGGCGGCGCCTTCTCGTTCGGCAAGTCGCGCGCGCGCATGCTGGATGAAAGCAAGGAGCGCTACACGTTTGCCGATGTGGCGGGTTGCGATGAGGCCAAAGAAGAGGTTTCCGAACTGGTGGACTTCCTGCGCGAACCCGCCAAGTTCCAGAATTTGGGCGGGCGCATCCCGCGCGGCGTGCTGCTGGTGGGCAGCCCCGGTACCGGCAAGACCTTGCTGGCGAAAGCGATTGCCGGTGAAGCCAAAGTACCGTTCTTCTCGATCTCCGGTTCCGATTTCGTGGAAATGTTCGTCGGCGTCGGCGCGGCACGCGTGCGCGACATGTTCGAGCAGGCCAAGAAACAATCGCCGTGTATCGTGTTCATCGACGAAATTGATGCGGTTGGCCGCCAGCGCGGCGCCGGTCTGGGCGGCGGCAATGACGAGCGCGAGCAGACGCTGAATGCGTTGCTGGTGGAAATGGACGGCTTTGAAGGCGCCAGCGGCGTGATCGTGATCGCCGCGACCAACCGCCCCGACGTGCTAGACCCGGCGCTGCTGCGTCCGGGGCGTTTCGACCGCCAGGTGGTGGTGCCGCTGCCGGACATCCGCGGCCGCGAGCAGATCCTGATGGTGCACATGCGCAAGGTGCCGGTGGCTTCCGATGTGAAGGCCGACATTCTGGCGCGCGGTACGCCGGGATTTTCCGGCGCCGATCTGGCCAACCTGGTGAACGAGGCGGCATTGTTTGCCGCGCGGCGCAACAAGCGTTTTGTCGAGATGGATGATTTCGAGGCGGCCAAGGACAAGATTATGATGGGCGCGGAACGCCGTTCCATGATCATGCCGGAGGAGGAACGCCGCAATACCGCCTACCACGAGTCCGGCCACACCGTGGTGGCCAGGCTGCTGCCCAAGACCGACCCGGTGCACAAGGTCACCATCATCCCGCGCGGGCGTGCGCTGGGATTGACCATGCAACTGCCGTCGGAAGACCGCTACAGCATGGACAAGAACCGCATCCTCGATACCATCGCCGTGCTGTTTGGCGGGCGTATCGCCGAAGAAATTTTCATGCACCAGATGACCACCGGCGCTTCCAATGACTTCGAGCGCGCCACCGACATGGCACGCCGCATGGTGACGCAGTGGGGCATGTCGGAAGCCTTGGGCACCATGGTCTATGGCGAGAACGAGGGCGAGGTGTTCCTCGGGCGCTCCGTGACCACGCACAAGAACATTTCCGAGGCGACCATGCAGCAGGTGGATGCGGAAATCCGCCGCATCATAGACCAGCAGTATGCCTTGGCGCGCAAACTGATCGAAGAAAACCGCGACAAGATCGAGACCATGGCGCATGCCCTGCTGGAGTGGGAAACCCTGGATGCCGAGCAGATTGAAGATATCATGACCGGCAAGCCGCCGCGCCCGCCCAAACCCGCCACCAGCCAGACCCCGAAACCGCCGCAGGACGCTGCACCGACTGCTCCGGCCACTACGCCTACGCAACCCGCGCAGGAAACTTAAAAGCGAGGACTGAGTGCTGAGGACTGAGCAAAACCATCCAGTCCTTAGTCCTTAGTCCTCAGTCCTTTCATGCTTCTCTGTGGCCAATTCCAGTTCGACCTGTCCCGCCCGTTGGTCATGGGCATCGTCAATGTCACTCCCGATTCTTTTTCGGACGGCGGCCGCACCCTGCAATGCGAGGCGGCGCTGGCGCATGCACAGCAATTGATCGAGGAAGGTGCGGATATCCTCGACATCGGCGGCGAATCCACTCGCCCCGGCGCGCTGCCGGTCAGTGTGCAGGAGGAACTGGATCGCATCATGCCGGTGATTGAAGGCCTGCGCGGCGCGCCGGTTCCCGTTTCGGTGGATACCTGCAAGCCTGAAGTGATGCGCGCGGCGCTGGCGGCGGGGGCAAGCATGATCAATGACATCAACGCGCTGCAACATCCAGATGCGCTGGCAGCCGTGGCCGCAAGCAGTGCGGCAGTGTGTTTGATGCACAAGCAGGGCACGCCGCAAACCATGCAGCAACAGCCGCAATACCAAAATGTGGTGGCGGAAGTTTTGCAGTTCCTGCGTGGGCGCATGGCCGCCGTGCAGGCCGCAGGCATTGCGCGGGAACGCATCGTGGTTGATCCGGGCTTTGGTTTTGGCAAGACGCTGGCGCATAATCTGATCCTGTTGCGTGACCTCGGCGCTTTCGGCGAACTGGGGGTGCCGGTGCTGGCGGGGTTGTCGCGCAAATCCATGTTGGGTACGATTACCGGGCAGGACGTGGAGCATCGTATATCTGCCAGCGTGGCGGCTGCGTTGCTGGCGGTGCAGCGCGGCGCAAGCATCGTGCGCGTGCATGATGTGGGTGCGACTTGTGATGCGCTGAAGGTTTGGAATGCGGTGAATGGAGCGGACCTATGAATGGGGTAATGGGGTGAGCAGAAAATATTTCGGGACAGACGGCATACGCGGACGGGTGGGAGAGTATCCCATCACGCCGGAATTCGTGATGCATCTCGGCTATTCCGCGGGCAAGGTGCTGGCCGCTGCCGACTGGCATCTGGCGCAGGATGAACGCCCGGGGGTGCTGATCGGCAAGGATACGCGCATCTCCGGCTACATGCTGGAATCGGCGTTGCAGGCCGGCCTGATCGCCGCCGGGGTGGACGTATATCTGGCCGGGCCGGTGCCAACCCCTGCGGTGGCTTACCTCACGCGCGCGCTGCGCTTGCAGGCGGGCATCGTCATTTCCGCCTCGCACAATCCATTCGAGGATAACGGCATCAAGTTTTTCTCCGGTTCCGGCAGCAAGCTGCCGGACGAGACCGAGCGCGCCATCGAGGCCGGGCTGGATAATCCCATCGTGACCATGCCCTCGTCCAGGCTGGGCAAGGCCAAACGACTGGATGATGCAGCGGGGCGTTACATCGAATTCTGCAAGAGCAGTTTTCCTTACGAACTCGACTTGCGCGGGCTGAAAATAATAGTTGATTGCGCGCACGGCGCGGCCTACCACATCGCGCGCCATGTGTTCCATGAACTGGGTGCGGATGTAGTGGCCATCGGCGTGCAGCCGGACGGCAAGAACATCAACGACGGCTACGGTGCGACCGCGCCGGATAATTTGCGGCAGGCGGTCAAGGAGCAGCATGCCGACCTGGGCATTGCGCTGGATGGCGATGGCGACCGGCTGGTGATGGCAGATGCGGACGGGCGCTTGTATGACGGCGACCAATTGCTGTATATCATCGCCAAACACCGCCATGCTCAGGGTGCGCTCAATGGCGGCGTGGCAGGCACACTGATGACCAATCTGGCCTTCGAGCATGCCATGCAGCGCATGGGTGTGCCATTTGCGCGCGCCAAGGTGGGCGACCGCTATGTGCTGGAATTGTTGCAACAGAACGGCTGGCAACTTGGCGGGGAAAATTCCGGCCATATCATCTGCCTCGACCGTCACACCACGGGCGACGGCATCATTTCCGCACTGCAAGTGCTGCATGCGCTGCGCGCCAACAATCAGACTCTGGCGCAGGCCGCGGCCGGATTGACCTTGTATCCGCAGGTATTGGTGAATGTGCGCGTGGAAAAGGGCATGGATTATACTGCCCATGCCGGCGTGCGCAATGCCGTTTCCGCCGCCGAAGCGGCGCTGGACGGCAAGGGCCGGGTGCTGTTGCGCCCTTCCGGCACCGAGCCGCTGTTGCGCGTGATGGTCGAAGGCGAGGATGGCGCTGCGGTGCGGCATTGGGCGGAAGCCATCGCACAGGCGGTACGCGAGGCGGCGCAGGCGATAGCGTAAGGGGTACACCAGCCCGGATTACATGTTGAACCGGCGGATGTTCGTGTTGTTAAGCATAGGTTAAGGTTTGGATAGCAAGCTAAGCTTTGCAAGCTGCCCGGCGGTTACTGGATTTTCCGCTTGGCTTTATGGAACATTTTCCTGGTTTATGAGTCTATTATCTCGTGTAACTGCTTTTGACAATTCTGAAAGGGGATGTAAATGAACAAGAGTTTTCTGATTATGCTGGCGGCAGTTTCTTCCGGTACCGCATGGGCAGCGGATTTCGTGGATACGGCCAGGGTGATTTCGAGCACACCGATTTATGAGCGTGTTTCCGAGCCCAAGCAGGAATGCTGGAATGAAACTGTCAGTTCGACTGGCGTTGTGACCAAGTCTGCTCCGGTAGAGGAGCGTTCCATCGGCGGCGCCCTGATTGGCGGGGTGGTGGGTGGCGTGGTGGGAAACCAGGTTGGACAAGGTACCGGCAACACCGTCGCAACTGCGGCCGGGGCGATTGCGGGCGCCATCATAGGGGACCGTGTGGCCAATCCATCCAACCAGCAGGCGCAACAAATTTCACAAGTACCGCAGACGCGGCAGGAGCAACATTGCCGCCAGGTGGAAAATTACCGCGATGTCGTCCGCGGCTATAACGTGACCTACCGTTACAACGGGAAGGACGTTAGCACGAGGATGTCTTCTCAGCCGGGCGATACGGTACAGGTTAGTGTCGGTGTGGTGGGCGACACCAGCAGCGGCAGCGATGTTCGCGACTACCGCAGGTAACGATAGCAAGGATCACCGATCACCGTCATGGTAATGGCCGTTCAGCCTTGCAGGCAGACCCCGCATGCTCACTCTGCAAGTCTGATAGCTGTCGCAGAAAATGTATTGTGAAAAAGCCCGGTGCAAGCCGGGCTTTTTATTTCACCGCAACAAGCCAAAGGTTTGTTGGCTACGTCGTTGCATTACGGGCGGATTACCAAATCGTCCGAATGTAGTGGTTTCGACATAACATGCTGCGCATGTGAGTCCCCGCCGCTATATCACCGGGCGATTAACCAAATCGTCCGGTGATATAGTCTTCCGTTTCCTTGCGTTTGGGGTTGGTAAACACGGTGCTGGTGTCGCCGAATTCGATCAGGTCGCCCAGATACATGTAGGCGGTGTAGTCGGACACGCGCGCGGCCTGCTGCATGTTGTGGGTGACGATGACGATGGTGAAATCCTCTTTCAGTTCGTCAATCAGCTTTTCGATGTGCGCAGTGGAAATCGGGTCCAGCGCCGAGGTGGGTTCGTCGAGCAGCAATACTTGCGGCTTGACGGCGATGGCGCGGGCGATGCACAGGCGCTGCTGCTGCCCGCCGGACAGGCTGGTGCCGCTCTGCCTCAGCTTGTCCTTTACTTCCGTCCACAGCGCGGCCTTCTTCAGCGCCCATTCCACGCGTTCGTCCATGTCGTGCCGGTTGAGGGCTTGATAGAGTTTCACGCCGAACGCGATGTTGTCGTAGATGGACATCGGGAACGGGGTCGGCTTTTGGAACACCATGCCGATCTTGGCACGCAGGGTGTTGAGATCCTGCTTCTTGTCGAGGATATTTTCCCCGTCCAGCAGGATTTCGCCCGTGGCCTTCTGTTTCGGGTAGAGCTGGTACATGCGGTTGAAGGCGCGCAGCAGGGTGGACTTGCCGCAGCCGGACGGGCCGATGAAGGCGGTCACCATTTTTTCCGGGATGATGAGGTTGATATCCTTGAGGGCGCGGTCTTTGCCGTAATAAAAATTCAGGTCGCGCACGACCAGTTTCGGGGCAATGTTTTTTTCAGCGTTCATCTGCCGGCATCCTTAATCTTACTGTGTCACAAACTAAAATTGTTCAATAAAACCGCTCTATTCCTTCCCCCGCAGGAATTGAAGATTGCCTTTCTCGTTCGCCTCCTCTCCCGCAGGAATCAACGATTGCATTTCTCGTTTGCCTCCTCTCCCGCTCGCGGGAGAGGATTGGGGAGAGGGTATCACCGGGAGAGGATTGAGGAGAGGGCGTTCCCGGGGGAAGGTTAGGATGGGGGTGTGAAAAACATTTGCGCAACCCTGCCCCCTCCCCAACCCTCCCCCGCAAGCGGGGGAGGGAGAAAATCAGCAGGTTGCAAAGATGTGTGCATAGATTAGCCTGCAAGGGGGAGGGGATGCGATCTGTATTTTATGACACAGTAAGATTAATGGGTTATTGCGCTCTGGCGGAATATTACCCGCGCCATGATGTTGAGTGTGAGTACGCTGCAGGTGATGAGCAGCGCACCGGCCCAGGCAAGCCGTTGCCAGTCCTCATATGGGCTCATGGCGAACTGGAAAATCACCACCGGCAAATTGGCCATCGGCTGATCCATGTTGCGGCTCCAGAACTGGTTGTTGAGCGCGGTGAACAGCAACGGCGCGGTTTCCCCGCTGATGCGCGCCACGGCCAGCAACACACCGGTGATGATACCGGCGCGCGCGGCGCGCAGGGTGACAAGGTTGATTACTTTCCACTGCGGCGCCCCCAGCGCGGCGGCGGCTTCGCGCAGCGTGCCGGGAACCAGGCGCAACATGTTTTCGGTGGTGCGGATGACAATCGGAATTACCAGGATGGACAGCGCGAATGCACCGGCCCAACCGGAAAAGTGCTTGACCCTGATGACATAAACTTCATATACGAACAGGCCGATGACAATGGACGGCGCGGACAGCAGCACGTCGTTGATGAAGCGGGTGATTGGCGCCAGCCAGCCGCGCTGGCCGAATTCAGCCAGATAGGTGCCGGCCAGAATCCCGATGGGCGTGCCAATCAAGGTGCCGATCAGCGTCATCATCAAGCTGCCGGCGATGGCGTTGAGCAGGCCGCCTGAGCTGCCCGGCGGCGGGGTCATTTGCTCGAATACTGCGGGGGCAAGTGCGGGCAGACCGTGATCCAGCAGCGTTATCAATATCCAGCATAGCCAGAACAAACCGAACAGCATGGCCAGCACCGAGATGGAGAGGCTGACTGCGTTGATGATGCGGCGGCGCGTGTATAAATTTAACATGGTGATTACGCAGTTTGCCCTTCGCGTTTCCCCAGTTTATAAAGCATGTAGCGGGCAATGGACAAAACGATGAAAGTGATGAAAAACAGGATCAGGCCGAGTTCGATCAGCGCGGAGGTGTAGAGGTCGCCAACGGCTTCGGTAAATTCATTGGCGAGTGCGGAAGAAATGCTGTTGCCCGGCATCAATAGCGACTTGCTCAGTTCGTGGGCATTCCCGATCACGAAGGTAATGGCCATGGTCTCGCCGAGCGCACGTCCGAGTCCCAGCATGATGCCACCGGCCACACCTACCCTGGTATAGGGTAATACCACTTGCCACATGACTTCCCATGTGGTCGCGCCGAGCCCGTAAGCGGATTCCTTGAGCAGGGTGGGCACCACATCAAACACATCGCGCATTACCGACGCAATGAACGGGATAACCATGATGGCAAGGATGATGCCGGCGGCCAGGATGCCGATACCCATCGGCGGGCCGGAGAAA
>JACREC010000023.1 GCA_016218445.1 Nitrosomonadales bacterium
CTGGTATCTTTCTACTTCAGTAAGGTGTGTGTAATTCATCTCGTGCAACTCGATTTGGCGATCAAGAAGCTCGGCAGATTACCTCACCTTACTCCTTGTCGCGTTGACTCATCGTTGCACTTCGTTGTTGAATCCGCGGTCACTGTAATGCGCACATCGCCCAGCGTCACCACCGACCCTGCGCGCACCTTGCAAGTCTTGCGCAGCTCCACCTTGCCATCCACCGACACCACGCCTTCCGCGACCAGCGCCTTGCCCGCCCCGCCGCTGTCGCAGACACCCACCAGCTTGAGCAACTGGTTCAGTTCGACATGGTCGCCGCGCAAGTGGAATTCGAGTTGTTGCATTTAACCCTTCAGGAAATCATCCGGCTCAATGCCGGCCTGTTTGAGAATGGCGCGCAACGTACCCTCCGGCATGTCACCTGGATGGTTTGGAATGGTGGTGTAGCGGTGGGTTGTGGGGTTGTGCCAGATTTCGTGAGAGCCAGCCGCCTGGCGGGCAAACTCGAAACCGAACAACCTGAGCCGTTTAACAATTTCGCGGTATTTGAAACCGGCAAGCCGACCCATCACATGGCGACAATCATGGGGTAATCAAATGTATCGCGCGTAGCGGCAAGATTAGATGCACCAGCACGCGCTTCCAGCAATTTCTTGGCCACATCCCGTGCGATTTCGATGGTTTCCGTAATCGTGCGGCCTTGCGCCACCAGACCCTGAACATCGTCCGATGTTGCAAGGTATACGCCCTCCGGCAAACGCTCAATATGCAAATTGACAATCTGTTCCATGCTGATACCTCACCCCGTTAATAGAGTGGAGATATTATACGCCACCTTACCCTACAGCTTCACCGCATGCTCGCGCGTAGTGTGGAACACCACCTTCGGCCAGCGCTCCTGCGTGAGCTTGAGATTCACATTGTTCGGCGCGAGGTAGGCCATGTTGCCTGCGGCATCGTAGGCGACGTTGTTGGATAATGCCTTTTCAAAATCGGCGAGCATCTTTTTGTCGTCGCAGGTGACCCAGCGCGCGCTGGTGGTGCTGGTTCCCTCGAACACCGCGTCCACGCCGTATTCGCCTTGCAGGCGGCTGGCGACCACATCGAACTGCAACACGCCGACCGCGCCGAGGATCAAATCGCCGCCGCTGACCGGCTTGAACACCTGCACCGCGCCTTCTTCGCCGAGCTGCTGCAAACCCTTGTGCAGTTGCTTCACCTTGATCGGGTTGCGGATGCGCACCGAGCGGAAAAAGTCCGGCGCGAAATACGGAATGCCGGTGAACTGCAACAGCTCGCCTTCGGAGAAGCTGTCTCCGATCTGCATGTTGCCGTGATTGGGCAGGCCGATGATGTCGCCCGCGTAGGCCTCTTCCACCTGCTCGCGGCTGGAGGCCATGAAGGTGACCACGTTCGACACGCGAATTTCGCGGTTGATGCGCAGGTGCTTGATCTTCATGCCGCGCTCGAAATGGCCGGAACACACGCGCAGGAAGGCGATGCGGTCGCGGTGGTTCGCGTCCATGTTGGCCTGTATCTTGAACACAAAGCCGGAGAATGCCGTCTCGGTGGGCTCAACCACGCGCACCGTGGCATCGCGCTCTAGCGGCGATGGCGCCCAGTCGAGCAAAGCGTTGAGGATTTCGCGCACGCCGAAGTTGTTGATCGCCGAGCCGAAGAACACCGGCGTCTGTTTGCCGTCGAGGAACCGTTGCAGATCGAACGGATGTGAAGCACCATGCACCAACTCCACCTCCGCTTTCAGTTGCTCGATCTCCAGCGGGAACATCTCGGCCAGGCGCGGGTTATTGATGCCCTTGATGACCTCGAATTCCTGGTCGGCGCGCTCCCCGCCCGCTTCGAACAGCATGATCTCGTCGCGCAACAGGTGATACACGCCGCGAAACGTCTTGCCCATGCCCAGCGGCCAAGTCACCGGTGCGCACTGGATGTTGAGCACCGATTCGACTTCATCCAGCAGCTCCAGCGGGTCGCGCACCTCGCGATCCATCTTGTTCATGAAGGTGAGGATCGGCGTGCTGCGCATGCGGCACACATTGAGCAGCTTGATGGTCTGCGCCTCCACGCCCTTCGCCGAATCAATCACCATCAGCGCGGAATCCACGGCGGTGAGCACGCGGTAAGTGTCCTCGGAGAAATCCTGGTGGCCGGGCGTGTCGAGCAGGTTAACCACATGGTCGCGGTACTCGAACTGCATCACCGAACTGGCCACGGAAATGCCGCGCTGCTTTTCGATGTCCATCCAGTCCGAAGTCGCGTGGCGGCCGCTCTTGCGCCCCTTCACCGTGCCCGCCAGCTGGATCGCGCCGGAGAACAGCAGCAGCTTTTCGGTAAGCGTGGTCTTGCCCGCGTCCGGGTGGGAGATGATGCCAAAGGTGCGGCGGCGCGCCACTTCGCGCGCAATCAGCTCGCGCGGCACGGCAGCGGGTTCGGTTATTGTCGTAGCTTCAGTTGCCATGATGAATGCTCGTATAAATCTGTTTTCTGAAAGTGGGCGATTCTACCCGCTTCGTCACTCGCCCACATCACCATCTACATAGAACCACCGCCCCGCCTCGCGCATGAAGCGGCTGACCTCATGCAGGCGATGCGCGTGACCGCCCACCTTGTAACGCGCCACGAATTCCACCACGGCACGATCCGGTTCTTGTGGGTTGCACTCATGCCGCTTTACCTCCAGCCCCAGCCATTTGCTGCGCGGTTCGGCTGCCAGTCCAAGTGAGGCCGGGCGTGTGCTGTGGTGCCAGGTTGCCAGCAGATAATCTTCGCGACCGAGAGTGTAAGCGGTGTAGCGCGAACGCATCAGCGCTTCGGCATTGGAAGCGGCTTCGCCGCCGTCCAGATAGCGAGCGCAACAGTCGGTGTAGTTTTTGTTGCTGTTGCAGGGGCAGGTGATGATCTGTTTATCTTTCATTCGCGGATTCAACAACGAAGTGCAACGATGAGTCAACGCGACAAGGAGTAAGGTGAGGTAATCTGCCGAGCTTCTTGATCGCCAAATCGAGTTGCACGAGATGAATTACACACACCTTACTGAAGTAGAAAGATACCAGA
>JACREC010000009.1 GCA_016218445.1 Nitrosomonadales bacterium
CAGTCGCTCGGCTACAGAACACCTGATGAGGTAGAGAAGTTGTACGAAGGTGCTTAATTTAACTGTCCGTAAAACTAGGGTTAGCTCAGAGTCAGATTGTTTCAGTCGATCATGGATTCCGCAGGGTGGCACTCCAACCCGAATGCCTCGGCGACTTTCTTGTGCGTTATTTTCCCGCCGCTGATGTTGAGCCCCTTCAGCAGCGCCGGAGATTCCTTGAGCGCCTGTTGATATCCCTTGTTCGCCAATTGCAGCACATAGGGCAAGGTTGCGTTGGTCAGCGCCAGTGTGGAGGTGAGCGGCACGCCGCCGGGCATGTTGGCCACGCCGTAGTGGACGATGCCATCCACGATGAAGATCGGGTTTTCGTGTGTGGTCGGATGCATCGTCTCGACGCAGCCGCCCTGGTCGATGGAGACATCCACGATCACCGCACCCTTGTGCATGGTCTTGAGGTCTTCGCGGCGTATCAATTTGGGCGCGACGGCGCCGTGTACCAGCACCGCGCCGATGACCAGATCGGCATTGGCGATCTGCTTCAGCAGCGTGTGCCGGTCCGAAAATATCAGCTGCACGTTGGCGGGCATCACATCGCTGAGATAGCGCAGCCTCTCCAGCGACGTGTCGAGGATGATGACATTGGCGCCCAGCCCGGCCGCCATTTTTGCCGCATTCACGCCGACCGCGCCGCCGCCGAGTATCACCACCTTGGCGGGCGGCACGCCGGGCACGCCGCCGAGCAATATGCCGCGCCCGCCATACAGCTTCTCCAGATACTTGGCGCCTTCCTGCACCGCCATGCGCCCGGCCACCTCCGACATCGGCGTCAGCAACGGCAGTTCGCGCGATGGCAGCTCGACGGTTTCATACGCGATGCACACCGCGCCGGAAGCCATGTGCGCCCTGGTCAACTGCCCGCTTGCGGCAAAATGAAAGTAGGTAAAGATGATCTGTCCGGGCCTGATGCGTTTCCATTCCGGCTCGATCGGCTCCATCACTTTCACGATCAGGTCGGCTGCCGCCCATACCGCTTCAGCCTCCTTGGCGATCTGCGCGCCTGCTGCCAGATATAACGCGTCGCTGAACCCGCTGCCCAGTCCCGCGCCCGTTTCAACAATGACCGTGTGCCCGGCCGATGCCAGCGCCTCTGCCCCCGCCGGCACCAGCGAGACGCGGTTTTCATTGGTCTTGATTTCTTTGGGAATGCCTATTTTCATGGGTGGCCCCTGTAAACTGCTGGATCAGGAATATCCGCTCTCAACGCTGAAGTTCCCCCGGTTTTTTTCTTCCTGCGAAAGAGCTTCATGCTACCAGTTTTTCCTCTTGCTGAGCGATGCGCCATTCATCCAGAAACTGCATCGGTGATTTGAGGAGTGAGTGTTTCGGATTAGGATTCTCATCTGGTTAGCGCTAAACTTTGCACAACCTTCGACACTTTCCAAGGACCGGCTCCAAAACAAAATCATGAAACGCCACTTCGCCCTGGGCGCATTCCTTTTATTCTGTTGCGCACTCCCGTCACAGGGCGGTGGGTTCGATGCGGAGCGCCGCAAAATGATGGAGGAGGTGTTGGCCGATGCAGCCTACACATCCTCATACAGCGGCGGCTCCGGCCTCAGCCCCGGCGTCATTGCGGCGATGGAAAAGGTGGAGCGGCATCGTTTCGTGCCTGGCTGGCTGAGCGCATTTGCCTATCACAACCGCCCCCTTCCGATCGGCTACGGGCAAACGATTTCGCAGCCTTTCATCGTGGCGCTGATGACCGATCGGATGAGGGCCAAGGCTGGCGACAAGGTGCTTGAAATCGGCACCGGCTCGGGCTACCAGGCGGCAATTCTGGCGGAAATAGCCAGCTCGGTTTACAGCATCGAAATCATCGAGCCGCTGGGAAAACAGGCGGGCGGCCTGCTGAAATCTCTCGGTTACCGCAACGTGAAAACAAAGGTGGGCGACGGTTATTATGGCTGGCCGGAAGCGGCACCGTTCGACGCGATCATGGTGACGGCTGCCGCAAGCCATGTGCCGCCTCCCCTGATCAAACAGTTGAAGCCGGGCGGGCGCATGGTGATTCCGCTCGGCACGCAATTCATGACCCAGTATTTGATGCTGGTGGAAAAGCAGATGGACGGCTCGGTGATTACCCGCCAGATTTTACCGGTGCGTTTCGTTCCGCTTACCGGCGGGCATTAGACATGACCCCCCGCCCGCCGTTTATTGCCATCGGGCTGCTCTCCGCCTGCGTGCTGGCCTACGAGGTGCTGCTGACGCGTTTGTTCAGCATCGTGCTGTGGCATCACTTCGCCTACATGATCATCAGCGCGGCGATGCTGGGCTATGGCGCGAGCGGCACGCTGCTGACCCTGCTGAAGGAAAAAATCGCCCCGCATTTCGGCGCGGCGTACGTCATGGCCGCAGCGGCATTGGCTTTGCTGATGCCAACAGCGTTTCTGCTGGCGCAACAGATTCCCTTCAATCCGCTCGAACTGCTGTGGGATAACACCCAGCCGGCCAAGCTGCTCGCCGTCTATCTGCTGATGATGCTGCCGTTCTTCTGCGGGGGGCTGGGCATCGGCCTTGTTTTTGCGCACTTCGGCAAGCAGGCAGGCCGCATCTACGCCTGCGACATCCTCGGTGCCGGGGCAGGCAGCCTGGGCGTTATCGGCGTGCTGTTCCTTATGCCGCCCCAGCAAGTGCTGTCCGTTCTTACAGCATTGGCGTTGCTGGCTGCCGCCATCGCCGTCGCCGAACTGAAGATGCGGCCGAAATGGCTGATGGAATTATTTTTCGGGCTGGCTGTGCTGGCAGCTGTGGCGCTGCCCGGCATGCAAGTGCATTCCTCCGCCTACAAGGATTTGAGCCAGGCCCTGAACATCACCGGGGCGCGGGTGGCCGAGGAACGCTCCAGTCCGCTGGGGCAGATCACGGTGGTGGAAAATACCCGCGTGCCATTGCGCCATGCGCCGGGGATGAGCCTCAACGCGACGAGCGAACCGCCGCCGCAGTTGGGCGTGTTCGTGGATGGCGACGGCCCGTCGGCGCTGACAAAATTCGATGGCAACCTCGAACCTCTGGCTTATCTCGGCCAGCTCACCTCGGCGCTGCCCTATCACATCCTCGGCTCTCATGAACAAAATCGGCCTCGCGTGCTGGTGCTGGGCGCCGGTCCCGGCAGCGATGTATTGCAGGCGCTCTACCACCGCAGCGCCGCGGTCGATGCGGTGGAGCTGGATCGCAACGTCACCGGTTTGGTACGGCAACGTTTTCGCGACTATGCAGGCAATCTATACGGACAGTCCGGTGTGCATGTGTACGCAGCCGAGGCGCGCGGCTTCGTCAACACCAGCGATGCGCGCTACGACCTGATCCAGGTGGCGCTGCTGGATTCATTCGGCACCGCCTCGGCCGGGCTATTCGGCCTGAGCGAAAACTATCTGTACACGGTCGAGGCGCTCAAGGCCTATTTGAGCCGTCTCACGCCGGACGGCATGCTGGCCGTCACCCGCTGGCTCACGCTGCCGCCGCGCGATGCGCTGAAATTGTTTGCGACGGCGGCGACTGCGCTGGAGCGCAGCGGCGTGACCAACCCCGCTGCGCGGCTGGCGATGATACGGGGCTGGAAAACGGTCACGCTGCTGGTGAAGAACAGCGCTTTCAATGCGCAGGAAATCGCTGCGCTCAGGGAATTCTGCCGCACGCGTTCCTTCGATCTGGCCTATTACCCGGGAATGCGCGCTGACGAGGCGAACCGTTACAACATTCTGGCGCAGCCCTACTTCTTCGAGGGCGCCGTTGCACTGCTGGGTCCGCAGCGCCAGGATTTCATCGGCCAGTACAAGTTTTATATCGAGCCGGCGACCGACGACCGTCCGCATTTTTTCCGCTTCTTCAAATGGAATGCCGCCGCGGAAATATTCGCGCTGCGCGAACAGGGCGGCATGCCGCTGCTCGACTGGAGTTACCCGCTGCTGGTCGCGACGCTGGTGCAGGCGACTGCGGCAAGCGTGCTGTTGATCCTCGCGCCGCTGGCCCTGTCGCGCTGCCGGCGCTCGTTGCCCGGTGCGCCGGTGGCTTTGTATTTTCTCGCCATCGGTTTTGCCTTCATGTTCATGGAAATCGCCTTCATCCAGAAATTCGTGCTGTTCCTGTCACACCCGCTGTACGCCGTGGCGGTCGTGCTGTGCGCCTTCCTGGTGTTCGCCGCCGCTGGAAGCTGGCTGGCCGGGCGCTGGCAGGCGGCGGGCAAAGTCACCTTTGCGGTGGTCGCGCTGGGTGCCATGGCGCTGCTCTATCTCGCCATCCTGCCGGGCCTGTTTCAGGCGCTGATCCATTTGCCCGATGCGGCCAAAATAATCATTTCCGTGGCGCTGATCGCACCGCTGGCGATATGCATGGGCGTGCCTTTCCCCACCGCCATGATGCGGCTGGCGAATGCATCCGAAGAAGCCATTCCCTGGGCGTGGGCGATCAACGGCTTCGCCTCGGTGGTGGGCGCCGTCCTCGCCACATTGCTGGCGATTCATCTGGGGTTTGCCGCAGTTATTTTGCTGGCGGTTTTGATTTATGCTGTAGCCTGTGTTGCCTTGACGGGATTCGCCGGATGAGTTTGCATGAGCAATTTGCAGGAAAGGGGCAGGTTGAAAATCACGGAGTAGTTGCGCGGGTTTAGAGCCTACTGAAATAGGCTCTTAATCGATTCATCAATTTGGGAGAACAATCATGAATGCTGAAGCAAGTAACGATACAAGCACCATTGAAGCAGAAGTGCGCGAGACCGTCGAGCAGGGGAGCAACGTGCAGGAAAAAGTGCGCCAGCTCACCTTGCGCTTCATCAGTGCGCGTTCGCTCGATATCGAGTCCGTGCGGCAGACTGCGGACGCCGTGTTGCGAGGCGCACGCGCAGGCGTGCAAAAGGAGTTGCAGCATTCATCTGCGCAAACTCATATTGCGCGGGATCACCTCAAACAGGCGGTCACAGGCCTGGATATCGCGCTTGCGCAATTTGCCGAGGCTGCCAAGCTTGCCGTGGAGGAGGCGGCGGGCAGGGCGCAGGAATATTCCAGCGAGGATCTCAAGCGGGCGCGCGCGGATCTCGCAAGCCTCGAGACGATGTTCGTGGAAACCCTGCGAAGCTCGGCCTCGGCTGCGAGGAATGCAACGGGAGAAATATTGCATGACCTCGCGGCGCATGCCCGCACCCATGGTTCCGCAATCGGCACGCAGTTGAAGGAGACGCTGTCCGTCTTTGCGCACCATATCGGCGCGGCAGGACGCGCCCAGGTCGGGGTTGGCCTGCATCTCGCGAAGAACACTTCCGATCTCGTGCGCCAGATCGCTGCCGGCGTGCTTACCGGCTTGGCCGAACACGTCCAGCCCGGCCATAGCAAAGACAAGGGCGAGTGATGTTGTGGCGGGCGCTGATTGCAGCGCGCGACCTCGGGCGGTTGCACGAGATCGCCTCGATCCTGATCCGCTATGGCTTCGGCGATTTTGTGCGGCGCATGGGGATGGCCAATGCGCTGGAACGCGCGGGACGGACGCTGCGCTGGAAGCATGCCGAAGAGCTGGCGCATCTCGAGCCGCCCGCGCGGGTGCGGCGCGCTCTTGAGGAGTTGGGGCCGACCTTCATCAAGCTCGGCCAAGTGCTCGCGACGCGCGTAGACCTGTTCGAACCCGAGTGGATCGCTGAATTCTCCAAGCTTCAGGACAGCGCGCCACCGGTACCTTACGCCGATCTCCAGCAACAGCTTGGCGAAGACCTGGGCGCGCCACCCGAGGAGATATTCGCCGCCTTTGATCCCGGACCCCTGGCGGCCGCCTCCATCGCACAGGTGCACCGTGCCCGCCTGAAAGACGGCAGCGCGGTGGTGGTCAAGGTGCGCAGACCGGGCATCCGGCCTGTCATCGAAGCCGACTTGCGCTGGCTGATGCGCCTGACAGAACTCGTCGAGTCGGAAAATCCCGAGCTGCGCAATTTTCATCCGCAGGAGGTCGTCCGGCAGCTTGAGCAATCGCTGCGGCGCGAGCTGGATTTTGCCACCGAATGCCGCAATGCCGAACGCATCGCAAACAATTTTGCAGGCTACACGGATCAGGATGCCGCCTCTCCGTCCGCCACCGGCAAGGCGGCAGACAGCGCAACCGCTGCGCCGCTCATCGTCATCCCCCGTGTCTATTGGCAGTGGACCGGCGAGCGGGTGTGCGTGCAGGAATTCATCGACGGCATTCCGGGGCGCAATCTTGTTGCCGCCGAACGTGCCGGCCTGGACCGCAAGATACTCGCGCGGCGCGGGGCGCACGCCGTGTTGAAGATGATCGTCGAGGACGGCTACTTTCACGCCGACCCGCATCCCGGCAACGTGTTTTATCTGCCCGGCAACCGCCTCGCCTTCATCGACTTCGGCATGGTGGGCAGGCTGACCGAGGAACGCCGCAGCCAGATGATCCGGCTGATGCTCGGCATGGTGCGGAACGAACCGGCGCGCGTCGCCGATGTGATGCTCGACTGGACCGGCGACAGCCACGTGGATGAGGCTGGCCTGTTACAGGAGATCCAGGCCTTCGTCGATCAATACTACGGCCTGCCGCTGAAACAGCTCAGCCTCGGCGCCATGCTCACCGACCTGGTGGCCATCGTGCGCAAGCACCGGATTGCGCTGCCTGCCGATCTCGCGCTATTGATCAAGGCATTCATTACGCTCGAGGGGATGGGCCGCGAGCTCGACCCGGACTTCGACATGGCCGGCGAGGCGCTGCCCATGCTGGAGCGGTCGCTGCGCGCGCGTTATATGCCAGCCGCACTGATCAAGCGTGGATGGCGCTCGGCCGGCGAGATGCTGGCGCTGATCGCAGACCTGCCCCACGACTTCTTCCGGCTGCTGCGCGCTGCACGGCGCGGACGGCTGGAAATCCACATCGATGTCACGCACCTGAAGCATGTCGGCAACCAGCTCGACGGCGCTGCGAATCGGCTGGTGATCGGCATCGTTGTTGCTGCGCTCATCATCGGTTCCTCGATCGTCATGACCGTATCCGGCGGCCCCACGCTGTTCGGGCTGCCCACTTTTGGCCTGCTCGGTTTTCTCGGCGCGGCGGCCGGTGGCGTGTGGCTGCTGCTGTCGATCTGGAAGAGTAACCGGGCGGATCGAGAGTAATCTTTCTGGCGGGCATATTATGGCGGCCAAGCACATCATCTTTGTCCCAGGGAAAAACCCCAAGCCTGAACAGGCGCAGCACCGCGAATTGCTCTGGCGCACGCTGGTCGAGGGAGTTCGCCGCGCCGATCGCGAAACGGCCGGCACACTGCAAGCCGGCTATGCGCAATTCCACCTTATTGGCTGGAACTACCTCTACTACCATCAGTACAAGGACATCACCATGGATATTCCATGGATCGACGCCCTCATCAACAAACACGGGCCCACCGAACAGGACATCAAGGAGGCTAATTCATGGAACATATGGCTGCAACGCCTCATGTTGACGCTGGGGGATCATCTTCCATTCCTGATACGACTGCTGCCCGAAGAAGTGCGCAGCACCGCCAACGAGATCAGCCGCTACTTCAATAACACCGATCATATTGCCAGCGAAATTCGCAGCTTATTGGCACAGGCGCTGCGCCCCATGCTTGAGAGGCAAGAGGACGTACTGCTGATCGGACACAGTCTCGGTTCCGTCATTGCCTACGATACATTGTGGGAGCTTTCCCGCCAGGAAGGGGTGAAAGGCAAGGTGGATTTTTTGACTCTCGGCAGCCCGCTGGGAATGCACTACATACAACGGCGTTTGCTGGGAATGAACGGGAACGGGGTGAAAAGCTATCCTGACCGGATCCGCCGCTGGATAAATCTATCAGCCGAGGGCGACGTCACGGCGCTTGATCGAAATTTCAATAAGAGTTTTCACACCATGCTGGAACAGGGGTTGGTCAAGTCCATAGAAGATCATTGCCATGGCATCTACAACTTCTTTCGCAGCGACGAAGGCCTGAATTGCCATCGTTCCTATGGCTACCTGGTCAATCCCGCTGTGGGGAGCATCATTGCAGACTGGTGGAAGCACCGTTGATGCTGTACCTCACCTGTTAAGAAGCCAAAGCCCCATGCGTTACGGTGCCACGCTTTGATTTGAAACGTTTGCCGCTCAGTCGGGCTTTTTACGCTGAGACTGATGCGCAGCTGACTCCTTTAATTTTTAGGGAAACACTGAACAAGTTCCGGAACAAGCCCCGCCTTGAATTGTCGTAGCGAGAGTTCAAATCGGGAGGAAATAAAATGGCGCAAATGACACTGGCAAGCAACGGATTCGAGGCATACCGGAAGACGACCCGCAAG
>JACREC010000024.1 GCA_016218445.1 Nitrosomonadales bacterium
CCCGCGCCTTTCTCGACAATGTGGTGACCCAGGTGATCGCCTTCGAGGGCGACGGCAAGCTGATGGAATATGTCGGCGGCTATGATGACTGGGTGCGGGTGAAGAAACACGCAGCCGCGCAGCAACGCGAAGCGGCGCAACCCAAGCCGGCACCGCAGGTTGCCGCGCCGAAAGCCAAACCCGCCAGCAAATTGAGCTTCAAGGAAGCGCGCGAGCTGGAGGAAATCCCGCAGCGCATCCAGCAACTGGAGCGCGAGCAGGAAGAAATCGGTGCCGCATTGGGTGCCGCCAACCTCTACCGCGACAACCCCGCCCACGCCAGGCAGCTACAGGAACGCACCTCGGCCATCGAACAGGAATTGCTGCAACTGATGGCGCGCTGGGAAGAATTGGAAGGGCGCTGAGCTTGATGCTATTGGCTGGCGAGGCAAGTTCAGCGTTTCCTTGCTTTACAAGGGTGGATTCGATAACTATAATGCGCCCTCTTTTTGGGGGTATAGCTCAGCTGGGAGAGCGCTTGCATGGCATGCAAGAGGTCAGCGGTTCGATCCCGCTTACCTCCACCAGAAGAGAAGTCATGTCCCCATCGTCTAGAGGCCTAGGACACCGCCCTTTCACGGCGATAACACGAGTTCGAATCTCGTTGGGGACGCCAAACATACATAAAAGAGGGCACTTGATTAAGTCGGCCCTCTTTTTCTTTCTGGATTGCTTTCGTCGGCCAACGGAACAGGCTGTTAAAATTGACCTTTGGTGTGGATTGCGGTAATCTGCGCGACCTTTTGGAGAGGTGGCCGAGAGGTCGAAGGCACGCCCCTGCTAAGGGCGCATACGAGCTTAAACTTGTATCGAGGGTTCGAATCCCTCCCTCTCCGCCAAGGCAATAAGTTTCAAGCGCGCCCGTAGCTCAGCTGGATAGAGTACTTGGCTACGAACCAAGGGGTCAGGAGTTCGAATCTCTTCGGGCGCACCAATCCAGGTTAAAAGTGGGCACTTGATTCAAGTTGCCCATTTTTATTTTCTGCATCGTCTCCGCCAATGCCGCATAGAGCCACAACAGCGATGCTCTTGCGCAGTGTCTCGTCACAGACTTGCCACACAAAACTGTGACGTATTGACGCGGTGTTGTGACTGCGCAAGCCCCTTGACATAATATACGCAACTTGCGTATGCTTCATTCCATGAAAGCCACCTTCATTGAATTGCCGCCATTCGAGCGGCATCGGCAGAATTATCTGAACGACGAAAGTTTTCGTGAGTTTCAAAAGATGCTGATGGAGAACCCGGAAGCCGGCGACGTGATTGAGGGCACGGGTGGATTGCGCAAGATACGTTATGCCGATGCAAAACGAGGCAAAGGCAAACGTGGCGGACTCCGCGTGATTTACTACTGGTGGCAGCCAGGAAAGCAATTCTGGCTGTTCACCGTGTACAACAAAGACGAGATGGATGATCTAACCGCTGCACAACGCAAAATCCTGAAGGAACTGCTCAAGCAGGAATTGGACGCAAGGAGAATCAAATGAAACGTAACTTGTTTAATGAACTGAAAGAGGGATTCACCGCACTCGAATCTGCACGCGAGGGCAAGATTACCTTGCGCCAGCATGCAGTAGAAAAGAAACCTGCGCCCACCATCACCCCGGAAGAGTTGCTCAATCTGCGGGAGAAGCTGCACCTGTCGCGAACCGTATTCGCCAGATACTTGCGCACTAACGAACGCACACTGGAAAACTGGGAACAAGGCCGAGCCAGCCCGAATGCCCAGGCTGCAATTTTGATCCGCATGGTTGAGCGCTACCCGGACACGGTTGAGCGTCTGTCTGCCATCTGACCGCCGGCACAAAAGCGATGCTCTTGTGCAAGGAATTGTCACAAACTTGCAATGCAAGACTGCGGGAACTTTTCGGTGACTTGAGGGGTAACCGCGCATGCCAAAGGTCGCGTGTCGCCAACTGCTCCGCAACCTGCAACGGTGTGAGGTAGAGAGCCTTTCACGGGATCGCGCATGGTAGCGGGGGATATTCAGTGGCGGCGCGGTTTTTTCGATCGGCTTCCGTGCTAATCTTTGTTTGCATATAATCCATCAGGCAACGCATAACTGCTTGCGCCATCTTCATATCAGTCGGCAGCATCGCTTTTGGTGTACTTCACTGGTTGTTCAGGAGGTTGAATGGTTCTGCCACAACAAAACAAGCGCGGGTTTCCGTTGCGCCGCACCGCCGCCATCGCCGCGCTTATTCTGCTGGCCCTCGCCGCATGGTATTTCACGCGCCCCCAACCGCTGCCGGTCGTGTTGTGGAAAGTGGAGCGCGGTGTTGTCGAGGCGACAGTCAGCAACACCCGCGCCGGCACCATCAAGGCCTGCCGCCGCGCCAAATTGGCTCCTCCGGCTGGCGGGCAGATTTCCCAACTGAGGGTGAAAAAAGGAGAGCGGGTTGTCGCCAATCAGGTGCTGCTGACACTGTGGAATGACGATTTGCAGGCGCAGGAGCGGTTGGCGCAGGAGCAGCTCGGCACGGCGCAGACGCAGGCGCAGCAGGCTTGTATGCAGGCGGATCTGGCGGAAAAGGAAGCCGGGCGTGCGCGCCAGTTGAAAGAGCGCGGGTTTATTTCTGCCGAAGGGCTGGATCAGAAAGCGTCGGCTGCCAAAGTGAATCGTGCGGGGTGTGATGCCGCGCGCAGCCAAATCGAGCAGAACCGTTCGCGCATCGCGGTGGCGCGTGCCGGTCTCGATCGCATGGTGTTGCGCGCACCATTTGACGGTGTCGTGGCCGACATCAGCGGCGAGTTGGGCGAGTATGCCACACCGTCCCCGCCCGGCATTCCGACGCCGCCGGCGATAGACCTGATTGATGACCGTTGCCTGTTTGTCAGCGCGCCGATTGACGAAGTGGATGCGGCTAACATCAAGGCGGGGCAGGTCAGTCGTATCACCCTGGACGCGATCAAGGGCAAGTCTTTTGCGGGCAAGGTCAAGCGCGTTGCGCCTTACGTGCTGGAACTGGAGAAGCAGGCGCGCACCGTGGAGGTGGAAGTGGAGTTCGTCGAACTGCCCCAAGCGGAAAATTTATTGGTTGGCTACAGCGCGGATGCGGAGATCGTGCATACCACCCATGACAAAGTGTTGCGCATCCCCACGCAAGCCCTGCTGGAAGGCAAGCGCGTACTGCTCTACAGGCCTGCCGATGGCGTGCTGGAAGAACGCGCCGTGACGACGGGTTTATCCAACTGGGAACATACCGAAATCATCTCCGGGCTGAATGAAGGCGACCAGATCGTGATGTCGCTCGATCAAGCGGGTGTGAAGGCCGGGGCGCATGTGCAGCCGGAGATTGGGAAGGTGGGTAAGTGATTCGCCCTATGCAAACCTTAATTCATGGTAGGCAAAATGGATACTAATCCATTAAATAACTTACCTTGGTCACCAAAAGAAATAATTCAGGCTATCCCCGCACTGGCTATTGGGATAACTGCAACTTGCTTTGTTCTTGGGTTGCTCATTGTCAACCTCCGTCTAGCGAAGTTTGGCATTTACTCTTCTGAGTTTATGCGCTCTGAATACATCTTGGCAGGTGCAGCATTTGTTTTTCTTGTTGCAGTAACACGTATCGGTTTTAAGTACGGTTTTTCGGATGTTGAAAAGGTAAGTTTACTTTGGAAAGAAAAAAAATACTTTCGTGCTGCTGCTCAAATCTCAATTGGAATGTTTACGGGCTTTATGGCAAGCAGTTTCGCATTGTTAACAATTCCGGGAAATAATTTTGATCTTGTTGGTTGGGACTTCCTTTGTTCGATATTTATTCTGTATTTTATGGGGGGGATTTTTAACGCTAGTTATATGCGGGTTACGAGGCTCATTCAAGATGCAAAATCTGGATCAATCGTTAACAACTCCATCAGAGTAAGTAGGGTGCACGGCCTTTTAGTTTCTATTCCTTTTGCTCTTTTATTTATCGCAAGTTATGCATATATAACCTACCCTCACATATCCTCTGCACTTGGCGGAGGTCATAAACTTCCTGTGGTATTAACCCCGACAGCGAGAGGATTGGAGGTTAGCAAGTCCCTAGCTTTACCCATCCAGAATAACCAAACGATGGTAGGGCCAATCCAAGTGTTAACTGAATCTGAAAAGGAATTAGTTGTTCTGATTCCAGATGCATTGACGGGAAAGTGGCACACCGTTAGATTGAATAGGGAGTTGTTCGATGCAGTACAAACGACTTCGCCGAATCGCTAAGAGAGCAAAATGATTCAGCTTCGCATTCCCTTTGATCTATGAATCCTAGCGGGAGTTACGCTTGAATGATTCGACTGGATAAAGTCAGCCGCAGCTTCACGGTCGGTGACCAGGAGGTTGCCGCGTTGCGCGGCATCGATCTGGATATCGCGGCGGGCGATTATGTTTCCATCATGGGGCCGTCCGGTTCCGGCAAATCCACTTTGCTCAATCTGATCGGATTGCTGGATCGCCCGAGTTCCGGCACTTACCGGCTGGATGGCGGGAACGTCACCGATTTGACCGATGAGCAGCAGGCCAGGGTGCGCAGCGAAAAAGTCGGTTTCGTGTTCCAGGCGTTTCATCTGGTGCCGCGCCTGACTGCCGCGATGAACATCGAGCTGCCGCTGATCCTGGCGGGCATTCCCGCCGCCGAACGCAAGACGCGCGTGGCGCAGTTGCTGGAAAACTATGGCTTAACGGACCGCGCCGATCATCGTCCCGACCAGCTCTCCGGCGGGCAACGGCAGCGTGTGGCGATTGCGCGCGCCACCAGCATGCACCCCGCCGTGTTGCTGGCCGACGAGCCGACCGGCAATCTCGATCAAACCACCGGCAAAGAGGTGTTGAACCTGCTTGAACAGCTGGTCGCGCAACACGTCACCTTGATCGTCGTCACCCACGATCCGGCCATCGGCGGGCGCGCGATGCGGCAATTGCACATGGTGGACGGGAAAATTACAAATGAGCATCTCTAAAAATCCCAATCCCGTCATTCCGGCGCAGGCCGGAATCCAGCGGTTTTATCCAATATGCTTTGGGGGTTGTCCGCGCGTTGCGTGGGAACTATTTTCTTGACTGGATTCCGGCCTGCGCCGGAATGACGAATTATTTTATGTGCGCCAACGTGGCCGGCTAAATGAAACTCATCGACATCTTGCTGTTTGCCTCAGGCAGCCTGCGCGGCAGCCGTACCCGCACGTTGCTGATGATGCTGGCGATGTCCATCGGCGTGGCGGCGGTGGTGGTGCTGACCGGCCTGGGCGAGGGCGCGCGCCGCTATGTCATCAACCAGTTTTCTTCGCTGGGTACCAATCTGCTGATCGTGTTTCCCGGCCGCACCGAAACGGCAGGGATCGGGCCGGGCATGCTGCTCGGGCAAATCCCGCGCGAGCTCACTCTGGACGACGCGCAGGCCTTGCTGCGCAGCCGCGCCATCAGGCGCATTGCGCCGCTGACGGTGGGTGCGTCGCAAATCTCCCAGGGCGCGCTCAACCGCGAAGTGGCCGTGCTGGGTTCGACGGCCGACTTGCTGGAAGTGCGCCACATGAGCATGGGGCAGGGGCAGTTCCTGCTTGCCGGGGACGTGTATTCCAGCGAATCGGTGTGCGTGCTGGGCGCCAAGATCAAGCGCGAACTGTTTGGCCAGCAGCATGCCATCGGCGCGTGGGTAAGGCTGGGAGACCGGCGCTTCCGCGTGATCGGCGTGCTGGCGGCGCAGGGTGAATCGATGGGTTTCAATACCGACGAGATTGTCATCGTGCCGGTCGTTTCGGCGCATATGCTGTTCAACACTTCAGGCCTGTTCCGCATCCTGATTGAAGCGAAAAGCCGCGATGCCATCGAGCGCGCCAAGCAAGATGCCGAGCAGATTTTGTCCCAGCGGCATGGCGGCGAGCGCGACGTGACGGTCATCACACAGGATGCCGTGCTGGCCACCTTCGACCGCATCCTGCGCGCGCTGACGCTGGCGGTCGCCGGCATTGCCGCAATCAGCCTGGCGGTGGCCGGCATTCTGATCATGAACGTGATGCTGATCGCCGTTTCACAGCGCGTCAAGGAAATCGGCCTGCTCAAGGCATTGGGTGCACCGGCAAACCAAATCAGGAATCTGTTTTTCGCCGAAGCGATCTTGCTGTCCGGCATCGGCAGCGTGGCGGGCTTGGTTCTCGGCGAAATCGGCACGCGGGTGATTGCACAAATTTATCCGTCATTGCCTGTGTCCGCGCCGTGGTGGGCTGTGCTGGCGGCGTTCGGCACGGCGCTCGGCACCGGCATTCTGTTCAGCGTGTGGCCGGCGCGCCGCGCGGCGCGGCTCGATCCGGTGATGGCTTTGGCGCGGAGCTGAGATGCTGTTCCCCGACCTGATCCGCCTCACTACCTCCAGTTTCACCGCCTACCGGCTGCGCAGCTTCCTCACCGGCCTGGGCATCGCCGTCGGCATTGCGGCGGTGATCCTGCTGACTTCCATCGGCGAAGGGTTGCATCAATTCGTGCTGGCCGAGTTCAGCCAGTTCGGCACCAATTTGATCGGCATCCAGCCGGGCAAGAAACAGACGCACGGCGCGAGCGTTGGCATCCTCGGCTCGGTCCGGCCGCTGTCCATCGAAGATGCGCAGGCGGTGCGCCGGCTTCCCTTTATCCAGTACGTCAACCCCAGTGTGACGGGCAATGCCGAGGTGCGCGCCAATGGCAAGACGCGCCGTACCATGGTGTATGGAGCCGGGCACGAGTTCACCAACACTTTTACGATCAGGGTGCAGACCGGCAGTTTCCTGCCCGATGATGATCCTTCACAGGCACGCGCCTTCGTCGTGCTCGGCTCCAAGATCAGGCAGGAACTGTTCGCCGGGCAGAACCCGCTTGGCAGCTATCTGCGCGTCGGCGGGCAACGCTACCGGGTGGTCGGCGTGATGGAACCCAAGGGGCAGATACTCGGTTTCGATCTTGACGATACCGTATTCATCCCGGCCGCACGCGCGATGGAACTGTTCAACCGCCCGGGATTGATGGAGATACAGGTGAATTACCAGCCGAATGCCGATCTGGATAGCGTCGTGCGGTCCATTACTGGCTTGCTCAAGGAGCGGCACGGGAGCGAGGACTTCACGCTGGTTCCGCAGGAAAAGGCGCTCGAAGTGCTGGGTTCGGTGCTGGACGTGATCACCTTCGCGGTGGGTGCTTTGGGCGGCATTTCCCTGCTGGTGGGCGGCGTCGGCATCCTCACCATCATGACCATGGCCGTCGCCGAACGCACTGCCGAGATCGGCCTGCTGCGGGCCTTGGGGGCGCGCGAACGGCAGGTGCTGGCGCTGTTTCTGGGCGAGGCGATGCTGTTGTCTGCGCTGGGTGGTTTGGCCGGATTGGCGCTTGGGGTCGGCATCGCGCAGGCTTTGCATTGGCTGTTTCCGGCAATGCCGGTGCATACCCCGTGGCTGTTCGCGGTGGTCGCCGAACTGAGCGCAGTCAGCATTGGCCTCGCGGCGGGCGTGATGCCCGCGCGGCGTGCGGCGCGCCTCGATCCGGTGGAGGCGTTGCATGCCGAATAACTCGATAACTACACAAACCGTTCGCGGCCTCGCAGAGGTTCTTGCACCCTGTGGGTGTGAGGTATCGAACCGCGCTAGGCTGTACTCGATAATTATTCGCCCTTCTATACATCAGGGCGAACGGAGTTTTCGCGATTGTACGATTTGAAATGAATAAAATAATTCGCTGCGACATCTTCTGCAACGTCATCGACAACTACGGAGACATCGGCGTGTGCTGGCGCCTGGCACGGCAACTGGCGAACGAGTACGGCGTGGCGGTGCGGCTGTGGGTGGACGACTTGGGCAGCCTTGCCAAGCTGTGCCCTGAAGCCGATGCTGAATTGGAGAGCCAGCTTTGTCGCGGTGTGGAGGTCAGGCACTGGGCCGCACTGTTCCCGGAGGTGGAGCCCGCGCATCTGGTGATCGAGGCGTTTGCCTGCGAGTTGCCGGAGCGCTATGTGGCGGCGATGGCGGCGCAGAAACACAAGCCGGTGTGGATCAACCTTGAATACCTGAGCGCGGAAAACTGGGTCGAGGGTTGCCACAAACTGCCTTCACCGCATCCATCGCTGCCGCTGGTGAAATACTTTTTCTTTCCCGGCTTTACTCCGCAGACCGGCGGGCTGTTGCTGGAACGCGACCTGTTCGTGCGGCGCGATGCGTTTCAGAACGATGCCTCGCAGCAGGCATTCTGGCAGTCCATCGGCATGCCGACGCCTGCGCCGGAGACGCTCAAGGTGTCGCTGTTCGGTTATGAAAATACCGCGCTGCAAAGTTTGTTTGACGTTTGGGCGAGTGGCAATCAACCTGTGCTATGCCTTGTGCCGGAAGGCCGCATCCTGCCGCAGGTCGGGAAATATTTCGGCGATGCTGCACCGTGCGCAGGCAAAGATTATTCAAGCGGCAATCTGCGAGTTCATGTGCTGCCTTTCGTGGAGCAGGAGCGTTACGATGAGTTGCTGTGGGCGTGCGACATCAACTTTGTGCGCGGCGAGGATTCCTGCGTGCGTGCGCAATGGGCGGGACAACCCTTCGTCTGGCACATTTACCCGCAACATGACAATGTGCACATGCAAAAGCTGCGCGCCTTCATGGAGCTGTATTGCGCCGGGTTGCCGCCGGACGCGGCGCATGCGTTGCATGGGCTATGGGAAGCGTGGAATGGCGGTCTTGGCTCAGGACAGGCATGGAACGATTTTTGGGCGCATCGGTCTATTCTGCGGCAACAGGCCCGTGTTTGGGCGCAGGAACTTTCCGGCAATAGCCTCGCGTTGAATTTGCTGGATTTTTTCCGCAGAATTGATAAAATACGCGGCTTCAAAATTTAGTTTAGGCAGGGAAAACATGAAAATCGCTCAAGAGCTACGCGCAGGTAATGTCGTGATGATAGGCAACGATGCCATGGTGGTGCAGAAGGCCGAATACAGCCGTTCCGGCCGCAGCGGCTCGGTGGTCAAGATGAAATTCAAGAATCTGCTGACCGATGCGCCGAGCGAGGCCATTTACCGGGCCGACGACAAGTTCGACCAGGTCATTCTGGATCGCAAGGAATGCAGCTATTCCTATTTTTCCGACCCGATGTATGTGTTCATGGATGCTGAGTACAACCAGTACGAAGTGGAAAAGGACAATCTGGGCGACGCGATTAATTATCTTGAGGACAGCATGCCCTGCGAAGTGGTGTTCTACAATGAAAAACCGATTTCTGTAGAACTGCCCAACACCATCGTGCGCGAAATCGTTTATACCGAACCCGCCGCGCGCGGCGACACTTCCGGCAAGGTAATGAAGTCCGCCAAGATCAACACCGGTATGGAACTGCCTGTAGCGGCCTTCTGCGAAATCGGCGACAAGATCGAGATTGACACACGCACCAATGAATTCAGGAAGCGCGTGGCGGCTTGACTGATTTTTGCCTCAACTAAAAAAGGCAGCCTCGGCTGCCTTTTTTATTTCCTGATGCAGGTTTACTCGATCTTTGCCTTGGCGCGCAATTCAGTAATCAGGTTTTGCACGGCCTGTTGCTGCATGCGCTGCGTGAGTTGCGGCTTGAGTTCCTCATACGAAGGCATCTTGAGGTCGCGCACGTCTTCCAGCTTGATGATGTGCCAGCCGAACTGCGATTGCACCGGCTCGCTTATCTGCCCCTTGGTCAGATTCATCAGCGCATCGCCAAACGGTTTCACAAAAGCGTTGGGGATGTTGCCAACAGGAATCCATCCCAAATCCCCGCCCTTCCGCTTGGAGCCGGTATCCTTGGAACTGGATTCCGCCAGCTTGTCAAACTTGCCGCCTTTTTTCAGTTTGGCCGCGATGGATTTTGCTTCACTCTCTTTTTCCACCAGGATGTGGCGCACGCTGTATTCCTTGCCCCCGAGGTTCTTCTTCAGGTTTTCATACCCCTCTGTGAGATCCTTTTCAGCGATCGGGTGGCTCTTCACATAGTCCTGCACAAATGCGCTTACCAGCACCTGCTGCCTGGACAATTCCAGCAGTTGAACGGTCTCGGGTTGTTTGTCCAGATTTTTATTGACTGCTTCCTGCGACATTATTTCGATGTTGATCAGATCATCGCGGATGGCTTTGCGCAGTTCCGGGGTGTCCTGCTGGCCTTGTGCGGCGACGACCTTGACGCGCAAGTCCACGCGCTCCTGGGGAATGGAGATGCCGTTTACCGTTGCAACGGATTTGTTTTCGGCATACACCGGGCTTGCAGCAATTGCACCCAGTATGGCGAGAGCGGCTAGCTTGGAAGTTCTTTGCATGGTTCAGTCCTTGTTGAATAAAGTTGATGGTTATATTTCATCCGGCGTGCTGGCTGTGATGTGCAGCGCATGTATCTCGTGTTTCTGTTTCAGCATCTCCCCTAATGCAGAATATACCATACGGTGCCTTGCCACGATAGGCTTGCCGGCGAATTGCGCCGACACGATTTTAAGCCGGTAATGCCCGCCACCATTGCGTGCGCCGGCATGTCCTGCATGTTTATGGCTGTCATCGGCGATCTCGATTTGTACGGGTTGCAACACGGCCAGCCGTGCACGCATTTGCTCCATGCGGTTCATGAGTGCCTCACGCGGGAAAAGTTTTCCTGAATGGTTTGACCGCAACTTGTGCATACACCCCGGCAGCCACATAAGGGTCGGCCTGCGCCCAGGCTTCGGCGTCCGGCAGCGAGGCAAACTCCGCCACGATCAGGCTGCCGGAAAATCCTGCCGTAGCGGGATCGCTTGCGTCCACGGAGGGGAAGGGGCCGGCCAGGATCAGGCGACCTTCCTCCTGCAAGGCTTGCAACCGCGCCACATGCGCAGGCCGCGCTGCCAAGCGTTTTGCCAGGCTATCTGGAGTGTCCTGTCCGATGATGGCATAAAGTATCTGGGTACCTCTAAAAACTTGTCATTCCGGCGAATGCCGGAATCCAGTCCAATGAAAAAATCCCCCGCTAGGCAGGGACAATGCCAAAAAGCATGTTGGATAAAACCGCTGGATTCCGGCCCGCGCCGGAATGACGGTACTTTGTATTTTGGAGGTGCCCATCAGTTGTTTTCCTTATCCTCGTCCACATATTTTGCAAGTGCCATGGCCTGCAGCAGCACGAACACCAGCATCAAGCCGGTGGTGCCGAACAGCTTGAAATTGACCCAGGTATCGGTGGAGTAATTGAACGCAACATACAGATTGAGCACTCCGAGAACGGCAAAAAACAGGCTCCAGCTCAGGTTGACGCGGTTCCACACCCTGACCGGGAGCGTGAGCTTTTCCTGCATCAGGGTGCGCATCAGGTTCTTCTTGAACAGCAGGTTGGAAAACAGCAGCGCGGTGGCGAACACCCAGTACAGGATGGTGGGCTTCCACTTGATGAAGGTCTCGTCGTGCAGCAGCAGCGTCGCACCGCCGAACACGGCGATGATGCCGAAACTCACCCACAGCATGGTGTCCACCTTGCCGTGCCGCCACTTGGTCCATGCGATTTGCGCGATGGTGGCGGCAATCGCGGTGGCAGTGGCGACGTAGATGCCAAAAAATTTAAAGGCGGCGAAAAACAGGATGACAGGGAACAGATCGAACAGCAGTTTCATGGCAGTTGATTTTTTGGTTACAACACTTCGCCTGCATGATCGGCCAGGCGCGAGCGTTCGCCGCGTTGCAGGGTGACGTGCCCGCTGTGCTCCCAGCCCTTGAACCGGTCAACCACGTAAGTCAGGCCGGAGCTGCCTTCGGTGAGGTAGGGCGTGTCAATCTGTGCGATGTTGCCCAGGCACACCACCTTGGTGCCGGGACCGGCGCGCGTGATCAGCGTCTTCATCTGTTTGGGGGTGAGGTTCTGCGCCTCGTCAATGATCAGGTACTTGTTGATGAAGGTGCGGCCGCGCATGAAATTGAGCGATTTCACCTTGATGCGGCTGCGGATCAGGTCGCGAGTCGCGGCGCGCCCCCATTCACCGCCCTCGTCGTCGGGCTTGTTGAGCACGTCCAGGTTATCGTCCAGCGCGCCCATCCACGGCGTCATCTTCTCTTCCTCGGTGCCGGGCAGGAATCCGATGTCCTCGCCCACCGGCACGGTGACGCGGGTGATGATGATTTCCGAATACAGCTTGTGCTCCAGCGTCTGCATCAACCCGGCAGCCAGCGTCAGCAGCGTCTTGCCGGTGCCCGCCTGTCCCAGCAGGGTGACGAAATCAATTTCCGGGTTCATCAGCATGTTGAGCACGAAATTCTGCTCGCGGTTGCGCGCCGTGATGCCCCAGATGGCATTCTTGTGGTGGGTGTAATCGGTCACCGTGCGCAGCATGGCAGTGTTGCCGTCCTGCGCGGTCACCACGGCATAAAACGGGTTGACGCCGTTTTCCTGGAACACGAACTGGTTCACCAGCAGATCGCGGCACAGCGGCCCCTTGATATTGTAAAAAGTATGGCCGTCCTGCAGACCGGACTTCATGTCCTTGCCGTTCTTGTCCCAGAAATCCTGCGGCAATGCCAGCACCCCGGTGTAGAGCAGGTCGGTGTCTTCCAGCACCTTGTCGTTGTAATAATCCTGCGCGGACAACCCCAGCGCGCGCGCCTTGATGCGCATGTTGATGTCCTTGCTGACCAGGATCACCGCGCGTTTGGGCTGCTGCTTCTGCAGGAAAATCACCACGCCGAGGATGGCATTGTCGGCCTTGCCATGTTCCAGCGTGGGTGGCAACTCGTGGTTGATGAACTGGGTTTGCAGGAACAGGCGCCCGGTGGCGGCTCCGCTGCCTTGTGCTTGCAGCGGGATGCCGTGCTCGATGTCGTGTGCGGTCTCGCTGACTATCGTATCGAGAAAGCGGCTGGCTTGGCGCGCATTGCGCGCGACTTCGGACATGCCCTTCTTGCCGTTGTCCAACTCTTCCAGCACGAACATCGGCAGGTAAATGTCGTGCTCCTCGAAGCGGAACAGGCTGGTCGGGTCGTGCATCAGCACATTGGTGTCCAGCACGAACAATTTGGTGGCGGTATCCGGGGCGGGAGATGTCTTGCGGGCTTGCATAATGCTCCTTGGTTTATGTATTTCGAAGACGTAAGACTTGAGACGTAAGTTGTTAGTTGGTATTGTCGTTCGCGGTTTTTTAACTTACGTCTTACGTCTAATAGCTTACGCCTATGTTTAAATGTTTAGGGACTGCACGAATTCGAGTACTTCCCGGGCGTGGCCGTCGGCCTTGACGCCGCGCCATTCGCGGCGCAACACGTCGCGCTTGTCGAGCACGAAGGTGCTGCGCTCGATGCCGCGCACCTGCTTGCCGTACATGTTTTTCAGCTTGATCACGCCGAATTGTTCACACACCGTTTCCTCGGCATCGGAAAGCAGGGCGAACGGCATATCGAATCTGGCCTTGAAGCTCTCGTGCGACTTGATGCTGTCGCGTGAAATGCCCACCACCTCGCAACCGGCTTTCCGGAAATCAGCATACAGGTCGCGGAACTGCTGGCTCTCCATGGTGCAGCCGGGCGTATTGTCCTTCGGGTAGAAATAAATCACCAGCGGTTTGCCGCGTGCGGCAGCAAGATTAAAAGCAGTGCCGCCGGTAGCGGGCAGGGTGAAATCGGCAACAACCTGAACGGGCATCAAAACTCCTGTGAACTGCCGCCATTGTTGACAAAATTACCGGGCAAGGCAAGCGCTTCTTCGGCCAGCCGCTTGAAATCCTGTTCGTTCAAGCTGTTAAGGGTGAGGCAAGATGCCTGATCGTAATTCGCATAATTCCTGCGTATCGACTTGTTGTAGGCGGGGTCGTAATGCTGCTCCAGCAATTCGGCGATGAACTCGTCCCATGCATGCGCCTTGCACTGCGAGTGCCAGTGCGCCAGCAGCTCGTTGGCATACATCCCCTGCAAACGGTCGAGGTTTGCCGCAAGCAAATCCGGCGCGAGCAGGAAGTGCGCATAGTCCTCGCGCAGCAGCGCCACGCGCACCGCAAGGGGACTTTCCAGGCGAATACACGGGCTGCTCCACATGGCCTGGATGAGCGTATCAGGAATGCGCAGCGTGCCGATCTTCTTGCTTTCTGATTCGACATAAACCGGCAGCGCGGGATCGAATGTTTCCAGCCTGGCCAGCAACAGGCTATCGAAACCTTTTTGCGAGGGCTGCGCCTCGTTTGGCATATCGCCCAGCACCGAGCCGCGGTGCCGCGCGATTTCCTCCAGATCCAGCACCTGCGCACCGGCCCGTTGCAACGCAGTCAGCAGGCGGCTCTTGCCGCTGCCGGCCAAACCGCACAATACGCGGAAGGAGAGTTTTGCGGGCAGCACCAGCAATTGCTCCCGCACATGATGGCGATAGCTTTTGTAACCGCCATCGAGGCGCTCGGCAGCGAAGCCGATCTGGCGCAGGATGTGCGTCATCGCGCTGCTGCGCTGGCCGCCGCGCCAGCAATAGATCAGCGGATGCCATGTTCTGGGTTTATCCAGCCATTTTTCTTCAAGATGGCGCGCGATGTTGCGCGCGACCAGCGCCGCGCCGATCTTCTTGGCCTCGAATGGCGATTGCAGATGCAGTGTGCCGACGCGCACGCGCTCCGCATCGTCCAGCACCGGACAATTGATCGCACCGTGGATATGGTCCTCGGCATATTCGGATGGCGAGCGTACATCCACAATTTCCTCAAACTCATGCAGATGCGCTACGGTTACCAGCCCTGAAGGTTTCACTGATATTTACTTGGGAACAAATTGATGGATGCGGATTATATGCGGCTTACCCCTGAACTGGCGAGGCAGGCGGAACAAGCAGGTGAAGAACTTGTAGGGCGGATTCAACAAAGTTACGCAATTCTCTACGCGGACTCCGCATCGGCTAAGTCTAACGTTTGAGCTCAGGCCGCGGCCCGTCAGGATCGTCGTACCTGCAGCGAATGGCCAGGCAACAAACCGCACAACCATTTGAATTTTGAAGTATCACTCTAGCTCAATATTTTTCCGGGATATATGTGATTCAATATCCACACGTATCCCTCGGAATCTGTAAATCCATGCGTATACAGAAAACCCAAATCTTGCACTTGATTGGTGGTTGAACCGCCAGCACGCAAAGCCATTCTCACGATCTCATCAACATGCGCCGGGCTGACACAGTGCAAGCAGAGAATTACGCCAGTGCTTTCTAATACGCAGGGTTAGCCATGGATAGTGGAGCTTGAAGAGCCCAAAGTGTCATTCCTCCACACTGACGCCCGAGCCACCCATTTCCTTCGGGAGGTCCTTCATCTTCGGCAGCCCGTCCTTGATTCGCAGCTTCGTCTCCTGATAATTGACGTGGACGCCGGCGTGGTACGGAAAGTCCGGAATGACCGCTGCATACACGTCGGTGAGTCCCCAGCCGGGATGCTCGGTGAAGATGTGGCCTCCACACGTCTTGCACCATTTGCGATAACTGCGCGGCGTCTTGTTGTAAGTGCCGATATTGTCCGCTCCCTGCGTGATCTGCACCGCTTCGGGTTTCCATAAAGTGAAGGCGTTGACAGGCGCTGCTGACCAGTGCCGGCACGACTCGCAATGGCAATAACCCATCGCGACCGGTTCACCGATGACCGTGAACTGCACCGCACCACAAAAACAACTGCCTTTGTAAGTTTTTCCGTTGCTCATGATGCACCTCCTTGGTAATTTAGACGACGACAGGGCCGGAGCGCAAATCTTAGCTAAACATAGCGTCTTAAATAATGCCGCATAATCTGAACAGCACCGCATTCGGTTTTCGCCAGCAATCGAAACATGATTCGACTGCATGGAGCAATTCGCCCAGAGTGGCGAAGAACCGGTTGTGTGTGGCCAGCCGCC
>JACREC010000025.1 GCA_016218445.1 Nitrosomonadales bacterium
CTGGTATCTTTCTACTTCAGTAAGGTGTGTGTAATTCATCTCGTGCAACTCGATTTGGCGATCAAGAAGCTCGGCAGATTACCTCACCTTACTCCTTGTCGCGTTGACTCATCGTTGCACTTCGTTGTTGAATCCGCGCTTGCTTACATATACCCCATATGCGGCGCGGCAAAATTTCACCCGCGCCTTGCATTTGGGCGAACTCTGAATTCATAGAGTCTCCCTTACCAAGTTCTCAGGATTTTTTGGGTTAAACCAGGCCAGCTTTTCCCTGAGCGTAACGACCCCGCCGACAATGATCAAAGTCGGGGCTTGCGGTTTTTCAATCTGCGCAATCGCGGGCAGCGTCGCTAACGTGCCGGTGATGACGCGCTGGTTTTGCGTGGTTCCCTGTTGCACGATGGCGACCGGGGTGCTGTCCGGCAGGCCGTGTGCAACAAGTTCGGTGCAGAGTGTTGCCAGACCATGCAAGCCCATATAGACCACGATGGTCTGGTTTGGGCGGGCCAGAGCGTCCCAATCAAGGTTCATGCTGCCGTCTTTCAGGTGGCCGGTAACGAATATGCAGGACTGCGCATGATCGCGGTGTGTCAGTGGAATACCGGCGTAGGCGGAAACGCCGGATGCTGCGGTGATGCCGGGCACGACCTGGAACGGGACGCCGTGTTCGGCGAGGGTTTCGATTTCTTCGCCGCCACGCCCGAAAATGAACGGGTCGCCGCCCTTGAGACGCAACACGCGTTTGCCTTGTTTGGCCAGACGCACCAGCAGTTCATTGATTTCTTCCTGCGGCATGGCGTGGTTATCGCGTTTTTTACCGACATAAATTCGTATCGCATCACGCCGCGTCATTTCGAGCACGGGTTTGGATACCAGGTTGTCATAAACCACCACATCGGCCTTTTGCATCAAGCGCAAGGCGCGGAACGTCAGCAAATCCGGATCGCCGGGACCTGCGCCGACCAGATACACTTCGCCAGCTTGTTCCGGTTTCTCATTTTCCAGCAGACTGAGCAGCATGGCTTCTGCACTGGTCTCGTCGCCCGCAAACACCTTTTCGGCAACCACGCCCTCCAGCACGTTCTCCCAGAAGATGCGGCGCTTCGCCGGATTGGTGACGCGTTGCTTGACACGTTCGCGGAAGCGTTCCGCGAACGCGGCGAGACGGCCGTAGCCTTGCGGAATCAGCGTTTCCAGTTTGCCGCGCAGCATTCTGGCAAGCACCGGGGAGGCGCCGCCGCTGGAAAACGCCACCAGCAGCGGTGAGCGATCCAGAATGGCGGGCATGATGAACGTGCATAAATCCGGGTTGTCCACCACATTCACCGGGATATTTCGCGCGTGCGCTTGCTGCGAAACCTGCTGATTGACGGAGCTGTCGCTGGTCGCGGCAATGACCATTACCATTCCTTCCAGGTGCCTGGGCTGGAAGCGCTCAGCAACATGTTTGATGCGGGACAAACCGGCAAAAGAATCTGCCAGCGCTGGCGCAACCACTGTTACTGTCGCACCCGCCTCCACCAGCACCGACGCTTTGCGATGAGCCACTTCGCCACCGCCGACCACGAGGCACGGCTTGCCTTTGATGTTCAGGAAGATCGGCAGGAAGTCCATGCTATTGGACGGCTTTCAGGATCAGCGGCACCAGCGCTTCCGGCAGTTTGATCTTGCACGCAAGCGCAAATTCATGTGCGCGCGGCGACATTTTCTGCCAGGTCTTGCGGATGATCTGTATCCATTTCGCTTCGTCATACTCCGGGTGCTGCAAAGCAAATCCAACCAGGTAATGCTCGATGAACACCAGATCGGCCACATCTTCCATCAACTGCGTCTCCGGGTTGACCTTCAAGCCTTTCTTGCTCACGATGCTCTTGACGCGTTCGATCATCGCATTGTCACAGCCCGCTTCTTGCATGATGTTCCCGGCAGTCTCGGCGTGGAACTGGTACAGCCCGGTGCGCCATTGCAGATAGCCCTGCCGGTCCACGGGATAGTCGCTGCGCGGGATCTTCCAGCGCTGGATGTGCTGGGCGCGCACCGCGAGTTTCACCGCCTCCGAGGCCTCGGGGGCGTAGCGCTGCTGCATCTCGCTCATGCGCTGTGCGTAGAGCAGTTCCTTGGGATACTCCTTGCCATCGGCCATCTCCTTGTTCGGGTCTTCCGCGTTGGCCTGGTCGAAGGCGGCGCTGGCGGCTTGATAACATTCCTGTGTCATATTGCTTGCTGGTTGGAATGTGCAGATTCGAAATGCCTGTGTTGTTCCAGTTGCCGCCGAATAAATGCGACGAAGCGGGTGGCCCAGTAGCAACTGCCGATGGTGCGCAGGTGGGTATAGGAGGCCAGCAGGTTGTGCAGAACAATGCCGTCGCGCTCCCCGTTTATGCCGTAGCCACGCTCGACACGGTAAGCGAAGCGGGCGTCCGGAGGAAGGTTCTCCAGGCTGGAATAATGGAACTCGTGCGCGAAGATTAAAGGTTGATTTTGCGAGTTTTTGTCTTGCGACAAAATACCTGCTTGCCCCACTTCACGTTCGCCCTTTCTCCCGCTTGCGCGGGGGAGAGCGGCAGCGAGGGGGTCTTGGATAGGGGGGGGCGCTTCTGATAAAGACGTCGGGCGCGGCCACGGATGTACATCATCTTCCTTGAGATGCACGTAGCCGCGTCCGATGGGCTTGTCGTGCATCTTCACATCGCCTGGAATCGCGCCGACCATCTGCCAGGTGCGCCCCTGATATTCGATGCCGCGCGACAGATACATCAACCCGCCGCATTCGGCATAGGCCGGCATGCCATTTTCAATGGCCTGTTTGATCTCGCCACGCAGCGCGCTGTTGGCTTCCAGTTCGGCAGCGCAGGTCTCGGGGAAACCGCCGCCGATATACAGCGCATCCACTTCCGGCAGTCGTGCATCGCGCAGCGCATCAAACGGCACCAGTTCCGCGCCCGCCGCTTCCAGCGCATCAAGATCGTCAGCGTAATAAAAGCCGAAGGCGCGGTCGCGCGCGATGCCTATTTTTATTTTCTCGCCGCAAGGCAGCGGACTCACTTCGGCCTTGTGCGGGACGCGCAGCGGTTCTTTTTGCGACAACGCGAGCAGCTTGTCCAGATCGACCTGTTCCGCGATGGCCTCGCCGATCTGTTTGATTTTTGCCGTAGCGACATGTGACTCATTGCTGGGCATCAGGCCGAGATGGCGTTCGACGATGCTGAGCCGCTCGTCGTGATGAATCGCGCCGATCACCGGCACATCGGTATAGTGCTCGATGACGCTGCGCAGCTTGGCCTCGTGCCGCGAGCCGCCCAGATTGTTGAGGATCACTCCGGCGATATTTATGTCACGGTCAAATGCCTGATAACCGAGTATCAACGGTGCGATGCCGCGTGTCATGCCGCGCGCATCAATCACCAGGAACACCGGCAGGTCGAGCAGTTTTGCCAGTGCGGCGTTGCTGTTGCTGCCGTCCAGCGCCAGGCCGTCGTACAGCCCCTTGTTGCCCTCGACCAGATTGATTTCGGCGCTATGCCGCACGAAGTTGGCTACAACATCGTCGCGTTCCATCAGGTACAGATCGAGATTGCGGCAGGCACGCCCCGATGCCAGGCTGAGCCACATCGGGTCGATGTAATCAGGGCCTTTCTTGAACGGCTGCACAATATGCCCGCGCTGTTTCAACGCGGCACACAGCCCGATGCTGACTATCGTCTTCCCGGAAGACTTGTGCGCTGCGGAAATCAGCATCCGGTTCATGGCAAAGTCAGTCGGCAATGTGTGGCTTGTCATGCGGCATGAAATCAAGCACCCGGACGCTGGCAGTGGTAATCAAAAAAGCAATTCCCAGGCCGCCAAAACCCAGCAGGAATTCCGGCAGCGATGGGCTGTATTGCGCGATCTGGCCGTCACCGAAACTGCTGCTTGCTGCATAGCCGGGGAAAATGGACAGCGGATAAGCCTGGCCGCCGATAACGAACACATAAAGCAGCGCGAATCCGCCCAGAATGACCAGCAGCGATGCGGCTACCACGCTCCTGGTCTTGCCCAGGCTTGGGTGAAAGATCAGCACCAGTGGCAGCAGGTTGCCGAGCAAGCCGTAACCCCACCAGAAGAGCCTTGGGTAAAGGCCGCCGTCAATCAGGATAAACCGCTCGAACCCGGATTGATGCGCAAAATACAGATTGGTCAGGTGATAGGCCGCGACAAAATAAAGGGCTGCCATCACGAAAATACCCAGCAGATTTCCCATGCGTTTTACGATGTCCGGAGCGTGTTCCTTTCCACTCCAGGCGTAAATGGCCGACTGAGCAACATGAAAAACCGCCAACCCCCAGGCGAAGGAAATCACGATGAACATGGGCGGCAGCAAAGCCGAGCCGTAAGCCTGGCGGGCAACCAGAAAGGCGAAGATCAGGCCGGTGCCGGTGGTAAGAATGAACCGCCAGACGAACACCGCCAAACCGGCGGGCCTGGACCAGGGATTCATGCGCTGTTCCATCATGGTCCAGAGATAAACACTCACCAGGCCAAACAGCCCGGAATAGAGCAAAACGTTCCAGGCGAATACCGAGGTCGGGTTGTAGTTGGTCGCGGCGACCATCACCCGGTCCGGCCGCCCGAGGTCGAGCATCAGCACGGTCAATCCGCCCGCCAGCAATGCTATGGAGAGCAGGCCCGACAGTGGCGCCCTGGCCTTGTAAACGGCTTTGCCGAAGACCGAGCCGATCGAGGCGACGTTGAGCACCCCGGAGGCGGCAACAATCATGAAAATAGCGAAAACATGCGGAAGTCCCCAGACGATCTGGTTGTTCATGCCGGTGATGATATGGCCGTGCTCCTCCATCAGATGTGCGGCGAACAATCCCAGCAGCACAACCAGACCGCCCGCCGCGATCAGTGACCAGAAAAGCCGGTTTTTAAACTGCATCGGAGATTGGCTGGGCATTTGATCTATAACCCCTGGTAACGGATAGCGGTGTTGAGTCCCAGGTCGGCCCGCACCTGAACGGATGCGACGGTGCGTATTCTTCTGGCAATCTCGCTTTCAGGATCGTTGAGGTTGCCGAACAGGATTGCCTTGTTCGGGCAGGCTTCGGCGCAAGCGGGTTGCTGGCCGCGGTCAATGCGCTGCACACACATCGTGCAGCTCTCCACCGTGCCCTTGCCGCGCGGCACATCGGGGTTCTGGTCGTGCAGCGGTTCATGCACGAAAGAACGCGCCTTGTACGGGCACGCCATCATGCAGTAGCGGCAGCCGATGCAGCGATGCCTGTCAACCAGCACAATGCCGTCAGCGCGCTTGAAAGAAGCTCCCGTCGGACAGACATCCACGCAGGGAGGATGCTCGCAATGCTGGCACATCATCGGCAGCGACAGCGTCCGGCCGCCGCGCATGTCCTTGAGCTCAACTTTCCGCATCCATTGCGAGTCGGTTGGGCTTAACCCGCCCGAATTTAATCCGCCAGCCAAGCCGTTTCCCTTGTTGCAGGCGGCCACGCAGTCGTTGCATCCGTCGGTGCAGTTTGCGGTGTCGATCAACATGCCCCAGCGCACCTTGCTGGAAACGGCAGCGGATTGGCCGTGTGCCGCTTCAAACAGCAGCATCCCCGGAGCGACGGCAACCGCTGCCAGCCCCACCGAGGTTTTCAGGAATTGTCTGCGCTGCACGTTGATGTTGCTCATTTACTCTGCGCCCAGGCGGATTTTCGTTTGCCGGAATGGCATTCAAAGCAGTCTATTTTTACCGCTTCATAGCGATGACATCCCTGGCAGAAGCTGTCATCGCGGCCGATTACGCTGTCATCGCGCAGACTGGCATGGCACTCGATACAATTTTTCAGGCTGTATTTTCCGTCGCGTATGCCTTTACGCACTGTTTCATCGCGTTGGCGGATAAGCAAATGCATGTGATTCTTGCGCATCCACTGCGGGTCTTCCACACACTGGCCACCCTTGCCTATGTCGAGCTTGGGCACAATGGAACCCGCCGCCCAAGAGGGTGTGGCGGCAAGCAGCAGGATGAACAGGAAAGCCTTCATGTCGGTCTTATATCAATTCCAAAATCAATAGCTGGTGTAGGAGCGGGCCATGCCCGCGATTTGCCAATTTTTCGCGGGCATGGCCCGCTCCTACAAACGCTCGCATTCACTCGCCCAGACCCATCTGGATGTAGCCTGTCGGGCACACGTCCGCGCAGATATGACAACCGATGCACTTGTTGTAGTCGGTATCCACATAGCGTCCGGTCGTTGCCTGGTTTTTCTTGACACGATATACGGCGGTCTGCGGGCAATACACCACGCAGTTGTCGCACTCGAAGCACATGCCGCAGCTCATGCAACGCTTGGCCTCGGCAACCGCCTTCTCCTGACTGAGCACGCCCAGACGCTCCTCGAAATTCCCCAGCGCGGTTTCCTTGCTGAGGGTGACAATGTCGCGCTGGTTGCGCGGCACATAAGAGAAGTGTCCGAGGAACAGCTTGTCGTGCGGGATGATGTAACGGTCGGAGCGGTTGTCGAAGTTGTGCACGGCCACGCTGGAACTGTATGTGCCGCGCATCGGCTCGTGCGTTTCCTTGATTTCCAGCCCCTTCTCCGCCATCTTGCGCATCAGGTCAAATTGATGCGCATCGATCTTGGGGCGTTTTTCCAAATCCTGTCCATTCAGGTAATGGTGGATGCCATCCGCCGCGATAGAGCCGTGACCGATGGCCGTGGTCAGCAGGTGCGGGCGTATGACGTCACCGCCAGCAAATACCCCCTTCTGCCCGGCAACCAGATAGTTGCGATCTGTCGAAACCGCACCCTTGCCATTGTTGAATTCCTCCAGCCCGGCAAAGTCCACCGACTGACCAATCGCGGACACGATCAGGTCGGCTGGAATATCCTGTTCGGTTCCTTCAATAATCCTGACTTCCAGTTTCCCGCCGGCCAGCTTTGCTTCGCACCGGCTGACGCGCAATGCCGTGGCGCGTCCATCCGCACTGCGCACGATACCGATGGGCGCCAGACTGCCGCGGATTTCAATACCTTCGGCGAGCGCCTGTTCGATTTCGTGTCTGTTGGCCTGCATCTTGTCGATATTGAAGATGGAAGTCAGCGTCACCTCGGCACCCTGCTTGGCCGAAACTTTTGCCACATCGTGCGCCATGCGCCCGGCGATGGCATGCTCGGCATCGGTCGGTTTGGCATGTGCAATATGGCCGAGACGGCGCGCCACGGTAGCCACGTCTATCGAGGTGTCACCCCCGCCGACCACCACCACGCGTTTGCCGACGTGCTGGAGGCGGCCATCGTTAAAAGCCTTGAGGAAGGCAGTCGCCGTTACCACATTCGGTGCCTCGCTATCCGCTATGGGCAAGGCACGGCCGGATTGCGCCCCCATGCCGAGGAATACGGCATCAAAGTCCTCGCGAATTTCTGCCAGCGTAATGTCCTTGCCGACACGGCACTTCAACCGGGCCTTCACGCCCAGATCAAGGATGCGCTGGATTTCCGCATCCAGCACATCGCGCGGCGTACGGAAACCCGGAATGCCGTAGCGCATCATGCCGCCAAGAAATTCATGCTCGTCAAACACCGTTACCTCATGCCCCTTCAACGCCAGTTGATAGGCGCAGGACAGGCTGGCCGGGCCACCGCCGATGACCGCTACCTTTTTGCCGGTTGGCTGTGCAGTTTTGCGATAGGCAAGTTTATTGGCAATCGCATACTCGCCGAGAAAATGTTCCACCGAGTTGATGCCGACATGATCTTCCACTTCGTTGCGGTTACAGCCGGTCTCACATGGCGCCGGGCAGACGCGGCCCATGACCGACGGGAAGGGATTGGCCTCGGTCAGGCGCCGCCAGGCATATTCCTGCCAGGACATTGCCGGCTTGCCATCGGCTCCCAATGGCGGTTTTTCGGTGCCGCGCGCGATGGACAAATAGCCGCGTATATCCTCTCCCGATGGACAACTGGCCTGGCAAGGTGGGCTAGATTGAATGTAGGTCGGGCATTTGTACGTATGGCTCGCCTGGAAAATTTTCTGGTTTAATCTGTGAACCTTGTTGTCCCCGTCTTTGTAACGGCGGAACGTGATTTTTTGAGGTACTTCAATTGTTGATGACATTACCTGTCTCCTTTATTTGTTGCCTAGCCTGATCGCATTGCTGACCAACTGGTGAACCCCGCCGATCATCCTTCTGTCGAATCCGTAAATGGGCATGATCTTGGTGAATTGCGCCTTGCAGATAGCGCATATCGTTGCCATGAAATTAACCCCGTGTTCGTCCACTACTTGCTGCAACACTTCCATGCGCGGCAACGCACCTTTGACGCGCAAATCCAGCAGGTCATCGGTCAACAGCCCACCCCCGCCGCCGCAGCAGAAAGTCTGCTCGCGCGTGGTTGAGAGTGGCATTTCGACATAATTGTTCGCTACCGCCTTGATGATGTTGCGCGGGATTTCAAACTGCCCGCCGGGATAATCGCCCATGCGCGAACCGCGTGCCACATTGCAGGAATCGTGGAAGGTGATGATGTGTTTGTCATTGGCTTCCTTGTCGAAGGACAGCGCGCCCTGTTCGATCATGTCCCAGGTGAATTCGCAAATATGCAGCGGCTGTTTGTAGCGGTGGTCGAGCTGCTTCTGCAACATCATGGCAAACTTGTCGTTTGCGTCTGCCCCATCCCCCACACCGGTCAGGGTATTCCAGAAACTGTAGGCTACGCGCCAGGCATGGCCGCATTCGCCCACCACAATGCGCTTCACACCCAATTCCAGCGCGGCTTCGCGGATGCGCATGGCAATCTTGCGCAGTTGATCATAATTGCCGATGAACATGCCGAAATTACCTGCCTCGGAAGCCTTGGAGGACAGCGTCCAGCTGGTACCAGTGGCATGAAAAACCTTGGCGTAGCCGATCAGGCTGTCGATATGCGGCTCGGCAAAAAAGTCGGCGGAAGGCGTAACCAGCAGCACTTCAGCGCCTTTCACGTCGAGCGGGAAACGCACATCAATACCGGTAGCCTCTTTGACGTCTTCTTCCAGGCCCTCCAGCGTATCCAGCAATGCCGGGCCGGGCAGTCCGAGGTTGTTGCCGACACGGTGCACCTTGCCGATGATTTCGTTTGAGTATTTCTGACCGTAACCCACGGAATCCAGAATTTCGCGCGCCGCCATGGTGACTTCTGCGGTATCAATGCCGTAAGGACAGAACACCGAACAACGGCGGCATTCCGAACACTGGTAGAAGTAGGTATACCACTCGTCGAGCACTTCGCGGGTTAAATCGCGCGCTCCGACCAGTTTCGGAAAGAATTTCCCCGGCAGGGTGAAATAGCGGCGATAGACACTGCGCAGCAAATCCTGACGCGCCACCGGCATGTTTTTCGGGTCTTGTGTGCCGATGAAATAGTGGCACTTGTCGGAACACGCCCCGCAATGCACGCATGCGTCCAAAAAAACCTTGAGTGAGCGGTACTTGCCAAGCAACTCGCCCATCCTGGCCAGCGCACGGTCATGCCAGTCATCCACCAATTGACCGGGGAAACCCAGCGCTTCCTGAATCTTGTCGTTCGCGACAAACGACTTGCTATCTTCCATGGCTCCCGGCTTCAGCGCGGGGATGATGGGAATGATGCGGTATGCCGGAGCGGTAATCGTGGCACTCATTTGGCGTTACCCATGTCATTGGGCTCTATTTGACCGGAATCCAGTTGTTTGGCCCAGGCAGCAATATGACGTTTTTCACGAGGATTATCTGCCTGGTTGCGGCTGGGGGAAAAAAACACACCGGGCGCATGCAACAGCTTGCTGATCGGAAAAATCAGCAACAGCACAGCCACCAGCAACAGGTGTACATACAGGCCAGGGTGCGCAGGCAAAGGTTGCCAGTTGAAGTACATCAAGCCGAGAATGAAACCTTTGACTGAGATCACATCGGTATGCGCAACGAATTTCATCAACAGGCCGGATGCGGCAATCGCCATGAATAGCACCAGTAGCAGGTGGTCGGAGGGGGTCGAGATGTAACGGATGCGTTCGACAAATAAACGCCGCGCCCACAATCCAGCCAAACCAAGCAGCATGGTAATCCCCGCATACACACCAAATGGCTGAATGAACGCCACCCAAGCCCAAACGGGTTCAGTGAAATAGCGCAAGTGGCGCAACAGGACAAGTACCAGGCTGGCATGAAACAACCAGCCCATGCCCCACGTCCACAGATTCGCTTTGAACAGGCTTTCAAAAAACAGGACTTCGCGTGTCATACGCAGCACTACCCCGCCAGTATTAATGGGGGCGGGCGTGGTGGGTATTTTAAGCGGGGCCGGAGTGCGTGAATAAACGCCGATACGGTAAAGCAAACCCACGACAAACAACAAGGTGGCAAGGTAAAACAGGATTGTGAACAAGGTGCCGATCATGGGGCAGTCCTCGCATTAGGAACATCGGTAATGCTAAAAATCAGACGCACCCTGTCGGCTTCGGCAAGCCGGCAATCTTGCAAGCCTGCTTGCCCGGTCCGTAGGGAAACAGGCTGTACAGATATTCGCTGTTGCCTTTGTCCGCACCGAGTTTCTTGCCAATGGCTTTGGTCAACACGCGAACTGCTGGCGCAATCTGGTATTCTTCAAAATACTCACGCAGAAAATTAATCACTTCCCAATGTTGCTCGGTCATATTGATATTTTCAACTTGCGCGATGTAGTTGGCGATTTCTTTATTCCAGTCAGTCAGATTGGTGAGGTAGCCCTCTTCATCTGTTTCATAATTCTTGCCGTCAACTTCGATGCTGGACATGGTATTTCTCCTTTTTTGCGCAGATTTAAAGCCAGGATTGGCAGGTTTTATTTGTGGTCGTAAGGTCGACGAAGCCGCCGTAATCCACGGGTATAACTCCTTCGATGATGCGATCGGCAAGCCCGCGCGCCTCGAGGTCAGGTTGCAGGACATGAATCTTGAAACGTTCCAACGCCTTGCGTATCTTGCCCTCGAACGCGTTGCCGGTTGTGGCGGCATAGACAGCGTCTTCGATAAGCAGAATCTCTCCAGACTGGGCGACGCGCAAACAGCTGTCGAGTGCGTTATTGGCCAGCGGAGATTTGTTGATGATGTGCAGCATTTAACAATTCTCCTTTAGAAACTCATGACCACATCTTGCTGATTCATTAATTCGCCCATTTCTGTGCGACCAAGCACGGTAACATCCACCAGCAAGTCTTCCTCACTGATTCCGCGCGCTTCCAGCGACTCTTTTTCGACATACAGCTTCTCAATGTCGTAGCCTTCCAGCGCACGATAGGCAGACGAAAAGTTTTTGGTTTCTATCCCCTTGGTCTGCTGTCCCTTTTTCAATTGATACACGCCATCATCCAGAAAAACCAAAGAAACATCCTGATCAAACGCGGCGGTAATCAGCACCACTTCCAGCGCTTCCAGCGCATAGATCGTACCGTGCGGTGCTTTGCGGTTAACGAACATGAATTTCTTAATATTAATATGACTCATCCCGCTCCCCTTAATCGCCAAACACAACCAGACGGTCAGTTTTGATGCCCGCTTCCACCAATTGCCCCAGTCCGGAAATACGGAAGCCTTGCGCCAGATTTTCTTCCTTGATGCCGCGCCGCAAAGCTGCCGCTACGCAAACTACCAGATCGACCTTATGCTCCTCTGCGAGTTTGCTCCAGCGGTTGACGATATTGCGGTCATCCTGTGGCGGCTCGGTCAACCTCGAGGCGTTGTTCACCCCGTCGTGATAGAAAAACACGCGCCACACTTCGTGGCCTTTTGCAATAGCCGCCTTACAGAACAAGTAGGCCGAATCACTGGCCTGATGCTGATAAGGGCCTTCGTTAACGACAATGCCAAATTTCATGTAGCCACCCCGGATAAACAAACAAGCTAAACATAGCGTCTTAAATAATGCCGCATAATCTGAACAGCACCGCATTCGGTTTTCGCCAGCAATCGAAACATGATTCGACTGCATGGAGCAATTCGCCCAGAGTGGCGAAGAACCGGTTGTGTGTGGCCAGCCGCC
>JACREC010000027.1 GCA_016218445.1 Nitrosomonadales bacterium
CTGAAAGAATTCCTGGGTGACCCGCGCGTGGTGGAAATGCCCAGGGCGATCTGGTGGCTGATACTCAACGGCATCATCCTCAATGTCCGCCCGAAAAAATCCGCCGCGAAATACGCATCCGTGTGGCTGAAGGAAGGTTCACCGCTGCGCGTTTACACCGAAAAACAGACTGCGCTGCTGCAAGGCTATCTGGGCCAGCGCACCAAGGCTCCGTTCGTGGTGGACTACGCAATGCGCTACGGCAACCCTGGAATTCCCGATGTGCTGCGCAAGCTCAAGGAACAAAACTGCCAACGCATTTTAATCGTGCCGATGTATCCGCAATACGCCGCCAGCACCACCGCCACGGTCTGTGACATCGTTTACAGCGAGCTGCTGCAAATGCGCAATACCCCCGCGCTGCGCACCATCAAACACTTCCACGACCACCCCGGCTACATCAAGGCGCTGGCGAACAGCATCAACGACTACTGGATGAGAAACGGCCGGCCGGAAAAACTGCTGATGAGCTTCCACGGCCTGCCGAAACACATGCTGGACAGGGGCGACCCCTACCACTGCGAATGCCACAAGACCGCGCGCCTGCTGGCGCAGCAGCTGGGGTTGAAGCCGGAGAAATACGCCGTCAGCTTCCAGTCGCGCCTCGGCAATAAGGAATGGCTCAAGCCCTACACCGCCGCCACGCTCAAGGAACTGGGCCGGCAAAAGCTCAAGCGCCTGGACGTGGTCTGCCCCGGCTTCGTTGCCGACTGTCTGGAGACGCTGGAAGAAATCGGGCTGGAAGGCAAGGAAGAATTTCAGCATGCGGGCGGCGGCGAATACCACTACATCCCCTGCCTCAACGAGCGCGACGACTGGATACACGCGCTGACCGACCTGGTGCTGGATAATTTGCACGGCTGGCTGGTAGTGCCGGATGCGGTGGAGCTGGAGCAAGGCAGGTTGCGGGCGCTGGCACTGGGGGCGAAGAAGTGAAACCTGCCCTCCTCATAATCGATATGCAGAATGATTTCGTTTTGCCGGGTGCGCCAGCCATAATCCATGGCGCGCTTGCTACAGTCCTTCGGATCAAAGAGGTTCTGGAGTATTTCCGAGCAAAGCGTTATCCGGTTTTTCATATTGTGCGTGAGTATCGAGCCGACGGAAGTGATATTGAGATTTCACGAAGGGAAGCATTTCTAGCTGGACCGCCTTATGCTGTTCCAGGAACGAAAGGGGTGGAAATTATTGATGCGCTCTCTCCAATAACCGGTGAGTATCGTGTGGTGAAGCCCCGCTTCTCTGCGTTTTTTGGCACGGAGTTGGAATTGATCTTAAGGAGGTTATGTGTCGATAGTGTTGTAATCTGCGGCACGCAATACCCGAACTGCATTAGAGCGACTGCGTTCGATGGGCTCTCGTATGGCTACCCTACAACTGTAATCACGGACGCGACCTCGGCATCGGTCTCAGCCGTGGCTGAATCAAATATCCGTGACATGGAGAACGTGGGTATCCGTTGTGTTTCTTTCAATAAGTTTAAGAATGAAATCGCTTAACCCGGCATTCAAGAGGGACGCACTAAAAACAGCTCGCGTAGGGTGCAATAAGCGTAGCGCATTGCACCGGATGAAAACACATACGGCGCAATGCCCGTTGGTTATTGCGCCCTACGGAGTTCTGTAGCCTGGATGAAGCGGAGCGAAATCCGGGAAGTAGTGAACGCACCCAAAAAGCACCCCGGATTCCATTGCATTCCATCCGGGCTACACTCTGTGCCCTCTGTGATCTCTGTGGCTAGAATGCAGTTCTTAGGATAAATATTATGCCAACCTCAAAACTGACCCCTACCGATCTTCGCCTCACCATCGCCCCCGATACGCTCGGGTTCGCCGACACCTCCGAATTGCAGGAATATGCGCTGCCCTGGATCGGGCAGGAGCGCGCGGAAATGGCCGCCCGTTTCGGCCTCGGGATGGATCAGCCGGATTACAACCTGTTCGTGCTGGGCGAGGTCGGCAGCGGCCGTTCGTCGCTGCTGCGGCAGGCGATGGTCGCTGCCGCCGCGAACAGGGCGGTGCCGCCCGACTTATGCTACCTGCACAACTTCGATGCGCCGGAAAGGCCGCAGGCTTTGCGCTTGCCTGCCGGGCAGGGACGCCTGCTGCGCCAGCTCATGGCGCGGATGACAAAATCCCTGCAGACGGAAATTCCACGGTGCCTGGAAGGACAGGATTTCAAGGCCGAAAGCGAGCGCATCGAAAAAACCTACAAGGCGGAAGAGGCCAGGAATTACGCAGAACTCGAGGCATTTGCCGAAGCCCGCAAGTTCAGTATTCACCGCGAGGCCGGGCGCATGGTTTTCACCCTGGTGGGCAAAAAAGGCCACGCACTGACCGAAGACGAAGTGCTTGCTTTGCCGAAAGAACACCGGGCCGAAGTTGAGCAGGCCGAGCAGGAACTGCGCGCCGAGATCACCCGTTATTTCGAGAAGACCCGGCCGATGGAGCGGGTGATGAACGAGGCGCTGGCGGCGTTGCGGCGCCAGGTGGTAAAGCCGCTGCTGGACCACGAATTCCAGGAAATCCGCAGCGGATTGAAGAAGCAGATCAAGGATTCCGCCAAACTCAACACTTATCTGGAACAGGTCATACACGACGTGCTCGACCATCTGGAACTGTTCAAGGTTTCCGACAGCGATGAGGAAATCCGGCAGGAGGCATTAAGCAAAGTGCTGTCCCTCTACCGGGTTAATCTTATCGTGGACAATGATGGCCTGAAAGGCGCGCCGGTGATCGTCGAAGATAATCCGCTGTTCCGCTCGCTGTTCGGCAGCATCGAATACCAGTCCGAGAACGATGTGCTGGTGACCGATTTTACCCGCATCCGCGCCGGCAGCCTGCTCAAGGCGCACGGCGGTTTCCTCATGCTGCATCTGCGCGACCTGCTGGCCGACAGCATGGTGTGGGAGAAGCTGCGGCGCTTGCTGCGCAGCGGCAGGCTGCAGATCGAGGAACCGGGCACTACCTTTGCGCCGATTGCGGCAGTTTCGCTCGAGCCCGAGGCAGTGGATGTTGAAGTCAAAATCATCCTGATCGGTTCGCGCGAACAGTATTACGAGTTGCAGGAGGAAGACCCGGAGTTCGGACGCCGCTTTCGGGTCAAGGTGGATTTCGCCGAAAGCTTTTCGTCCAGCGCTGAAACCCGCCGCGCTTCGGCTATCTTTGTCGCCCACACCTGCCGGGAGCTGGGGCTGCCGCATTTTTCCGCCGCCGCCGTAGCGCGCCTGCTGGAGGATGGACACCGTGAAGTGGATGACCAGTCGCGCCAAAGCGCAATCTTCGCCCGCACTGAGGCGTTTGTGATGGAAAGCGCGGCGCTGTGCCGCGCTCGCGCCGGCCATCTGGTCGAGGTGCGGGATATCGAGGCTGCGCTTCATGCGCGCACCTTGCGCCACGATTACCCTGACCAGCGCCTGCAGGAAGCCATCGCCGAAGGTGATTTGCTGATCACCGTGCAGGGCGAAAAGGTGGGCCAACTCAACGGGCTGACCCAGGTAGACCTGGGGGATTACTGTTTCGGTTTCCCGGAACGGGTCACGGCGCGCACCTTTGCCGGTGACGACGGCCTGCTCAACATCGAGCGCGAGGTGGAAATGTCCGGACCGATCCACGATAAGGGCGTGCTCATTCTGCACAATTACCTGTCCGCACTATTTGCCCATATTGCACCGCTCGCGCTTAACGCATCCATCGTGTTCGAGCAGGAATACAACGGCGTGGAGGGAGACTCGGCTTCCTGTGCCGAACTTTATGTTTTGCTCTCGTCCTTGTCCGACTTGCCTCTCAAACAGGGTATCGCGGTTACCGGCGCGGTCAACCAGCACGGCGAGGTGTTGCCGGTGGGCGGGGTCAACGAAAAAATCGAGGGTTACTTTCGCGTCTGCGCAACGGCCGGGCTGGACGGCAGCCAGGGCGTGCTGATTCCACGCCGCAACCGCCGCCACCTGATGCTGGAGCGCAAGGTTGTCGAGGCCGTCGCCAAGGGCCTATTCCATATCTACACTGCGGAGCATGCCAGCGAAGGCCTCGAGCTGCTCACCGGCTTGCCCGCAGGCACGGCAAACGCGGCAGGCAGTTATCCCAGCGGCAGCGTGCTGGGCCACGCCCAGAAAACCTTGCAGGCCTATCGCCGCGCCTGCCAAGCCTCGGGGCGCCTGAAAAAACAGCGCAAGCGTTTGCGCTAAATAACGGGGCGGACTTTACTGGCTGGCTTGTTGCACGCAGCGATAAAAACCAGAAATACCGGCGCTGAATTGCTTTGGCGAGTTACGATAAAAACATTCGACCCCCTGCTTCCTGCGCTTTAATCAAGCGCATTTAAAATAGTGGGCGGAACATATTCCTCCGCTACCTGAATAGCTGCTATGCTTGGCATGTATTGAGAGAGCGTCATTATTCATTTCAAGGAGGCGACCATGACCAAACAATCACAACCTGCAGGCTTTCATCCCATCCGCCGTGACCAGCCGTTACTGGAAACGGCAATGGACAGCTACAAAACCAAGGGCAAACTTCCCGAGCCGACGGTCTGCCCGGACTGCGGCGCGGTGTTCCATGCCGGCCACTGGCAGTGGTTGGCCAAGCCGAAAGATGCGCATCAGGCATGCTGCCCGGCCTGCCATCGGGTACGCGATCATTTTCCGGCGGGATATGTGTCGTTGGCTGGGAAGTTTTTCGCGGCGCACGAGCAGGAAATTCTGCAACTGATACAGCATCGGGAAACCCGGGAAAAGGCAGAGCACCCGTTGCAGCGCATCATGGCCATTGAGAAGACGGAGCACGGCACCCTGGTGACCACCACCGACATCCATCTGGCACGCGGCATCGGTGAGGCGTTGCACCATGCCTACCAGGGCGAACTGGAGCTTCACTACAACCCGGATCGAAATTTGCTGCGCGTCAGCTGGAGCCACTAAGAAGCTGGTGTGCGGCCAATCATGGTTAAGGCGTGATCAGAACAAGGCGGCGAGATAATCCGCTGCCTCGTTTATGCCTGATGGCACAGGCGCGGTCGGCTTGGGTATCGCCCAAAGCTGATTGAGTGCATCGCCCAGATTGCCGGTGTACAACGCATCGCGCTGCACTTCCAGACATACGCCATGCTTCGAAAGCCATTGCACCAGATACGGCTCTTCCGGCCAATCGCGGCGCGCCACGTAAAGCACCGGCACTCCGTCACAAGCGGCTTCCGCGAAGGTGCCGTAACCGGGTTTGGTCAGCACGGCATCGCACGAGGCCAGCACATCGCCGAAAGGCAAACCCAATGATTCGAGTGCAGCCATGTCATTGCGCTGAACTTGCCATGCTTGCGGGATTATCCAGCGCACGCCGGGTAAATGCGGCCAGCGCTCCACCGGCAGGCGGAATTTCATGCCGCCCATCGCCACCAGCACCAGCTTTTCAGCTTCATCCAGCCGCAATTTCGCGACGAGTTGCGGGCGTTGATTGCACCCCGCCTGCGCAATCAAATTGATGTTGCGCGCATTGGTAAAATCCGGCATCGGCATGGCCGGTTGCACCTTCAGGAAACATTCGGCACTGTTATAAGCCTCCAGCATCTGCGCATGAATCGTGCGGCTGGCCGCGCAGTAATGGTGATAAATATCCGCCCAGTTCAGGCTGCACATTCCAACGGCACGCACGCCCGCAACACGCGCCGCAGCCAGCGACAGGTAAGGGACGTTGGCCAGCAGCAAATCGGGTTTCAGCGCGCGCATGGCGTGTGCCTCACGCTCGACTTTTTCATCCCAGTCGGCGTGAAACTCACGGTATGCAACAGCACTCTCCTCCACCTGCACATCCACCGCATTCGCCATTTGCATCCCGAAATCAAATGCAATATGAATGTGGCGGAGATCACAATGGAAACGCTGCTGCAGGAGGAAGTTCGGGGCAGTGGTGCGCAGCGTTACACGCAGCCCGGGAACGCGCCGCGCCAGCTCGTTCACCACCGGCGCAGCCTGGCTGACGTGGCCGAAACCGTGCGCAGAGATGTCAACCAGAAGGTGGGGCATGTTTTTGGAGGTGATGCTTCGTGCCGTTGAACCTAAAACCCGCAGATGTAAGCCACAGAGTTCACAGAGAACACAGAGATGATGCGGGTTCCGTGTATTTTTTTAGGTCACCGAATGGGTGAATGCAATATTTACGGTAGCCGATGGTTTTTGCGAGCTTTCGCCTTGTGGCGAAATACCTGCTTACCCCATTCCCTCTGTGAGCTCTGTGCTCTCTGTGGCTAACTGTTTTTTCTAGGTTGAACATGCAACAACCTCGGCGGATGAAATGATGCCGGGCTAAAGCTTGATAAAAAGTTCGCGGTAATGCTTCATCTCACCGATGGATTCGTAGATGTCGGCCAGCGCCTCGTGCTTGCCGTGCTTTTTCACCCCCTGCGCCATGTCCGGCTTCCAGCGCTTGGCCAGCTCCTTGAGTGTGCTCACGTCGAGATTGCGGTAATGAAAATATTCTTCGAGCTTCGGCATCCAGCGCGCAAGGAAGCGCCGATCCTGGCAGATGGAATTGCCGCACATCGGCGAAATGCGGGCCGGCACATATTCCTTGAGGAATTCGACCATCTGCGCTTCCACCGTCGCCTCATCCAGCGTGGAAGCTTTCACTTTGTCAATCAAGCCGGACTTGGCGTGGGTGGATTTGTTCCATGCATCCATGCCATCCAGCACGCTGTCCGATTGATGCACCACCAGCACGGGAGAATCGGCGATAGTTTCCAGATTGCTGTCGGTAATCACCAGCGCGACCTCAATGATACGGTCAGTATCCGGTAAAAGGCCGGTCATCTCCATATCTATCCAGATAAGGCTGTCCTGATTTTGTGCCATAATCATTTCGTTCAGAACTGTCAGACGCGTATTGTGTCATATCGGCGCAGTATCCCGCCATTCCAAATTGCAAACCATAATGACCGCATTCCAATTTTCCGAACTGTTTGTCGGCGCGCTGCTGCTGGCCATGCTCGCCAAATTATGGCTGGCGCAGCGCCATCTCGCCCATATCGCGGCGCACCGCAGCGAAGTGCCGCAGGCTTTCCGCGCGCAGATTGACCTTGCCGCACACCAGAAAGCGGCGGACTACACCAGCGCCAAGACGCGCTTTTCCATGCTGGGGGCGCTGTTCGATGCCGCCCTGTTGCTCGCCTTTACGCTGGGTGGCGGCATCCAGTGGATCACCGATGCCTGCCAGCGCGCTTTCAGCACCCCCATTGCACAGGGCATGGCGGTCATCGTCAGCGTGCTGCTGCTTTTCTCGCTGCTGGAAATGCCGTTCGGTCTGTACCGCACTTTTGTCATCGAGGCACGCTACGGCTTCAACAAGATGACGCTGGCGCTGTACCTGGCCGACGCCCTGAAAGGACTGCTGCTCGGTGCCGCGCTCGGCCTGCCGCTGCTGTTCGGCGTGCTGTGGCTGATGGAGCGCATGGGCGGCAACTGGTGGCTGTATGTGTGGGGCGTGTGGGTGGTGTTCAACCTGCTGCTGCTGTTCATCTACCCAACGTTCATCGCACCGCTGTTCAACAAGTTTCAGCCGCTGCAGGACGAGGCGCTCAAGGTGCGCATCGAAGCACTGTTGAAGAAGTGCGGCTTCACCGCAAGCGGATTGTTCGTGATGGATGGTTCCAGGCGCAGCACGCATGGCAATGCCTACTTCACCGGCTTCGGCAAGACCAAGCGCATCGTGTTCTTCGACACGCTGCTGTCCCGGTTGGCGCCCAGCGAAATCGAGGCGGTGCTGGCGCATGAGCTGGGACATTTCAAGCGCCATCATGTGTTGAAGCGCATTGTGTTCACCTTCACCATGAGCCTGGGTTTCCTGTGGCTGCTGGCGCAGCTGATGCAGGCAAGCTGGTTCTATCAGGGGCTCGGCGTCACCACGCCATCCACATCCCTGTCCACCGCGCTGGCGCTGCTGCTGTTCTTCCTGGTATTGCCGGTGTTCAGCTTTTTATTACACCCGCTGATGTCGGCGTATTCGCGCAGGCACGAGTTCGAGGCGGATGCCTACGCCGCAAAGCAAACCGATGGCCGCGACCTGGCCGGCGCATTGGTGAAAATGTATCAGGACAATGCCGCGACACTGACACCCGACCCGTTGTATTCTACGTTCTACGATTCGCACCCGCCCGCACCGGTGCGCATCGCGCGCCTGCAAACATTAGAAGGAGGACACTCATGAAACGAATCGCCGCATTCACCCTGTCCGCGCAGGATGAACTGAACCTTGGGGCCTATCTCAACCAGCATTACTACCAATTCAAGTGAGGACAACATGGACAACGTTTGCGACCTGACCAACAAGCAATGCAAGCCCTGCGAGGGCGGTGTGCCGCCGCTGCCGCAGGATGAAATAAACACGCTGCTGAAACAACTCGATGGCTGGGTGCAGTATGACCAACTCATCGGCAAGACATTCGATTTCAAGAACTATTACCAGACCATGGCGTTCGTGAATGCGGTGGCATGGCTGTCCCACCGCGAGGACCACCATCCCGACTTGAGCGTGAGTTACAACAAGTGCCGCGTGGAATATACCACCCATGCCATCAGCGGCCTGTCGGAAAACGACTTTATCTGCGCCGCCAAGGTGGATGCCTTGTTCAAACTTTGATTCCAATTTCATTTCATCGGTGAAACTGTGTTGGCTTCCTCGCTCACTCCTGGCCGTGCTATTTGCACTGTCTGCGTCGTTCATTCGTCGCCGCCTTGTTTGACCTTCGAAATAGAATTGGAATGAAGCAGCCGCTCCAGGGACAAATTATCGCCGCGTTTGGCCGCCGGTATCTGGCGGAGTTGGGCGATGGCAGTTTGCTTGAATGCGTTCCGCGCGGAAAAAAGAGCGAAGTGGCATGCGGCGACTTAGTTGAAATCCAGCGCACTGGCAAAGGACAGGCGGTTATTGAAGGAATCGCCCCACGCAAGACCCTGCTCTACCGCTCTGTTGCGCATCGCGAAAAACTCATCGCCGCCAACATCACGCAGATCATTGTGGTGGTGGCCGCCGAGCCTTCGTTCAACGACGAGTTGCTGGCACGCTGCCTGGTGGCCGCATACGACCAGCAACTGGAAACGCTCATCGTGTTGAACAAGTGCGACCTCGCAGCACAGGCTGCAGCGGCACGCGCGCAACTCGCACCCTATCGCGCCATCGGCTACCGCGTGCTGGAACTCTCCGCCAAACAGAGCGTCGCGCCGCTGTTGCCTTACCTGCAAGGGCATACCAGCGTGCTGGTGGGGCAATCCGGCATGGGTAAATCCACCCTGATCAATTCATTGTTGCCGGATGCGCTGGCCGCCACGCGCGAAATTTCCACCGCGCTGGATTCCGGCAAACACACCACCACCCATGCGCGCCTGTACCACCTGAACGCAGACAGCCATCTGATCGACTGCCCCGGCGTGCAAGCGTTCGGCCTGCACCACCTGAGCTTCGGCGCGATAGAAGAAGGGTTTGTGGAGTTTGCGCAGTATCTCGGCCAGTGCCGCTTTAATGACTGCCATCACATGCATGAACCGGGCTGCGCTTTACGCAATGGCGTTGAGGTTGGAAAAATTGACGCGCGCAGGCTGAAACTGTTTCAGGACATCACCTCAGGAAATCTCAAACCGTCCTTCTAGCCCGGATATTTCATGAGTTCGCGTGATGATCGCGCAGGATTTTGTTTGATAGGTAAATTTTGTGGAGGAGCGGTGTAGTTATTCATACACCCAACGGAACAAAATCTTGCATAGCAAACATAAAGACCAGCGAGGGCGCGGGTTAACTTATGAAATATCCGGGCTAGGCTCCCACCAAAGTCGCCAAACTCAGCAGCAGCAACTGTATCATACAGAACACCAGCGCGCGCCACAACAGGCCAACGGTGCTTTGCATGTAGTCGGCGTCGTCATCGTCGCCGATACCCAGCTCGGGGCGTTCGAGCGGCAGGCCGCCCTGCGGGATGGACA
>JACREC010000026.1 GCA_016218445.1 Nitrosomonadales bacterium
CCACTGTTCTACCCCCACATCCCGCGACACGTTACTGGCGAAGCCAGCCGCTTGCGGGAGCGGGTGTGAGGCGGCCATTCCCGCCCCGGATACTTCGCAACGCCGTGTCATGACCCCCATCCTAACCTTCCCCCTGCAAGGGGGAAGGAACGGGTATATGCACTCCGAATTCAATAACAGGCATCCATAAATGGCCAGCAAAACCCTCCTGTTCCTCGGCGCCGACTATTTCCATGCCTATACCTGGAAGGACGGCGCACTTTCCGGGGAACAGCGCTTTGCCGACAATCCGGAGGGCAAGGAGCAATTTGCCGCATTTCTGCAAAACCACCGCGACCCGGCCTACCTGCTCGCCGACCTGATCGAAGAAGATTTCCGCCACGAAACCGTGCCGCATTTGCGCGGCGGCGAGCGTACCGCACTGATCCAGCGCAAGTTCGAACAATACTACCGCAACACCCCGTTCCGGCAGGCACTGCTGTTACAACGACGGAAAGAAGGGCGGCGCGACGATGACATGCTGTTCTCCGGGCTGACCAATCCGGCTCTCATCTCGCCGTGGATAAGCGTAATGCTGGCGCACAGCACGCCAGTGGCCGGCATTTATTCCGTGCCCAACATCAGCGCCCCGCTGGTCCGGGACATCCCCTCCAGTTACCTGTTGCTGCTGTCCTGGGAAAAACATGCGGGGTTACGCCAGACCTATTTCGACAACAAGCTGCTGCGCTTCTCGCGCCTGACGCCGATAAGCGACAGCAACTCACTCAGCGAGGCAGTCGCAAAAGAATCCGCGCGCACCCAGCAGTACCTGAAGAGCCTGAGCCTGTTGCCAGCCGGCCAAGCGTTGAGTGTACACATAATATGCCATGCGGATGACAGGCGCGAACTGGAAGCGCGCCTTAAAGACGACACCGACATGCACTATGCCTATCTCGACATTCGGGAACTGGGGCAGCGCATCAAATCCAAAACAGCTTATGCCGACTCGGATGCGGCACCGCTGTTCCTGCACCTGCTCGCCACCAAGCCGCCGCGCAGCCACTATGCCGCCGCTGCGCACACCCATTTTTTCCAGTTGCTGCAATTCCGCCGCAGCCTGTATTGGCTGAGCGGGGCGCTGGCCGCAGCCAGCCTGCTGTGGAGCGCTGCCGATATCTGGGAAGGGCGCGGGCTGAACGCAGATAGTGAATCACTCAAGGTGCAGGCAAACAACTTGTCGCAGCAAGCGCAACAAATCATCCAGGGCTTTCAAAGCACATTGGCTCCCGCCACGGACATGAAGACCGCCGTCCTCCTGGCTCGCAAACTGGAAAACTATTCCCCTGCGCCACAAATGATACTGGAGGGCCTCAGCACAACCCTGAACGCTTTCCCGCGCATTCGCGTGGACAAACTTTCCTGGCAAACCAGCGCTGCACCCGATACCGTGCCACCGGGTGGTGCGGCAACGAATTCCCCCGCGCAGGTAATCACGCTCAGCGGCGAGCTGACGGAATTTTCCGGCGACTACCGCAATGCGCTGAACTATCTGGAAAGCTTCCAGCAAGCCCTGACACAGCGCGGCTACAGCGTGACGGCGCTGACCCTGCCGCTGGATATCAGCCCGAAAGGCAGCATCGCAACCGGTGCTGGCGAGGACACCACAAAACCCGCGCAATATTCGCTGAAAATTATCTGGAGGCCGGCAGCATGACCTTCTCCAAATCCGACTTTGCGCACATCAAATGGAGCCTGCTCATCTTCCTGTTCGTGCTGAGTGCAGGCGGCGCGGCCATCATGGTCAGCGAAAATTTCGTCGTCCAGTCGCAGCGCGATCAACGCGATGCGAAGCGCCAATTAAACGAAGCGCGCAGCCGGCTCGCCACCGCCGGAGAAGACCGCGAAAACATGCAGACCTACGCACTGGAATATAATGCCCTGCTGAAGCGCAATGTCATCGGCAACGACCAGCGCCTGGACTGGATCGAAGGCCTGGAGAAAATTTACAGGCAGGACCGCGTGCCGGGTTTCATGGAGTTCAAATACGCCATCGCCCCGCAAAAGGCCTACACACCGGCTCCGCCGCTGGACAGCGGCAATTTTGACCTCAACCTGAGCGACATGACTTTGCAATTTGAGTTGCTGCACGAAGGGCAACTGACCGCTTTCTTTGACGCCATGCACACCGGCATCAATGGCTGGTTCATGATTGACCACTGCGCCCTGGAACGCATCGCCGCCACGGCAGCCGCTGAAGACTTCAGCGCAGCGTTCCAGCTCAAGGCGGAATGCACCGGCGGGTGGCTGACGCTGAAGAACAGGAATGCAAAATGAACCCGGATAATCCATTAGGTAGGAGCGGGCGTAGCCCGGATGGAATGCAATGGAATCCGGGGGAACTTCGGCCACGTCCACCAACCCCCGGATTTCGCTTCACTACATCCGGGCTACGTCACTCTTGGGGAAGGTTAGGATGGGGGTGGGACTGCGGGAATCCAGCTAATGAACTATCCCGCGCCAAGAACGCGGGGTATCGGAAAAACTTGAGCGGGCGTAGCCCGGATGGAATGCAATGGAATCCGGGGGAACCTCGGCCACGCCCATCAAACCCCGGATTTCGCTTCACTACATCCGGGCTACGTCACTCAGGGGTAAGGTTAGGATGGGGGTGGGACTGCGGGAATCCAGCTAATGAACTATCCCGCGCCAAGAACGCGGGGTATCGGAAAAACTTGAGCGGGCGTAGCCCGGATGGAATGCAATGGAATCCGG
>JACREC010000003.1 GCA_016218445.1 Nitrosomonadales bacterium
AAAGGCTTCGCCACCACTGAGGCCATTATAATCATCGCCCGCAAGATACTTCGCATTGCCTTTGCAGTGTGGACTTCCAACAAACCTTTTGATCCGGGTAAACTCGGATTTCAGGCTTGCAAAAAACCATAGGATCTACATCACTTCCATTTTTTCATTTTAGCCTGCGCTGTCCCCGCAGCAAGACCGCGGGGAATTACAAGTTGAATCAGCCGCGCAGAGCATCCAACCCCTTCAACTGAATTGCGCCTGACAGGGCATTCGTGACACAATCCCGCGCCTGAAAAGTAACCCGACAATTTAACCCTATTAGCCAAGCATCATGACAAGCGAACAAACATCACCCACTCAGGACGACAATCAGATCATCGCCGAGCGCCGCGTCAAACTTGGTGCGCTGCGCAACGAAGGCGTGGCTTTCCCGAATGATTTTGAGCGCAAAGATCTGGCGGGCGATTTGCATGCTGCTTATGGAGCGATGAGCCACGACGAGCTGGAAACGGCGCATGTCGGCGTGACCGTGGCCGGACGCATGATGTTGAAGCGGGTGATGGGCAAGGCCAGCTTCGCCACGGTACAGGATATGAGCGGGCGGATTCAGTTGTTCATCAGCAACGGCGACACCGGCGAGGAAGCGCACAACGCGTTCAAGCATTATGACCTCGGCGACATCCTCGGCGCGGCCGGTATTCTGTTCAAGACCAAGACCGGCGAGCTTTCCGTGCGCGTCACGCAAGTACGTTTGCTGACCAAGGCGCTGCGCCCGCTGCCGGAAAAATTCCACGGCCTGACCGACCAGGAGCAGAAATACCGCCAGCGTTATCTCGATCTGATCACCAACGAGGACGCGCGCAAGGTGTTTTTTGCGCGCACCAAAATCATCCAGGCGATCCGCGAATTTTTTATGCGCCACGGCTATCTGGAAGTGGAAACGCCGATGATGCACCCGATTCCCGGCGGCGCTTCGGCCAAGCCTTTCACCACCCACCACAACGCGCTGGATATGGAGATGTATCTGCGCATCGCGCCGGAACTGTATCTCAAGCGGCTGGTGGTGGGCGGCTTCGAGAAGGTGTTCGAGATCAACCGCAACTTTCGCAACGAAGGGCTTTCCACGCGGCACAATCCGGAATTCACCATGATCGAATTTTATGAAGCCTATCGGGATTACAAATATCTGATGGACTTCACCGAAAATCTGTTCCGCGAAGTGGCGCACAAGGTGCTGGGCACCACGGTCATCACTTATCAGGGGCATGAATTCGATCTGGGCCAGCCGTTCCACCGCCTGACCATCACCCAGGCGATCCAGAAATATCACCCGCAATTCACCGATGCGCAGTTGAATGACCGTAACTTTCTCATCGGCGAACTGCAAGACCTCAAGGCCAAATACAAGACGTCAGATGCCGTTGGCGGACTGCAACTGTCACTGTTCGAGGAGTTGGCCGAGCACCAGTTGTTCGAGCCTACTTTCATCATTGACTACCCTGCCGAAGTCTCGCCCCTGGCGCGCAGCAGCGACACTCGCCCTGGCATCACCGAACGCTTCGAGTTGTTCATGGTGGGGCGCGAAATCGCCAACGGCTTCTCCGAGCTGAACGATCCGGAAGACCAGGAGGCGCGCTTCGACGCCCAAGTCGCGGCCAAGGAAGCGGGCGACGAGGAGGCCATGTTCAAGGACGGCGATTACATCCGCGCACTGGAATACGGCCTGCCGCCCACCGCCGGGGAAGGCATCGGCATTGACCGGCTGGTGATGCTGCTCACCGACAGCCCCAGCATCCGCGATGTGATTTTGTTCCCGCACATGCGGCCGGAAACTACCGGGTGGAGCTCCACGACGTTGCCGCCGATCCAGGCATCCGGCACAGCACATTCGGAGTGACATTTTTAAGTCCTTCGACTCAGCCGGACAAAACCATGCTCGACAGCAATACACAAGACTTACTGTTACAGCTCTACCCCATGCTGCGGGAGCTCCCCGCCACCCAGCTTGAGGATTTGCTGGCCAACGCAACCGCCATGCGCCTGCCCGCCGGCACGGTGGTGTTCGACGAGAACCAGCCGTGCCAGGGCTTTCCGCTGCTGCTTTCCGGCAGCATCCGCATCATCAAGGCAGCGGCCAGCGGACGCGAATTGCAGCTCTACCGTGTCAGCCCCGGCGAAAGCTGCATCCTCACCAGCAGTTGCCTGCTGGGGCATGCGCAATACCATGCGCGCGGGATCGTGGAGCAGGAAGTGGAACTGGTCGCACTGCCGCCCTCGACATTCAGGGCGTTGCTCTCCGCGCACGAACCGCTCCGCGATTACATCTTCAGCCTGTTTTCCGAACGCCTCACCGACCTGATGCAACTGGTCTCCGCCGTCGCCTTCCAGAAACTGGACCAGCGCCTCGCCGCCCTGCTCCTCGCCAAACCCAATCCCATCCGCACCACGCACCAGGCTCTGGCAGACGAACTCGGCAGCGTGCGCGAGATCGTCAGCCGCCTGCTGAAAAACTTTGCCGAACAGGGATGGGTCAAGCTGGGGCGCGAGCAAATCGAAGTCGTTAATGCTCTGGCGCTGAAAAAGTTCTCCGAGCTTTAACACCCTGTTAGTTTCTGTGACTTTTCTTACAGACAACCGCCTCTGATTCTCCTATTATGCAAACCCCTGAATGGATTATATGGAGAAGATCATGAAAATTAACGTAGGTGTTATAGATCGCATTATTCGCATTGCAGCCGGATTGATCCTGATAGGGCTGACATTGGCCGGCCAGATTGGTGTGTGGGGCTGGATCGGAGTAGTGCCCTTGCTCACCGGCATCTTCAGGTTCTGCCCGGCCTATGCGGTGTTTGGACTGAGTACTTGCCCGATGCAGAAGAAAGATTAAGGCGCTTCTAAATATTTGTCATTCGCGCCTTCACGGGATGGCGAAACCTGAATTATTAGGAACACCCTTAAGCTTCACGCAACAACAATACGCCCGATAGACAGGACTGTTTACCGGGCGTAATGTTTCCATCCAGCATCCCCTGATCAGACCAAAATTAATCAGCTTCCCTAAATCAACTATGGCAGAGCCTGTCGAACACGCAGAATTGCAAATCACGGGCATGACCTGTGCCGCCTGCTCCGCGCGCATCGAGAAGGTGCTCAACCGCATGCCGGAAGTTTCCGCTGCAGTGAACTTCGCCACCGAAAAAGCACGGGTTGATTTCAATCCGCAGTCCGTAACTGTTCCCGCCCTGATCGCAGCCATCCAGCGTGCGGGTTACGATGCCCACCCCATGCGCGATTTTGCAGCGGAAAGACAGGTTCGCGCAGAAGCCTACCGCCACGAGCGCTTGCAGTTTGTCATTGCGCTCCTGCTCACCGCTCCGCTGTTGCTGGAAATGGGATTGATGCTCGCGGGCATCCACCTCATGCTGCCATCCTTGCTGCAATGGCTGCTCGCCACCCCGGTGCAGTTCTGGTCAGGCAAACGCTTCTATACCGGCGCGTGGCACAGCCTGCGCGGCGGCGGCGCAAACATGGACGTGCTGATCGCGCTCGGCACCAGCGCCGCCTATCTGCTGAGTTGCGCCATGCTGCTGTTTGCACTGCAACAGCCGGTGTATTTCGAGGTGCCGATTTATTTTGAAGCGAGTGCCACCATCATCACCCTGGTGCTGCTGGGTAAACTGCTGGAAGCGCGCGCCAAGGGCAAGGCTTCTGCCGCGCTGGAAGCCTTGATCAACCTGCAACCCAAGCTGGCGCATGTGGAATGCAACGGGAGCTTTCAGGATGTTCCGGCAGATCAGGTCAAGCCCGGCGATATTTTTCTGGTGCGTCCCGGCGAAAGTGTGCCGGTTGACGGCGTGGTGCTGGAAGGCGCATCCAGCATGGACGAATCCATGCTCACCGGCGAGAGCCTGCCGCAGACCAAACACGCCGATGATAAGGTGTACACTGCCACCTTCAACCAGCATGGGCTGCTCAAATGCCGCGCCGTGGCGGTCGGCGCGCAAACCCAACTGGCCGCCATCATCCGCCTGGTGGAACAGGCGCAAGGCTCGAAAGCCCCGATCCAGAAACTGGCGGACAAGATTTCCGGCATCTTTGTGCCGGTGGTGCTGGTGGTTGCCACGATGACTTTCATCACATGGTGGGCGCTCGGCAGCGGCTTCGCCACGGCACTGATCAATGCAGTGTCGGTGCTGGTCATCGCCTGTCCGTGCGCACTGGGACTGGCCACACCGACCGCCGTGGTAGTCGCCACCGGACGCGCGGCGCTTGCGGGCATCCTGGTCAAGGACGCCGCCGCGCTGGAACACGCCCACAAGCTTGCAGTGCTGGTCGTGGACAAGACGGGCACGCTCACTGAAGGTAAACCCAAGGTCACCGACCTGCTGCCCGCGCCGGGCAGCGGCGACAAGCAATTGCTGCAAATTGCCGCCGGCATAGCACAGGGTTCCACCCACCCCCTGTCGCGCGCCCTGCTGGAATACGCCCGGGAACAAGACATAACGCCAGCCCGGACTGACACTCTCACCGAGCTTTCCGGCAGCGGCTTGCGCGCCGGGATCAACGGCGCAGCTTACCTGCTCGGCTCCCCGGCATTCATCGCCAGCGAAAATATCGCGCTGAACCAGGCACAGTTGCTGGATTTGCAGCAACAAGGCAAGACCGTCATCGCCGTAGCGCGCGCCAATACCCTGCTCGGTTGCATCGCCCTTGCCGATACGCTGCGTGCCAGCAGCACCGATGCGGTGGCGCGACTGAACACAATGGGCATCCGCGTGGTGATGCTGAGCGGCGACAACGCCGCCACCGCACAGGCCATCGCACGGCAGGCAGGCATTACGGAATTCCGCGCCGAGGTCCTGCCGCAGGACAAAGCCGCGCACGTGCAATCATTCAAGGCGGAGGGCAAAATGGTCGGCATGGCGGGCGACGGCATCAACGATGCGCCCGCACTGGCCGCAGCGGACGTGAGCTTCGCCATGAAGAGCGGCAGCGACATCGCCATCGAAGCGGCGGACATCACCCTGATGCGCAACGACCTGATGAGCGTGGCGGACGCCATCTCCCTGTCGCGCACGGCGCTGAAAAAAATCCGCCAGAACCTGTTCTTCGCCTTTGCCTACAATGTGCTGGGCATCCCGCTGGCGGCGCTCGGCATGCTCAACCCGGTGATCGCGGGCGCGGCAATGGCGATGAGCTCGGTATCGGTGGTCAGCAACGCGCTGTTGCTCAAGCGTTGGCAGCCCTATAATGCGCAGCGTTAACGGAGGAAAACAGATGGAAACCATACAACTCAACATCCAGGGCATGACTTGCAACGGTTGCGTAAACAGCGTCAAGAATGTGCTGCAAAAAACCCCGGGCGTGACCGGCGTGGAAGTCTCGCTGGAACAAAACCGCGCCACCGTGACCTACGACCCTGTGCAGGCCGACCCAGCACAACTTAAAACTGCTGTCGAAGATGCCGGGTATGGTGTGGTTTGAGCGGGTGTGATGGAACCTAAACAGCTTCTTAATTAATTTCTTCCACCTTCAGCAGCACATCGCGCCGCTCATGCACGTCCGACACGCTACGCGTGGAGAGGGTCGAGCCATCGCCCGCGGTCTGCTGTGAAATATCGCCCAGCACCAGCCATTCGCCGAGCCGCCCGGAAATCGTGGTGGTTACCTGCTGCACGCGGGTGGTGGGCGGGTTGCCGGAGTTGGGGACGAGCGCATCGTTTTGCGCGCTGATTTCCAGCGTTACCCGATCCCCGCTGAGGCGCGGCCGCACATAGAACCCGCTGGTCACATTCTGGTATTGTGTGCTTTCGATCACCTGCGTATTCCACGGCGACTGCACCACCTGGCGCTGCGAAACCGGAACCGATTGCCCCACGCTCACCAGGGCGCGGCCGCCTTCCAGCACCTGGATTTGCTGGGTCTTTTTGTCATCTTCCAACGACCTCGTGCTGAACACGCGCGCACGCACACGATCCGCCCCCTGCCCCGCCTCCACCGTCAAGCCACCAGCATCCGCACCACCGGGCACGCTGACACGCGCATCGCGACCCAATCCCACGCTGCCGGAAACTTCGGTGAGACGCCTCACGGTATCGCTGTCCACATTTTGCAGCACGGTGATTTTCAGGCGGCGCGGCGCGGTGTCTATGCTCTCCAGCAGCTTCCTGATCTCGGCCAGGTTATGCGGCGAGGTGCGCAGGATGAGCTGGCTGTTCATGCCGCTCGCCACGCCATCCTTATCCAGCAAGGGGCGGACGATGGGCAATATATCCTCCACGTTGCGATGTTGCAGGGTAATGACTTCCAGCTCCGCACAAGCCGCAGGGGAAAGAAATATCAGCACGCAGCACAAGAAGGTTTTTTTCATGCCCACCCCGGTTTTTTTACAAGCTGCACTACTCTGCCGCAAATTCAGGCGGATTAAAAAATTCCTGCTCATTCTGTTGCCGGTGTTTATGGCCTCAATGTGCATTTGCTACATCATGACGAAATGGAATAAAAAAGCCGCAGAGCGATTAACTGTGCGGGTTTTGTGGACTTCTTTGGACTGCTTAAAACACTCAATTGGTGGAGGCAACTGGGATCGAACCAGTGACCCCTTGCTTGTCGAGCAAGTATTCTACCGCTGAACTATGCCTCCAAATACAGGGACAAATTATAACCTAAAAACGGTGCAACTCACGCTCGATATTGAGCTATTTGGGTTGTGGTTCCGACATAACATGCTGCGCATGTTAGCTTTGCATAGCCAATCGGCTAAGCTGGCAAACAACGCCAGCCAAGCCGCTGGTTAGTCTCCACCGCAACCAGCCACGGCTCAATATTGAGCCGTGGCATAGTTGTCAAACCTTGTGTATTCGCCACGGAAAGTCAGTTCGACTTTACCTATCGGTCCGTTACGCTGTTTGCCGATAATGATTTCCGCCTTGCCCTTGTCAGGCGAATCTGGGTTGTAAACCTCATCGCGATAGATGAACAGAATCAGGTCGGCATCCTGTTCTATCGCTCCTGATTCGCGCAGATCGGACATCATCGGACGCTTGTTGGGGCGCTGCTCCAGGCTGCGATTCAGCTGCGACAGCGCCATCACCGGCACTTGCAGCTCTTTGGCCAGCGCCTTGAGTGAACGGGAAATTTCGGATATTTCAGTGGCGCGGTTCTCACTCGCTTTGCTTGAAGGGGCGGACATCAACTGCAAGTAGTCCACGACGATCAGCCCCAGGCCATCACTCTGCCGATGCAGCCGGCGCGCACGCGAACGCAATTCCATCGCGTTCAACGCGGCAGTTTCGTCGATAAAAATGGGCGCGTCATTTAACCGCCCCAGCGCATGGGTCATGCGCGACCAGTCATCGTCTTCCAGCTTGCCGGTGCGCAACGTATGCTGGTTGAGCAGGCCGACCGAACCTATCATGCGCATGGCCAACTGGGTGCCGCCCATTTCCATGCTGAAGATCGCCACCGGCTTGGCGCCTTCCAGCGCCACATGCTCGGCGATGTTGATAGCGAAGGCGGTGTTGTGGGTTACCACGTCCTGGTCGGTGATATAGAGCCTGCTGGGATGGCTGACAGAGATGCACTGGCAGGACGTCTGACGCGTGGGCTCGATAGAGAGGATGTTCAGACGCTTCTGCCTACGCCATGTGGCCGGCGCACGCGTCTGTTTTTCCGACAACAGGAAAAGGCTTTGCGGTTCGGGGTGGGAAATGTGACACACATAAGCGGGCAGACCGGGCACACGCATCCCTGCGATATTGCGGAAGTAAGGCTGCTTGTTCGACACCGAGCACCAACCTCCGAGGGAGCGCACCAGTTCTGTCATGTCTTGGGCCAGTTGGGCGCTCGAAGTGGAAAAGCGCACACTGCCCCACTTCTCCACCCACCCATCGGTATCCAGCAGACCGCGCAACAGGTCCAGCCGCGCCAAACGGCAAGCCTCCAAATACAGCCTGGGAATAAATTTCTGGTCGCTGGATAGCCCGGACAATTGCATGGCATCAAGGCCAATACGCAGCGGATTGGGTTGTGCGCCCATCAGGCCGGGCACGCGCCCGCGATCCTGGCGAATCAGGCGGTAATCGTAGCGCTGGGCATGATTGACCATCATTCCCTCGTCCAACCGCTCTTCCATTAGCGTAAGAATTTCCGGCGAAGCCGTGGAAAAGCGCACGCTACCGGTTCCCGTCAGATTGCCGTCACCCA
>JACREC010000001.1 GCA_016218445.1 Nitrosomonadales bacterium
CAAAATGGGGGAACAATCTCCCGAAAACACCCGGGGTGCGGGGTGTTGAAGATGAAAAGGGGCAATGTCGCCCGTGAAAAACAGAAATGCTGTGACCTGACGAGGCTCTTTGAGAAAGTAACTTGTTCAGCGTTTCCCTAACGATCATGGCAGGTGTGCCGCCCCTGATTATGAAACTTGCCATGACCGTTTCCCCCTATCCAACTTTCCCCCGCACGCGGGAGAAAGGGCAAACGAATCGCTGCGCGAGTTTCACGTTAACGCCATGATGGAATATTCTTTTGATGCCCGCCTGCGCGACAGGTTTGTGAAACACGCCAAGGATCTGGGCGTAGCGTGTGATTTGCAGGATGATAATACGGCGGGTCGTTGCAGTGCCTGAGGATTTAACTGATGCAGCTAATCGCCTGCTTTCCTGTTTCAGCTTTGAAGAAATACAGGCGCTATTCGACACTGTCGCGCGCAACGCGCTGAATCCCAAGAACAGACCTTTGTGCGAAATTTTGAGGGCTGACGCCAAATTGAGTGCAACCATCCAGGCGGCTCTTAAAATCCGGAACAAAGTTCAACAAGATACCAGCCACTCCTTCCATCGCCATCCTCACCCTTCAGGCAAACACTGACACCCTATCCGCGTGCAACGGAATAACACCCCCCAAGGATGTTGCAGAATGTTAGAATGTTTTTGAATCGTGTTTTGTTCTTATTCGGAGGTTCCTAATAGTGAGGGAAGCGGTCATGAATCTAGGATTTTTGCGTTTGATAACGGTCTTGGGTATGCTTTTTTATTTCAGCGGCAGTACGGCTGGCGAATGGGGAAAGGATATAAAACGGATTGTGATCCCATTCGGTTTGACGGCGAACCAACTGCCCGATCCTCAAAGTAAAGGGGCAGCGCTCCTGGCATCGTATTGCGGCCAGTGCCACAATCTTCCGAGCCCCAAGATGCATTCAACAGGCGACTGGCCCATGAGGTTTGAAAAGATGATGGATCACGCCATGCTTATGGCAAGGGCTTCGCCTGGTGTCAAAATACCTGCCGATAAAGAGAAAAAAGAGCTCGTTTCCTATCTGGAAAAGAATGGATTCAGAGAACTTCCAGCAAATTCCCCATTACGTGGAGAACCCCAGATATTCAACGTCCTCTGGCACTGCTCAGTGTGCCACGCCGTACCTGACCCAGACCAGTTTCCTGCAAAAGAATGGGGCAACATCGTTGACCGGATGAACATTTATAGAAAAAAACAGGGCAGGGAAGAGATGAGCAATGCTGACAGGAAGGAAGTAATAAATTTCCTTGCAAAGAAACGACAGTAAGTGTCGGGTAGCCATTTCAGGAAATAACAGACAAGCGGATCAAACCTCTCCACGTTCCCCGCTACCGTTATAAACGGGATAGAGTTTATTAATCAGCCATGCGAAACAGTAAGGGCGATTGATTCAAAGTTGGATGATGGGGATTTCGCTTCCGGCAGAATCCAGGCGTCAGTTACATCATGCACGCCGGGAAGCGCCAACGACCCCATGCTATTTCTCGATACAACACTTTAGTTTGATATTGTCTTTGCGAATATCTGCTTCGTGTCGGTTGCTGCACGTCAAGAGCGTCCGCTTCAAAGCGATGCAGATATTTTTATCCCAATGACAGCTTTCGGGTATCTGTCAGATCAAGTCTGGATCAATACAGCTTATGTGACTTATAGCACAGACTGCGGTGCGCAATTTTTCTATCCTGCACACTCCCATAACCCAACAAGAAACCCAGAATGAAATCCAATAAAATTGCCTTAATTGCCCTGCTGCTCTGGGTTGCTACCATTGCCGTATTTGCATGGTTCTTTATTCGCGGGAACACCACCGCAGGAGCCGATGGCAGAACTGCGGTGGTGCTGCAGCCTGCCGAGCGTGATCTGGTCCTGGCCGAAATGCGCGGCCTGTTAGCTTCAACGCAGGGGATTTTGGAAGGGGCAAATCAAGGGGATGTAAAGCGCATCATCCAGGCTTCCCGCGCGGCAGGCATGGCAGCCGCTGCGGATGTCAATCCGGCACTGATGGCAAAACTGCCGCTGGAATTCAAATCACTTGGCATGAGCGTTCACCGCGATATGGATGAAATCGCCAAAGCAGCAGAAGGTGGAACGCCAGCAGCGGAAATTTTGAAGATGGCCTCCAATACATTAACTAAATGTGTTGCCTGCCATTCGGCGTGGCAGCTCAAGGCGGGAAATTAGGCTTGCTTAAAGGGAGTGGATGATGCCGGTAATTCCCCAAGCGCCGTGCATTGACGATGAAGGCTCACCCCCCTGGAAAACGATGACTTTGCCGGCCCACTGCGTCCATGCCAGTAGGCGGTTTTGTAGATGCAAACATATTCGCACTCAGCCGGTACTCCAGGCACGCGGGCGCTTCATGCCGGCGATCCGGCAAGCCTGCTTCACGTAACCGTAGGGAAACAGCTCGAACAGCCTGTTGCGTGATGCGGATCCCAGGCGCTCCGCGAGGTGCCTGATCACATAGCGGGCGTCGGGTGCGACTTGCTTGTCCGCGTAATACTCGCGCATGAAGCGGATCACATCCCAGTGGTCTTCCGTGAGATTTATGTTTTCCTGACGGGCAAATTCCCTGGCCAACTCTTCGCTCCAGTTCTGAGGATCGATCAAGTAGCCCTCGTCGTCAATGCCCGGCAATTGCGGAACCGCTCCCATCATTCACCTCCACTAAAAACGGTTGCATTTGCATTGCCTGAACAATTTTTGTCCGGCCTGCATCACGGGTTGGTCACGGGAAATTTTGCCGAAGTCAAAATGACCTTTGCTCTTCTGATGGTTGCTCTAATTTGGCGCGCCCGGCGGGATTCGAACCCACTACCCTTGGCTTCGGAAACCAATACTCTATCCAGATGAGCTACGGGCGCTTTGAAAGGGCGCACAGTATAGCGCACCCCCTCCGCCCACGCACGCCGTGCCTGAAATGAAGTTCGCAGGGGTGGGCGGGTTGTTGCCCAACTCGCAAAACAACCTTCGCAGGGATGGGCGGGTTGTTGCCCAACTCGCAAAACAACCTTCGCAGGGATGGGCGATTTGTCGCCCAACTCGCAAAAGTGCTATCGTGCGCGCCATGGTTTTCACCAATCCCGGCCCGCAGCAGATTTGCCAAATGCTGCACAGCATCCACACCATCGCGGTGGTGGGGCTGTCGCCCAATCCGGCACGCCCCAGCTTCCGCGTAGCGCGCGCCATGCAGGGCCATGGCTTCCGCATCATTCCTGTGCGGCCAGTAGTGCGTGAAGTGCTGGGCGAGCAGGCCTATCCGGATCTGGAAAGCCTGCCGTTCAAGGTGGATATGGTGGACGTGTTCCGCGCCCCGGAGCATGTGCCCGCCATCGTGGAAAGCTGCATTGCGCTTGGCATTCCGCGACTGTGGCTGCAGGAGGGCGTGATTCACGAAGAGGCGGCGCAGCGCGCACAGGCGGCAGGGATTACGGTGGTGATGAACCGCTGCATGTGGCGCGCTTACTCCCAATTATGCGGGGAGGCGAAATGAACAGGCAACGCTGTGCATGGGCGGGCGATGACCCGCTATATCGCGCCTACCACGACCAGGAATGGGGCGTACCGTTGCACGATGACCGCGCGCTGTTCGAGTTCCTGATCCTGGAAGGCGCGCAGGCAGGCTTGAGCTGGATCACCATCCTGCGCAAGCGGGAAAACTATCGCGCCGCCTTCGATAATTTCGATCCCGAGCGCATTGCCCGTTATGGTGCGAGTAAAATAGAATCGCTGTTGCAAAATTCCGGTATCGTGCGCAACCGTTTGAAGGTGGAAGCAGCCGTGACCAATGCGCAAAAGTTTCTTGATGTACAGGAGAAATACGGCAGCTTCGACGCGTTCGTCTGGCAATTTGTCGGCGGCAAACCCAGGCAGAACCATTGGCGCGGCCTTGCCGAAATACCTGCGAGCACGTTCGAGTCGGATGCGATGAGCAAGGAACTGAAACGGCGCGGCTTCAAATTCGCCGGCCCGACCATTTGCTATGCGCATATGCAGGCGACCGGGATGGTGAATGACCACACCACAGATTGCTTCAGACACAAGGAATTGCGATGCTCCTGAAATTTACCAAAATGCACGGCGCCGGCAACGACTTCGTAATGCTGGACGGCGTGCGCCAGCGCATCCAGCTTACACCGGAGCAACTGCGCCTGCTGGCTGACCGGCACTTCGGCGTGGGCTGTGACCAGATCCTCCTTGTGGAAACCGCACAGCATCCCGATGCGGATTTCCGTTATCGCATATTCAACGCCGATGGCGGCGAGGTGGAGCAGTGCGGCAACGGCGCGCGTTGCTTCGTGCGCTTTGTGCATGACCAAGAGCTGACGCACAAGCGCGAGATCGTGGTGGAGACCCAGAGCGGGCTGATCGCCCCGCGCCTGGAAGAAGATGGCCGCGTCACGGTGAACATGGGCGCGCCGGTTTTCGAGGCAGCACGCATCCCGTTCAATACCGGCAGCGATGCCATCATCCAGCCGCTGGAGGTGGCCGGCGAGACAGTCCAGATCACCGCGCTGTCCATGGGCAATCCGCATGCGGTGCAGGTGGTGGCGGATGTGGAACACGCGCCGGTCACAACACAGGGCGCGCTGATCGAACACCACCCGCATTTCCCGAACCGGGTGAATGCCGGCTACATGCAAGTGGTGGATCGCGGCCACATCAGGCTGCGCGTGTACGAACGGGGCGCGGGCGAAACGCTGTCCTGCGGCACCGGGGCATGCGCCGCAGTGGTGGCGGGTATCCGGCGCGGCCTGCTGGACGAGCGCGTGCACGTCGCAACCAGAGGCGGCGTGCTGGACATCGCCTGGGCCGGGGATGGCGCACCAGTGCTGATGACCGGGCCGGCCATTGCCGTATTTGAAGGCGAAATAAATATCTAAAGGGAGCAACATGAGAGCCGAAGACGTCGCACTGTATTTGCAGAACAACCCGCAGTTTTTCGAGGCCTACGCCGATATGCTGGCAGACATCACCATCCCGCACCCCTACGGCGGGCGCACCGTTTCGCTTTCCGAGCGGCAGATGCTGACCTTGCGCACAAATAATAAAGGGCTGGAAAAGAGATTGCGTGAGATGGTGGAATTCGGCAAAGATAATGATGCCTTGCAAGACAAGGTGCACCGGTTCACCCTTGCGCTGTTCGGCGCACGTGACCTGATGGCTTTACAGGATGCCGTCACGCGAAATTTACGCGAAATTTTTGAGGTGCCGCATGTGGCGCTGCATGTGTGGAAAGGATTGCCGCCCAGCGCCGAAGTGCTGGCGTTTGCCGACCAGCAAACGCAACCGGTATGCGCGCACCACGCGGTGCACGATACCCTGCGCTGGTTCGGCGAAGCCGCTCCGCACCTGCGCTCGTTCGCCTACCTGCCGCTGCGCGGGGGTAACGGCGAAGCCGTTGGGCACCCTGCGGCGTCCCCCTTGCGGGGGCTGCGCGGGGGCGGGCAATCCGTCGGCCTGCTGGTGCTCGCCAGCGAAGATGCGCAACGCTTCTATCCCGAGATGGGCACGGTATTCCTGCAACGCATCGCGGAAATTGTAAGCAGCGCGCTACAACCCTTACTTTAAATATGTCAGACGCCGCGCAGCCCAATCAGGACACTCTGCACGGCTTCCTCGCGCACCTGCGCAACGAGCGGCGATACTCCCCGCTCACTGCAGAGAATTACGCGCGCGACATCCGCCGTCTGTTTGAACTCGCCGACCCGACCCCGCTGGGCGAACTGGAAAGCCACCATATCCGCCGTTTCATCGCGCAACTGCACGGGCAGGGGCTGGGCGGCAAGAGCCTGGCACGCATGCTGTCGGCATGGCGCAGCTTTTACGCCTACCTGATGCGCGACCACCAATGCAAGAACAATCCCTGTGCCGGGCTGCGCGCGCCCAAATCGGCGCGCAACCTGCCGCAAGCGCTGTCGCCGGACGAAGCGGTGCGCATGGTGGAACTGCCCACCGCTGATGGCTTGCTGGCGGTTCGCGACAAGGCGATGTTCGAACTGTTTTATTCCTCCGGCCTGCGGCTGGCGGAACTGGTTGGCCTCGATGCAGCGGCGCTGGATTTTAACGATGCCGCCGTGCGCGTCACCGGCAAGGGCAGCAAGACACGCATCGTGCCGCTGGGCAGCTATGCCATCGCCGCACTGCAAGCCTGGCTGGCGGTGCGCGGACATGCGGCCAAACCGAATGAAGATGCGCTGTTCGTCAACCGCAACGGCCAGCGCATCAGCCCGCGCGCGGTGCAGTTGCGCATGAAGGAATGGGGCATCAAACAGGGCATCACCAGCAACGTGCATCCGCATCTGCTGCGCCATTCATTTGCCACCCACGTGCTGCAATCCAGCGGCGACTTGCGCGCGGTGCAGGAAATGCTCGGCCACGCCAGCATCTCCACCACGCAGGTTTACACCCATCTCGATTTCCAGTATCTCAGCAAAATTTACGACGCGGCGCATCCGCGCGCCAAGAAAAAAACATGACCACATCAAAAAACGATTCTCGTTCGTCATTCCGGCGCAGGCCGGAATCCAGCAAAATAAAACACCGCGAGCCTCGCGCTCATACCGCCAACACTTCACGCAGCGCAGTGCAACCGCTCAACAGCAATGCGGCTGCACAACCCGCCATAATCCTCAAAGCAGGCCGCGAAAAATCCCTGCTGCGCCGCCATCCGTGGATATTCTCCGGCGCAGTTGAACGCGTGGATGGCGCACCCGCCAGCGGCGATACGCTGCCCGTGCGCAGCGCGCAAGGCGAATTCCTCGCCTGGGCAGCGTACAACGCCGGTTCGCAAATCACCGCGCGCGTCTGGTCGTGGCATGAAGAGGAAATCATCGACGCTGAATTTTTCCGCAGCCGTATTGCGAGCGCTTTAGCGTTGCGCCGCGATTTGAAACTGGCTGACGAAAGCAGCGGAATGCGCCTGATCCATGCCGAATCGGACGGCCTGCCGGGACTGGTCGTCGACCGATACGGCGACGTGCTGGTGATGCAGATCGGCAGCGCGGGAGCGGAACGCTGGCGCGATACCTGCGCTGACATCCTGCAACAGCTATGCAATCCCGTGTGCATTTACGAGCGCTCCGATTCCGACTCGCGCACACTGGAAGGGCTGGAGCTGCGCAACGGTACGCTGCGCGGCACGTTGCCGGATAACGTGGAAGTGGTGGAACACGGCCTGCGCTTCAAGGTGGATGTGGCGCACGGGCAGAAGACCGGCTTCTATCTCGACCAGCGCGACAACCGCGCGCTGACCGAAACGCTGGCGCGCGATAAAGACGTACTGAATTGTTTTTGCTACACCGGCGGCTTCTCGCTGTATGCCCTGCGCGGCGGCGCGAAATCGGTGCTCTCGATAGATGCGTCGGAAGAAGCGCTGCAACTCGCGCAGCGCAATGTGGAACTGAATGGGCTGGATGCATCGCGTACCGAATGGCAATGCGCCGACGTGTTCGCCGCACTGCGCAAGCTGCGCGACCAGAATAAGAAATTCGACCTCATCATCCTCGATCCGCCCAAATTCGCCCCCACCGCCGCATTCGCCGAAAAAGCCGCGCGCGGCTACAAGGACATCAACCTGCTCGGCTTCAAGTTGCTGCGCCCCGGCGGCCTGCTGTTCACCTACTCCTGCTCCGGCGGTATCAGCGAAGACCTGTTCCAGAAAATCATTGCGGGCGCGGCGCTGGATGCCGGGGTGGATGCGCAGATCGTGCACAAGCTGCACGCGGCGGCAGATCATCCCGTGTTGCTGAGTTTTCCGGAGGGGGCTTATTTGAAGGGATTGGTATTGAGGGTGGCGGGGTAGCATGTAGGTTGGGTTAGCAGTTTCACCGCGTAACCCAACATCAAATACAAAGCCAAAAGCAAAACCGCCGGGGGTAGCCCGGCAGCTAGTCACCTTCTTTTGCGTCGCCAAAAGAAGGTAACCGAAGAAAAGGCGACCCCGGTTTGCCGCCCCTGCGGGGTGCCCTGCGTTGCTCGGCGGCGCACAGGGGATGAAAAGCAAAAAACCAAAAGTGTTAAATGGTAGCGTGCGCACAGCGCACGCTACATTGACTTTACCGTGTGGTTAGGTTTCTCGGCATCTATGAGAGGTTCGCCCTCGTCTACATCGTCTTTGGGCAACTCTTCTCGTGCCTCCTGCCTTAAATAGCTCAGTATTAGTAGAAGCTCAACAATGGCAAAGACGACTACGGACAGTGACAACCACACGACAATGATATTTCCGGTTGATGTTTGAGGCAGAAAATTTGACAGTGCTAGCACTGCGATACCGAACGCTACTAGAATAAACGTCCCAGAAACGTTATCAGTATGAAGCTGGCTAAGCACACGGCGGACATACAGAATCCCTACTTGGTTAATCGTGTCCTCGATACGCAACAAATAGCGTGGCACAAATGCAGGATTGCTCTTGTGAAGTCGAGTTGCAGGTTCATCAATCTGCGGAAGAATTTCTCGAGCCGGATCAAATGCGTGCCAATCGTCCATATTGAGGCTTAGCAGTGGAATGATATAGGTGCTAATGATTATTTTGATGTCAGGATTGTCTGAGTCTTTGTGGTCATCAAAAAAGGCCTCAAGCAAATCCCGAACGTCTGATACCTTATCCTCGTACGCTTGGTTTAGGCCTCGTACGTAATTGGTAAACATTGCGATCGATATGGCGGAGCAAATGGCAAATAGCAGCGTTGCTCCAAGCAATGTTCGGGAGGCGCTTTCGCGAGCTGAATTTGTTGTGGCCTCGTCCGCGAGGAGCAAGGCCGCGACCACGAGCGCGACCGAAATGATGAGTGATCTAAACCAAGTCTTGCGAAAATATTTCACGAGTTGAGGAACCTAAACATAGCGTCTTAAATAATGCCGCATAATCTGAACAGCACCGCATTCGGTTTTCGCCAGCAATCGAAACATGATTCGACTGCATGGAGCAATTCGCCCAGAGTGGCGAAGAACCGGTTGTGTGTGGCCAGCCGCCG
>JACREC010000028.1 GCA_016218445.1 Nitrosomonadales bacterium
CTGGTATCTTTCTACTTCAGTAAGGTGTGTGTAATTCATCTCGTGCAACTCGATTTGGCGATCAAGAAGCTCGGCAGATTACCTCACCTTACTCCTTGTCGCGTTGACTCATCGTTGCACTTCGTTGTTGAATCCGCGCTCTAAAATGCCGAATCCGCGTGGGCACAGAGCGTGGTTGTTGCCGACTTGTCGGCTGTACAACCACGGCCTCCCCCCTGCGGGGAAAAACGTGCCCACCCTACACGGATGCAGAGTGAATCACGTTTTTTTCTGGTGGCCATGATATTTTCTCCGGGAAATAGCAGCTATGCAATAACGCGGGCCAGAGCAAACGCGGCTGCCGCAGCAGCACCGCCGATCAGCAGGGTTTGCAGCGCGCTGCGCAATGGGGATGTGCCGGTGAATCCGCCCTTGACGTAGCCGAACACTGCCAGTGCAATCAGGGTAACGGTGACAGAGTAGGGTAGTGCCCCGGCTACGCTGGATGCCACGAAATAGGGCATGATTGGAATCAGTCCGCCCGCGATATAGGCGCAGGCTATCGTCGCCGCACTTTGTGTCGCCCGCCCGGGTTCCGGCCGCTCCAGGCCGAGTTCAAAACGCATCATGAAGCGCACCCACGCTTCGCGGTCCGTGCGCAATGCCGCAACCACCGGTGCACATTGTTCCGCCGATACCCCGTAAGCCTCGAACACCTCGACGATCTCGGCGGCTTCCTGTTCCGGTATCGTTTGCACTTCCTGTTGTTCACGGTTCAGCTCATGGGCATAGTGCTCGGCATCGCCGCGTGCCGCGAGGTAGCCGCCGAGCCCCATTGCCACCGAACCGGCCGCGATTTCCGCGAGTCCCGCCGTGGTGATGATGTGGCTGGACGCAACCGCGCCGGACAACCCTGCCGCCAGCGCGAACGGAACCGTCAACCCGTCTGCCATGCCGATGACGATGTCACGCACCGTCTGCGAGGCGCGAAAGTGGCGTTCGACATGCGGGGTCTGGGGCATAGGGTGCTTTACCTCGATACCAGTTCGCGCAGCACGTAGGGCAGTATCCCGCCGTGGCGGTAATAGTCCACCTCGATCGGCGTATCAATGCGCAGCAGCAGCGGCATTTGCTGCGTGCTGCCATCCTTGCGCTTGATGGTGAGCAGCACATCCTGTTGCGGTTTCAGGTTTTCATCAATGCCGCCGATGTCGAAGGTTTCCTCGCCGGTCAGATGCAGTGCGGCGACAGTGGTATCGCCCTTGAACTGCAACGGCAGCACGCCCATGCCGACCAGGTTGCTGCGGTGGATGCGTTCGTAGGATTTCGCGATCACCGCCTTCACGCCGAGCAACTGCGTGCCTTTTGCCGCCCAGTCGCGGCTGGAGCCGGTGCCGTATTCTTCCCCGGCGAAGATCACCGTCGGTGTGCCGTCGGCGATGTACTTCATCGCCGCATCATAGATCGCCGTTTGCTCGCCGTGGTACAGCGTATAGCCGCCCTCGATGCGGCTGCCGTCGGCCTTCGCTGGCAGCATCAGGTTCTTGATGCGCACGTTGGCGAAGGTGCCGCGCATCATCACCTCGTGGTTGCCGCGCCGCGAACCGTAGCTGTTGAAATCCTTGATTGCCACGCCCTTGCCTTGCAAATATTTGCCTGCCGGGGTGGTGGCCTTGAAGCTGCCCGCCGGGCTGATGTGGTCGGTAGTGACCGAATCGCCGAATATCGCCAATGCTTTGGCATTACGAATCCCGCCCATGCTGCCGGTCACCATGCTGAAGCTCTCGAAGAACGGCGGGCGCGCGATATAGGTGGAATCGTCCCACTGGTACAGGTTGCCGGCGGGAGCAGGGACCGCGTTCCATAGCGGCAGGTCGCGGGTGAGGTCGCTGTACAGCCTGCGGTAGGTTGCCGGGTCGGCGGCAAATTTCATCATGGTCTGCACCTCCGCGCTGTTCGGCCAGATGTCTCTCAGGTACACCGCCTCGCCGTTCTTGCCGGTGCCGAGCGGTTCAGTGTCGAGATTGATATTCATCTTGCCGGCGATGGCGTAGGCCACTACCAGCGGCGGGCTGGCCAAGAAGTTGGCCTTGATGCTGGCATGGACGCGTGCCTCGAAATTGCGGTTGCCGGACAGCACGGCGGCGGCGATCAGGTCATGCGTGGCAATCGCCTCTTCCAGCTGCGCATCCAGCGGGCCGGAATTGCCGATGCAGGTGGTGCAGCCGTAGGCCGCGAGGCTGAAGCCGAGTTGTGCCAAAGGCTCCAGCAGACCGGCCCTGGTCAGGTATTCGGTCACGACACGCGAGCCGGGAGCGAGCGAGGTCTTGATGTGCGGCTTGACGTGCAAGCCCTTTGCCACCGCTTTCTTCGCCAGCAGGCCGGCGGCCAGCAGCACGCTCGGATTGGAGGTATTGGTGCAGGAAGTGATCGCGGCGATCAGCACGTCACCGTGGCCGATCTCGATGGGCGGCAACATCTCGTCAGCGGTTTCGCAGCGCACCGTTGGAGTGGGATGCTCATCTGCCATTGCCATCTCGGTGCGGTATTTGGCGTTGTCCTGATTGCCGCCGCCGGAGACCGGGACGCACACGGCGCTGCTGCGATCCGGCATGGCGGTGACGTAGCGCTTGCCCAGTTCGGCGGCAGGCTTGTTGAAACCGTTTTCCGCCACCGGTTTGCTGAACAGGGTATTGAAGGTTTCCTTCATCTTTGACAACGCGACGCGATCCTGCGGGCGCTTCGGTCCGGCCAGCGAAGGCTCGATGGAAGAGAGGTCGAGTTCCACTACGCTGCTGTAATCAATCTGTCCGGCTTGCGGGATGCCGTACAAACCCTGTGCCTTGAAGTAAGCAGAGAGCGCTTCCACTTCTTCATCAGTGCGTCCGGTGTTGCGCAGGTAATCCACGGTCGCATCGTCCACCGGGAAGAAGCCCATGGTCGCGCCATATTCCGGCGCCATGTTGGCGATGGTGGCACGGTCCGGCACGGTGAGTGCGGCGGTGCCCGCACCAAAAAATTCGACAAACTTGCCTACCACTTTCTGGCGGCGCAACAGCTCGGTGACAGTCAGCACCAGGTCGGTGGCGGTGACGCCCTCGCGCAGCTTGCCCTTGAGATGCACGCCCACCACGTCCGGGGTGAGGAAATATACCGGCTGGCCGAGCATCCCGGCCTCCGCCTCGATGCCGCCCACACCCCAGCCCACCACACCGATGCCGTTGATCATGGTGGTGTGGCTGTCGGTGCCGACCAGCGTGTCCGGGAAATACACGCCGTCTTTTTGCTGCACGCCGCGCGCCAGGTATTCGAGGTTGACCTGGTGCACGATGCCGATGCCGGGCGGCACGACCTTAAACGTATCGAATGCCTGCATGCCCCATTTCATGAACCGGTAACGCTCGTTGTTGCGCTCGAATTCCATCTCCATGTTGAGCCGCAACGCATCCGGGCGGTTGTAGTAGTCCACCTGCACCGAGTGATCCACCACCAGGTTCACCGGCACCAGCGGCTCGATGATCTTCGGATCCTTGCCCATGCTTGCGGCGGCATCGCGCATCGCGGCGAGGTCGGCGAGCAGCGGCACGCCGGTGAAATCCTGCAACACGATGCGCGCCACCACGAACGGGATCTCCTCGGTGCGCGCCGCGTTCGGCTGCCAGTTCGCCAGCTGGCGGATGTGCGCCTCGGAGATTTTCTTGCCGTCGTAATTGCGCAGCACCGCTTCCAGCACGATGCGGATCGATACCGGCAGGCGCGAAATTTTTCCAATGGCAGCGGCTTCCAGCGCGGGCAGCGAATACAGCGCGCCCTGTTTGCCGCTGGCGAGGTTGAAAGGCTGGCGGGCATTAAACAGATTATGCGGCATGGCAGTATCTCCGAATATGCGGGGCAAGATGAGGGTCCGATTATAAGGTGTTGCGAAGCGCCCGTCATACCTCGTTTTTACAAACGCCAGGCTTGTGGCTGTGGCAGAATACCGCGCGCAATAACAACCGGCTGAACGTGATTGCCGAAGGGGTGGAAACCGAGGCACAGCACGACTTTCTGGACAAACACGGCTGCCATGCCTTCCAGGGTATCTGTTCGGCAAACCCGTGCCGATCGGGGAGTTTGAAGCGTTGCTGGGCGAGCCATAAGAAATAATTGATTTTTAGAGGTTCTTAAGGGCACCTCTAAAAATTCGTCACACCGGCGAATGCCGGTGTCCAGCCTATTGAAAGTACTGGATTCCGGCCTTCGCCGGAATGACGAAATCTGAATTTTTAGAGGCGCCATTAAAGTTTCATAAACAGTTTTCGAGGAGAGATAAATGCCGATAAAATCCAGAATCCGCACTGTTCCGCATTACCCGAAGCAGGGCATCATGTTCCGCGACATCACCACCCTGCTTAAAGACCCCATTGGCCTGCGCGTCACCATAGACGAACTGGCGCGCCGCTATGCCGGCATGAAAATAGACAAGGTAGCGGGCATCGAGTCGCGCGGCTTCATCATTGGCGCACCGCTGGCTTATGTGCTGGGCAAGGGCTTCATCCCGATCCGCAAGAAAGGCAAGCTGCCCGCGGAAACCATCGGCCATGATTACGAACTCGAATACGGCACCGACCGCATCGAAATCCACACCGATGCAATTGCAAAGGGCGAGAAGGTGCTGCTGGTGGACGATCTCATCGCCACCGGAGGCACGGCGGAAGCGGCCTGCACGCTGATCGAGAAGATGGGCGGCGAAGTTGTCGAATGCTGTTTCATCATAGATTTGCCGGACATCGGCGGTCGCAAGCGGTTGGAGAAGCACGGGCAGAAGGTGTTTGCCCTGTGCGAGTTCGAGGGGGATTGAACGTAGGTCGGGTTAGGCCGCAGGTCGTAACCCGACGAAAGAATGGATGTGCGCAAAATGTCGGGTTACGCTACGCTCTGACGATTTCTCACGCGGCTTGCCGCGTAGAGAATCGCGTAACTTTGTTGAACCCGACCTACGAAGTGACGTAGCCCGGATGTAGTGAAGCGAAATCCGGGGTTTGGTGGGCGTGGCCGAAGTTCCCCCGGATTCCATTGCATTTCATCCGGGCTACGCCCGCTTCCGACCTACGAAAATGATGTGCAAGAAATTGCATCAATAATTTTGATTAACACGAAATCAGCCAAGTAGGGTGGGCACATCGTGCCCACGCGGAGATTGAATGAATCGGTGGGCAACGGGTTGCCCACCCTACAAATAGGAACGCAACAATGAAAGTTGAAACCTTGCGCTGGATAGACAACAAGCTGGAGATGATAGACCAGCGCATTCTGCCCGCTTCGTTTGAATATTTGGCCTATGACTCTGCCGCCTCGGTGGCCGAGGGTATCCGCAGCATGGTGGTGCGCGGCGCTCCGGCTATCGGCGTGGCGGCGGCTTATGGGGTGGCGCTGGAGGCGTTGCGGTTGTCGTCCGAACCCCGTCATTCCGGGCTTGACCCGGAATCCAGTGCTTTAAAAAAACTGGATTCCCGCCTTCGCGGGAATGACGAAGCCGAGGATTTTAATGCGGGCATGGAAGCCGGTTTCACCGTGCTGGCGCAAAGCCGTCCGACGGCGGTGAATCTGTTCTGGGGATTGCAGCGCATGCGTGCCGTGTGGGAAAGCGTGCAGGGGCAGAGCAATGCCGCCGTGGCGCAACGGCTGCTGGCCGAGGCGCATGAAATCCTCGCCGAGGATATCCGCATCAACCGCGCGATGGGCGCGTTTGGCGCGGAACTGCTGGCGGATGGTGCGCGCGTGCTGACCCACTGCAACGCCGGGGCGCTGGCGACAGCAGGGCATGGCACTGCGCTCGGCGTGTTCCGCTCGGCGGTGGAGGCAGGCAAGAAAATCTCCGTGATTGCCGACGAGACGCGCCCTTTCCTGCAAGGCGCGCGCCTGACTGCGTGGGAGATGGTGCAGGAGAACATCCCGGTCACGCTCATCACCGACAACATGGCGGGCTTCATGATGTCGCGCGGCGAGGTGGATGCGGTGGTGGTCGGCACCGACCGCGTGGCATCCAACGGCGACGTGGCGAACAAGATCGGCACCTACATGGTGGCGGTGCTGGCGCGGCGGCACAACATCCCGTTCTATGTGGCCTGTCCGCTTTCCACCATAGACATGAGCATCGTATCGGGTGCGGACATCCCCATCGAGGAACGGTCAGCCGATGAGGTCAAAGGTTTCCGCGATTATCACTGGGCGGCGGAAGGTGTTTCGATACGCAACCCTTCATTCGACGTAACGCCCGCCGAACTGGTGACTGCGCTTATTACCGAGAAGGGTGTGGTGCGGCAACCGGACCGCGACAAGTTGCGCGCGCTGTTTAAATGATAAAATCAAAAATCGGCCATTTGGCCGATTTTTATTTGAACCTTGAAGCTGGCATGCCCATATCGCCGCAACGGCAA
>JACREC010000031.1 GCA_016218445.1 Nitrosomonadales bacterium
ACCGTATCGGGCCAGGATATCAATCGAATTATGGACAGGCTAAATCATCGGCCCAGAAAAACGCTAAACTGGGAAACACCTTTCGAGGTCATGATGCAGGCTTGTTGTACGGGTGTTGCACTTGGTAGTTGAATCCGCGGTTACTTTCTTTTGGCGAAGCAAAAGAAAGTAACTAGCTGCCGGTCTACCACCGGCGACGTTGCCTTTGGGTAGGTGGCTGGCGGTTCGACATCACCCGCAAGGAGTACGCCGGTGTGTACCCCGCCGCTACGCGGCGACCCTTCCGCAGGCTCACCACGAACGGCCTCACGGCCTTAGCTGCCGTGCAACCGTTGGCAACTATTTCTCAGCAAGAAAATTTGCCACCTTGGCAAATTCAGCAACCCCAAGATTCTCCGCTCGCAACTGCGCATCAATCCCCAACTTCTCAAAATCCGCCTCATCCAAATAACTGCGCAACGTATTGCGCAAGGTCTTGCGCCGCTGCCCGAACGCGGCAGCAACCACTTCCGCAAATAATTTCTCATTGCGCACCAACACCTCGCTGGCGCACAGCGGAATCATGCGCACGATGGCGGAATTCACCTTGGGTGCGGGGCGGAACGATTCCGGCGGAACATCCAACAATTTCTCCATGTGGAAACGGTATTGCAGCATCACTGATAAACGTCCGTAGGCGGGCGTGGAGGGCTCCGCCACCATGCGCTCCACCACTTCGTTTTGCAGCATGAAGTGCATGTCGCTGATGCGGTCAGCGTATTCGGCGAAGCGGAACAACAGCGGCGAGGAGATGTTGTAGGGCAGGTTGCCCACCACGCGCAGCGGCGCGGGCAGCTGCGCCAGGTCGAACTTCAGCGCGTCACCGGCATGGATGATGAGCTTGTCTTTTGGATAATCACTTTCCAGGCGCGCAATGATGTCGCGGTCTATCTCCACCACATGCAGATGATTTAATTTCTTCAGCAACGGGCGGGTCAGCGCGCCCAGGCCGGGGCCGATTTCCACCATGTTGTCCGCAGGCTCGGGGCGGATGGCGCGGATGATGTCGGCGATGATTTGTTCATCTACCAGAAAGTTTTGCCCAAACCTTTTGCGGGCTTTATGCATCACCATAAAAATCAAAATCCGGAACCACGGATGACACGGAATACACGGAAAAAACAAGAATGCTGGTTTTTAGGCGCTCACCCAATAAATACTTTTTGATTGATTCACACTTCATGTTTTTTCCGTGTCATCCGTGTTTTCCGTGTTTTCCGTGGTTAATCGCCGTTGCCGCACGCTCGTTATGCACCATGTCCGCCGCCATCCGGATCGCTTCGAGCAGGCTGCCGGCATCGGCCCGCCCGGTGCCGGCCAGTTCCAGCGCCGTGCCGTGGTCCACTGAAGTGCGGATGATGGGCAAGCCCAGCGTCACGTTCACCCCGCGCCCGAAGCTGGCGTGTTTCAATACCGGCAGCCCCTGGTCGTGGTACATCGCCAGCACGCAGTCGCACTGCTCCAGGCGTTGCGGCGTGAACAGGGTATCGGCGGGCAGCGGCGCACTGACATTCATGCCTTGTGCGCGCAGTTTGTCCAGCACCGGGATCATGATGTCAATTTCCTCGCGCCCCAGATAGCCGCCTTCACCCGCATGCGGGTTCAGACCCGCCACCAGGATGCGCGGCTTGGCGATGCCGAAGCGCCGCACGAGGTCGCGCTGAATGATGCGCAATACGCTTTCCAGCAATGCGGGAGTGATCGCGTCCGGCACTTCGCGCAAAGGCAGATGGGTAGTGGCCAGCGCCACCCGCAAGCCACCGCCCGCGAGCATCATCACTACCTGTGCGGTATGCGTCTGCTCGGCAAGGAATTCGGTGTGCCCGGTGAAAGGAATGCCAGCATCGTTGATGATGCCCTTGTGCACCGGTGCAGTAACCATGCCGCCGAATTCGCCCGCCTGGCAGCCTTGCAACGCGCGGGTCAGCAGATCGAGAACATAACGGCTGTTGGCGGGATTCAACTTTCCGGCCTGCACGGGTTGCGCCAGCGGCACATGCAGCACGCGCAGATGGCCGGGCGGAAGAGAAGAAATTTGCTGCGCGTCATAATCGTGCAATTGCACGTCCAGCCCGAGCAGCGCGCTGCGCTGTTGCAGCAAGGTCCTGTCGGCCAGAACTACCAGTATCTGCTTATGGGCCAGCGCCTGCTCATGCTCTGGTTGCGCCAGTTGCAAACACAGATCGGGGCCGATACCGGCTGGTTCGCCGGAGGTAACTGCCAATGTCGTGACGGGGTGCGCCATCAGGCGGTTAGTTGTTCTTGCCGTCGAGCCGGTACTCGACGTATGCCCGGTCGCGCAGTTGGCGCAGCCAATCCTGATACGCCTCGTCGGATTTGAAGGTGCGTATCGCCATGCGCGCCTGCTGTTTTTTCTGCTCCACGCTCACGTCAGCGCTGCGGCGTTCCAGCACCTGGATCAGGTGCGAGCCAAAGCCGGATTGCACCGCCCCGCTTATCTGCCCGTCCTGCAAGGCGTTCATCGCATCCTCGAATTCAGGCACGGTGTCGCCCGGCGAAATCCAGCCCAGATCGCCGCCTTGTGCGGCGCTGCCGTCCTCTGAATAACGCTTGGCCTGCTCGGCAAAATCTGCGCCCGTTTCGATGCGCTGCCTGATTTCCAGCAAGCGACTTTTAGCCTCGCTCTCCGGCACCAGTTCGCTGGTCTTGATCAGGATGTGGCGCGCATGGGTCTGCGTGATCATCTGCGGCAGGCCCTTGCTGCGCCGTTCAACCAGTTTGAGAATGTGGAAACCGTTCGCGCTGCGCAGTATCGGGCTGATTTCGCCGTGATGCATCTTTTGCAGCGCATCCATGAACAGGGCGGGAATGCGGTCAGCCGGACGCCAACCCAGGCTGCCGCCTTGCAGGGCGTCTTTGGCATCGGAAAACCCCGCCGCTATTTGCGCAAACTCCGCGCCGCCGCGCAACTGCTCCAGCGCCTGCTCGGCGCGCTGGCGGCTGGCCTGTATCTTGTCGGCACTGGCCTGTTCCGGCACCAGCACCAGTATGTGCGCCAACTGGTACTCCTCACCCTTGTCCGGCTGCCTGGCCTGGGTGGCGAGGTAGTTCTCAATCTCGCTGTCGCTGATCACCAGCTTGCTGTCCACCTCGCGCTCGCGCAGGCGGGTGGCGGTGATCTCGCTGCGGATTTCTTCGCGGAATTTCTTGAAGTCCACTTCATCCTGTTCCAGTTTGGCGCGGAACTCGGCCAGCGAGGAAAATTTGCTCTCCTGCGCGATACGTTGCAGCGTCTTGTCCAGTTGCGTGTCATCCACGCGCACACCGGTTTCCCTGGCGAATTGCGTTTGCAGCATGTCGGTGATCATGCGCTCAAGCATCTGCTTTTCCAGCGCTTCCAATGGAGGTAACGGCGTGCCTTGTTTTTGCAACTGGCGCACTACGATGCCCAGGCGGTCATCGAGTTCGTGGCGTGTAATCACATCATCGTTTACCAGCGCGACGATCTGGTCAATCGGCATGACCTGATTTTGCGGCCCCGGTTTTTTTTGCAGGCCGGCGGCATAAGCAATTACCGAACAGGCCAACCACAGCAGGAGTGCCTGCATCATCTTGTTACGCAACATATCTGGCTCTTTCAAAATTAGCGCAAGCCTTGCACCGGCTTGTCGCGGGATGGTTCATTCAATTTGGTATAACCGGGAACACTCTGGCGCAGCAGGGTCAGCGGATCAGGGCCAACCATTACCAGGTCGTTCAGCTCGAGCTGCACAAAGAATCCTGTGGCAACCTGTTGTGTCGCCGTGGCAAAACGCTGCGCCACCAGGCGCACCGTCCAACACTTCTCATTATACTCAAGCCCGGTCAACGCCTCCAGAATACGGCTGTCCTGCAGGGAATAATTCCAGCGCGCCACCGCATGCCAGCGCCCGGACAGCGGCCACTGCGTGGACAGGTCCACCTGCCTGAGGCTGTTACGCGTAAAGCGGTAGCCCAGATTGAGTACCTTGCCGCTTTCCGGCTGGTAGCGCGCCGCCGCGTTGAATTTCTCGCTGTGTGTTTGGTTTGGATTGTACTGGAAGGTGCTGTCCAATGACCATGCGGGCGTTATCCGGCCGGAAGCCGCGAGCAAAATATCCGATTTGTTGGTGGTAGCCGTGGGCGCAACCAGGTTCACCTGCGGCGTAATCGCGCTGAAGCGCTGGCCGATGGCTACGCGTAGCCGTTCCGCGCCGCTGCCCGGCTCAAGCAGGCGCGAAGTGAGCGCCAGCGTCACCTGATTGGCATCACCGATGCGGTCGCTGCCGAAAAAACGATTCTCGGTAAATATCTGGGCAAAGCTGAAATCGGCCTGGGCCGAGTCGAAATTCGGCAGCAGGCTCTGGTCGCGGTAGGGGATGTACACGTAATACGCGCGCGGCTCCAGTGTCTGCACAAAATTCTGCCCGGCCAGGCTCCAGTCGCGCTCCAGCGTCACGCCGCTATCCAGGCTGAAAAGCGGCACGGTGCGTGTCGTATTGGGCAGCACCCCGGCATTGTTCGCACCCAGCGTGTAATTGGTATGGTGCAACCCGAACTTGGGGGTCAGGTAAAACGCGGGTTCGGCAATCAGTGGATAGCTCACGCTGGGGTACAGCACCAGACGCTGCCCGTTGACTAAAGTAGGATGGCGAAAATCCACGAATTCCCCGGCGAGCGACACATTCGCCCTGGCCAGTGTACGTTGTGCGCCCACGCTGATTTGCGGCAATCGGTGATACGGCACAGCCACCGGCGCGGCCGGATCCTGCAGGGTCTGGAAACTCTGCACCCGCGCCGCGGCATTCCACCAGCCGCTACCATAGGACAGCACGCCCTCGCGCACCAGGTTGGTCTGCGAGGTGCCGCTCACCGCATCAGACAAATCGCGGAAATAGGCATCATCGGAAACATCGTTGAGATTGACTGAGCCGCTCAGTCCATGGCCAAAGCTTTGCGCATGAGTTAAAGCCAGCCGCGAGCGGGTGCGGTTGGCAAGGCGGTCGCCGGGCAACACATCCAGATGCGCCTCTCCGAAATAAGTTGGTTCCAGATAGCGCAACTCGTTGTTGAGCAGAAGGCCGCGCTTGGCCATCACGCGCGGCGCAAGCGTGGCATCGCGGTTGGGCGCAATATTCCAGTAATAGGGCAGCGTCAGCTCACTGCCGCCCTGCACCGTGCTGCCGAACACCGGGCCGAGAAAACCCGACTTGCGCTGGTCGTTGAGCGCGAAGTCCATCCACGGCGTATAGAGAATCGGTGCGCCCATGAATTCCACCCGCGCACTGTGCGCCACCCCCATCTGGCGGTCGCGGTCTATCTCCAGTTCGCGCACCTTCAGCAGCCAGTCATCCTTGTCCGCCGGGCAGGTGGTATACGTGACATCGTGCAGGATATAGTTCTGTCTGCCTTTCATGTACAAGGTATCGGCATCACCGCGCGCATGATTGTCGCCTAAATAAAATACCGGCTGCGTCATGACGCCAATATTGGTATCCAGATTGAGCTGGAGATGCGGACTCCTGATCACGTTGCCGTCCTGCTCCACGCGCACCGCACCATCGGCCACCACATCCCTGCTGGACTGAAAGTACAGCAGGTGATCGGCGGATATCGCCTGCCCGCGCTTGCGCAACTCGACCTCGCCGATCGCCTCGACCTGATTATCCTTCTTGCCTTCCAGCCGTTGCGCCGAAATGAAGACCGGTATCTCATCATAATTTTTCGGCGAACTCATGAAGGTGCGATCCAGTTTCAGCATCAGCACGTCATCCTCGGCGTAAGCCGCCGGAGCAAAAGAGCAGATCAGGGAAAATGCGACGGGATTAAGACGGAAGCGCATGGTGCGGGGTAAATAGGTTAAGGTGCTAAAATCGCACAAATCCACGATTAAGGCAATCTTAATGCAACGCCAGAAGCAGCTTACCGATTGGCTCAAAGGCCAATTCCCTAACCTCCCTTTCGATCTCGCGCCGGCCTCTGCCGACGCCAGCTTCCGCCGCTACTTCCGCGCCACATTTTCGGACGGCCAGACACGCATCGTGATGGACGCGCCGCCGCAGCATGAGAACTGCCGCCCGTTTCTGCACATTGCCAAGCTGTTTGAGGCTGCCGGCACGCATGTTCCGCATGTGTATGCACAGGACTTGGAGCAAGGCTTTCTGCTGCTGTCTGATTTGGGCAACACCACTTATTTGCAAGCGTTGGCGATAGGCAACGCGCAAGCGCTGTATGGCGCAGCCACCGATGCCCTGATCGCCATCCAGCTCGCCAGCCACGAAAACGAATTGCCGCCCTACGACGAAGCCTTGCTCCTGCGCGAGATGCGCCTGTTCCCGGAGTGGTACATAGCCAAACACTTGCAGGCGGCGCTGGACGATAAACAAACTGCCATGCTGGAAGCCACGTTCCAACGCATCATTCAGAACAATCTGGCGCAACCGCGAGTGTATGTGCACCGCGACTACCATTCGCGCAATTTGATGTATATCGAATGCCCTCTCCTCAATCCTCTGGATGAAACAACTAGCCATTCGACTAGGCTGCCAGAGGCCGCAGCCAAGTCGCTGGTTATCCCGCGTGCGGGAGAGAGGGGCGCAGACTCGCTACGCAAGTTTCTTTTTAACCCCGGCATACTGGATTTCCAGGATGCCGTGTATGGCCCCATCACCTATGATCTCGCCTCGCTGTTCAAAGATGCCTACATCCGCTGGGAAGAAGCAGACGTGCTGGACTGGCTGATCGGCTATTGGGAAAAAGCGCGCAAGGCCGGTTTGCCGGTGCACGCCGATTTTTCCGAGTTCTTCCGTGACTACGAATGGATGGGCGTGCAGCGCCACCTCAAGGTGCTGGGCATTTTTGCGCGCCTGTACCACCGCGACGGCAAGGAAGGTTACCTGAAAGACCTGCCGCTGGTGATGGATTATTTGCGCCGCGCCTGCGAACGCTATATTGATTTGAAGCCGCTGCTGCACCTGCTGGATCAACTGGAAGCCAGAAAACCTGAAGTGGGGTACACATTTTGATGCTACGCATCTTCCCCTATCCAAATCCCCCTCGCTACGCTCTCCCCCTGCGCAAGCGGGCGAAGGAGCAAACGTGAAGGACGTAACCTCATGATGGCCATGCTGCTGGCCGCCGGGCGCGGCGAACGCATGCGCCCGCTCACCGACCACACGCCGAAACCCTTATTGCAGGCGGGCGGCAAGCCGCTGATCGTATGGCATATCGAAAAGTTGGCGCGTGCCGGTATAACCGACCTGGTCATCAACCATGCCCACCTCGGCACGCAAATTGAAAATGCATTGGGCAATGGCAGCCGTTACGGCGTCCATATCCGCTATTCGCCGGAACACCCGACCGCGCTGGAGACGGCTGGTGGAATCGCCCATGCCATGCACCTGCTGGGCAGCCAACCGTTCGCGGTAATCAACAGCGACATTTTCTGCGACTACGATTTCGCGAATCTGCTTGTCCACGCAGCAACGCTCCAGAACAGCGGCGATGTTGCGCACCTGGTGCTGGTCAACAACCACGCCCATCACCCCAACGGCGATTTTGGTTTACAGCACGGGCGGGTAACTGACGGCGCGCCCAAACTGACCTTCAGTGGCATCGGCATCTATCAACCCATTTTGTTCGGGCACATACTGCGCGGAACTGCCGCACCACTTGCCCCGCTGCTGCGTGCGCAGATCGCGCTGGGCAAGGTAAGCGGCGAATACTACAACGGCCACTGGGTGGATGTCGGCACACCGCAACGCCTGGAAGAACTCGACAAGCAATTGCGCTCATCGCAGAATACCGGCCATGTTTAACCCAGCCATCCACAAACAACGCCGCACCCGCCTCATCAACCTGATGCGGCGCGGCATCGCCGTCATCCCGACTGCACCGGAAGCGGTGCGCAACGGCGATGCGCACTATCCTTACCGCTACGACAGCTACTTCCATTACCTCACCGGCTTTGACGAGCCGGAGGCCGTGCTGGTGCTGGTCGCAGGCCAAGGTGCCAGCGGTTCGCCGCAAGCCATCCTGTTTTGCCGCGAAAAAAACATGGAACGCGAAATTTGGGACGGCTACCGCCACGGCCCCGATGCGGCAAAAGAAACTTTCGGTTTCGATGCCGCCTTCCCCGTTGCGCAACTCGACGACCAGCTCACCGAACTGATGGGCAACCAGCCCGCGCTATTCCATCCGCTTGGCGCACACGCCGTGTGGGACGACCGCATCCTCGCGTTGCGCGCCCGCGTGCAGGAAAAAGCGCGCAGCGGCATCACGGCGCCGAATGAAATCCACGATGTGCGCATGCTGCTGGACGAAATGCGCCTGATCAAGGATAGCGAAGAACTTGCCACCATGCGCCGCGCCGCCGCCATCTCCACCGCCGCGCACATCCGTGCCATGCGCGCCACGCATCCCGGCAGGATGGAATACGAGATCGAAGCGGAGTTGCTGCACGAGTTCCGCCGCTGCGGCGCACCGGCGCCTGCCTACACCCCCATCGTCGCAGGCGGCGCCAACGCCTGTGTGCTGCACTATATCGGCAACAATGCTGTGCTCAAGGATGGCGACCTGCTGCTGATAGACGCGGCTTGTGAAGTGGATGGCTATGCTGCCGACATTACGCGCACCTTTCCGGTGAATGGCAAATTCAATGCCGCGCAGAAGGACGTGTATGAAGTGGTGCTGGCGGCACAGGCCGCCGCCATTGCTGCCGTGCGTCCGGGCGCACGCTGGAACGAGCCGCATGACGCCGCGCTGCGTGTGCTGGCGCAGGGCATGATAGGCCTCGGGCTATGCCGGGGCAGCCTGGACAGCGTACTGGAAAGCGAGGGCTACAAGCGCTTCTACATGCACCGCACCGGTCACTGGCTCGGCATGGACGTGCACGACGTGGGCGCCTACAAGCAGGACGACAACTGGCGTGTGCTGCAACCCGGCATGACGCTGACCGTTGAACCCGGTTGCTACATCCGCCCTGCCGACGATGTGCCGCAGGCATTCTGGAACATCGGGATCCGCATCGAAGACGATGTGGTCATCACCGCAGAGGGCTGCGAAGTACTGACCGAAGCCGCACCGAAAACGGTGGCGGCGATTGAAGCACTTATGAACCGGGGTTCGTGTTGAGCCCCTTCGTCATAACCAGCCACTTGGCAACCGTTTTGGGGTTGTTTGGGGATGGCCAGTAGTCGTATTATCAAACTCATGGCGGGAGCACAGAACCGCCAACTGTTTTTAAATTAAATGTGTGCAACCTCCGCCCATAAAAAAAGCAGCCGAAGCTGCTTTCCTTGTGTTTGCTGCTTGCGTTTAATGTCCCGCTTGTTTGCGCAGTTGCTGGATCGCGCGCAATTGTGCAATAGCTTCCAGCAATTCGGCTTGGGCTTGGGCATAGTCAATATCGGAGGTACGATTCTTTATCACATCTTCCGCTGCCCGCTTCGCTTCCAACGCGCGCGTTTCATCCAGATCGGCACCGCGTATCGCGGTGTCGGCCAGGATGGTCACCACGCTGGGCTGCACTTCAAGCATGCCGCCTGAAACATAGATGAGCACTTCCTGCTCCTGATCCGGCCGTTTGATCCTGACCGAACCCGGTTTGATACGCGTCATCAACGGGGTATGGCGCGGATAAATGCCTAATTCGCCCATTTCCCCGGGGACGATTACCATTTCTGCCAGCCCGGAGAAGAGGGCTTCTTCCGCACTGACCACATCGACATGTACAGTCCCGGGGAAGAGTGCTTCTTTCGCGCTGACCGCATCGACCTTTTCAGTCATTACCATGCTTGCTGTCCCCTTTACCGCTACAGTGTTTTGGCTTTTTCAACCGCTTCTTCGATACCGCCGACCATGTAGAACGCCTGCTCCGGCAGGTGATCGTATTCGCCCTCGACGATGCCCTTGAAGCCCTTGATGGTATCTTTCAAAGTGACATATTTACCCGGGCTGCCGGTGAACACTTCAGCCACGTGGAACGGCTGCGACAGGAAGCGCTGGATCTTGCGCGCACGTGCCACGGCCAGTTTGTCTTCCGGCGCCAGTTCGTCCATACCCAGGATCGCGATGATGTCGCGCAATTCCTTGTAGCGTTGCAGGGTTTGCTGCACACCGCGCGCCACGTTGTAATGCTCTTCGCCCACCACCAGCGGATCAAGTTGGCGCGAGGTGGAATCCAGCGGGTCAACCGCAGGGTAAATACCCAGCGAGGCGATGTCGCGCGACAGCACCACAGTGGAGTCAAGGTGCAAGAAGGTGGTCGCCGGAGACGGGTCGGTCAAGTCATCCGCGGGCACATACACGGCCTGAATCGAGGTGATCGAACCGGTCTTGGTCGAGGTGTTACGTTCTTGCAGGCGGCCCATTTCTTCCGCCAGCGTCGGCTGGTAACCCACGGCGGAAGGCATACGGCCCAGCAACGCGGAAACTTCGGTACCGGCCAGGGTGAAGCGATAAATGTTGTCGACGAAGAACAGGATGTCGCGGCCTTCATCGCGGAAATACTCGGCCATGGTCAGGCCGGACAACGCCACACGCAGACGGTTGCCGGGCGGTTCGTTCATCTGGCCGAATACCATGGCCACTTTGGACTCGGACAGATTGTCCAGCTGGATAACACCCGCTTCTGACATTTCATGGTAGAAGTCATTGCCTTCACGGGTACGTTCACCCACTCCGGCGAACACTGACAGGCCGCTGTGCTGCTTGGCGATGTTGTTGATCAGTTCCAGCATGTTCACGGTCTTGCCCACACCCGCGCCGCCGAACAGGCCGACCTTGCCGCCCTTGGCAAACGGGCAAACCAGGTCGATCACCTTGATGCCGGTTTCCAGCAGGTCGATAGACGGGGACAGCTCGTCAAATTTCGGCGCTTTCTGGTGAATCTCGCGACGTTCTTTGCATGGAATGTCACCTGCATCGTCGATCGGTCGGCCCAGCACGTCCATGATACGGCCCAGTGTGCCGCTACCGACCGGTACGGAAATTCCCCTGCCGCTGGCGTTCACCGCCATACCGCGACGCAGGCCGTCGGAAGAACCCATCGCGATAGTGCGCACTACGCCGTCACCGAGTTGCTGCTCCACCTCAAAGGTCAAACCCGCCTCGGCAGTCGAAGACCCCACGTCTGCCAATTGCAAAGCTTCATACACTTTGGGCATTTGATCGCGCGGAAACTCGATGTCAACCACCGCACCGATACACTGAACAATCTTTCCTTGACTCATTTTTGAGATTCCCCGTCTAAATTAATTCTGTAACCCGCTACCACGCATTAACCAACCGCTGCGGCGCCGCTGACGATCTCCGAAATTTCGCGGGTAATGGCCGCTTGGCGCGCCTTGTTATATACCAGCTTGAGATCACCGATTACGCTCTTTGCGTTGTCCGATGCGGCCTTCATCGCCACCATGCGTGCGCTTTGTTCGGAGGCCATGTTTTCCACGACAGCCTGGTAAACCAGCGACTCGATGTAGCGCACCAGCAAATCATCGATCACCTGCTTGGCCTCCGGCTCGTAGAGATAGTCCCAATTACCCCAATTACCCTGGGCAGTCCCCAACTGCTCATCGCTCAGCGGCAGCAATTGCTCCACACGCGGTTCTTGCTTCATGGTATTGACGAAGTGGTTATAGCTCAGATAGATGGCATCGATTTCTCCTGCCGCATAGGCATCCAGCATCACCTTCACGGCACCGATCAGCTTTTCGATGTGCGGCGTGTCGCCCAATCCGGTCAGGTTGGATTTGACCTTGGCGCCGATGCGCGACATGAAACCCAATCCCTTGTTGCCGATCGGGCAAACCACGATGCCCTTGCCCTCGCCTTCCCAATTATGTAGGCGGCTTACCGCAAGGCGCAGGATGTTGGTATTCAAACCGCCGCATAACCCCTTGTCGGAAGTGACCACAATCAGCCCGACGTTTTCAATATTTTCGCGTTTGTCCAGGAATGAGTGTTCGTATTCAGGGTTGGCGCGCGACAGGCGCGCCGCGACATTGCGAATCTTTTCGGCATAGGGGCGCGACGCACGCATGCGTTCCTGTGCTTTACGCATCTTGGCTGCGGCGACCATTTCCATGGCGCGCGTGATCTTGCGTGTGTTTTCTACGCTCTTGATTTTTGCGCGGATTTCTTTACTGCCGGCCATTTATCCCCCAGCCTTATAACCAACCACTTGGCAACCGATTTTTGGTTGCTTAGTGGGATGGCTAGTCGTTATATCAGTAAACAGCCGTTGCCTTGAATGTCTCAATCGCTGCAGTCAACAGTTTTTCGTTGTCGGCATTCAGATCCTTGCTGGACTCAATCGCGTCCATCAGGCTCTTGTTACTGGATTTCAGGTAAGTGTGCAGCGCCGACTCAAACGCCAGCGCCTTGGGCACCGCCACGTCATCGAAATAGCCCTTGTTGACGGCAAACAGCGTGACTGCCATCGCAGCGACCGACAGCGGCGCATATTGCAACTGCTTCATCAATTCAGTAACCATGCGTCCGCGCTCCAACTGCTTGCGGGTGGCTTCATCCAGATCCGAAGCAAACTGCGCGAAGGCGGCCAGTTCACGGAATTGTGCCAGCGCCAGACGCACGCCGCCGCCGAGCTTCTTGATCACCTTGGTTTGCGCTGCGCCGCCCACGCGCGACACCGAAACGCCGGCGTTAATCGCGGGACGGATACCGGCGTTGAACAAGTCGGTTTCCAGAAAGATCTGGCCGTCGGTAATGGAAATCACGTTGGTCGGCACGAAGGCGGACACGTCGCCCGCCTGCGTCTCAATAATCGGCAATGCGGTCAGCGAACCGGTCTTGCCCTTGACTTCGCCCTTGGTAAACGCTTCCACATAGTCCGCATTCACGCGCGCTGCGCGTTCCAGCAGGCGGGAGTGCAGATAGAACACGTCGCCGGGATAGGCTTCGCGGCCTGGCGGACGGCGCAGCAGCAGGGAGATTTGACGGTATGCCCAGGCTTGCTTGGTCAGGTCGTCATAAATAATCAGTGCGTCCTGCCCGCGGTCACGGAAATATTCACCCATGGTGCAGCCGGCATACGGCGCCAGAAACTGCATCGCGGCGGAATCAGAGGCAGAGGCGGCAACCACGATGGTGTAACCCAACGCGCCGTGCTCTTCCAGTTTGCGCACCACGTTGGCGATGGTCGAAGCTTTCTGACCGATCGCCACGTATACACAGGTCATGTTCTGACCCTTCTGGTTGATGATGGCGTCTACCGCCACGGCTGTCTTGCCGGTTTGACGGTCGCCAATGATCAGCTCGCGTTGACCGCGACCGATCGGAACCATCGAGTCGATCGACTTCAAGCCGGTTTGCACCGGTTGGTCAACCGACTTACGTGCAATCACGCCCGGTGCTACCTTTTCGATTTTGTCGGTCATCTTGGCGTTGACCGGCCCCTTGCCGTCAATCGGCTGGCCCAGCGCGTTTACCACGCGGCCGCACAATTCCGGGCCAACCGGTACTTCCAGTATGCGTCCGGTACACTTGACCGTGTCTCCCTCGGTGATGTGCTCATATTCGCCGAGCACCACCGCGCCGACGGAATCACGCTCCAGGTTGAGCGCCAAGCCAAAGGTGTTGCCGGGGAACTCCAGCATTTCACCCTGCATCACGTCGGACAGGCCGTGCACGCGCACAATACCGTCGGTTACGCTGACTACCGTACCTTCGGTGCGCTCCTGCGTTAGCGTTTCAAAATTCTCGATGCGGCTACGGATCAAATTGCCAATTTCAGAAGGGTTGAGCTTCATCTGGGTTTCCTTATTCTTGATAAATCTTTGTCAGGCTAGTGCGTTCGCCATTTCGCCGAGTCGGGTGCGTGCGGAGCCGTCGATCACCTTGTCTCCGGCACGGATCACCACGCCACCCAGCAGTTCCTTGTTGACTTGACATACCAGCTTGATCTCACGACCCATGCGCTTCTTCAGCATGCTGGCGATCTTTTCCTGTTGTGCGGCGGACAGTTCGAATGCCGAATCCACCACTACATTCACGGCCTTTTCCGATTCAGACTTCAGCGTCTCAAAGATGGCCGAAATCTCCGGCAACAGCAACAGGCGCTGGTTCTCGACCAGCACCCGGATGAAATTCAACTGTTGCGGCTTAGCCCGACCGCCCAACATATCGCCCAGCAAACCGGCGAGCTGCGTTTTCTCAACACGCGGGCTGCTGATCACGGTACGAATCTCCGGATAGCTGACCGCCTCGGCGAGCGACTGCAACACCTCTGACCAACCTTTCAGATCGGACAGTTCTTGCGCCTCTTCGAATACTGCCTGAGCATAGGGTCGAGCAATGGTGATGGCTTCAGACATGGCGTTTAGAGTTCAGCAACCAGTTTATCGAGCAGGTCGTTATGTGCCTTGGCGTCAATTTCACGACCAAGAATCTTGCCCGCGCCGGCCAGCGCGATCGCCGACACTTGGGTGCGCAATTGCTCCCTGGCGCGAAACACCTCCTGATCGATTTCAGCCTTGGCGCCGGCGATGATGCGGTCTCCCTCGACTTTGGCTTGCGCCTTCGCCTGTTCGACAATCTCGCTGCCACGCTTCTCACCGCTGGCTACAATCTCGCCGGCCTTTTCTTTTGCTTCCCGCAAAATATCGGCAGAGCGTTTAGCAGCCATCTCCAAGTCGTGCCTGGCGCGTTCTGCATCGGCCAGGCCATCAGCAATAGTCTTTTGGCGCGACTCCATCGCCGCCAACAAAGGCGGCCAGACGAACTTCACGGTGAACCATATCAAGATGGCAAACGTCAGCGCCTGCGAAAACAGTGTCAGGTTAATGTTCATTTCGATCCCTTACGCTGGATTGTGCTGCCCGCAATGGTCAATTATTTGATTACGGCGAGCAGCGGGTTAGCGAACGCGAACATCATTGCCAGACCAACGCCGATAATGAAAGGCGCGTCAATCAGACCCATCAACAGGAACACTTTGCCTTGCAGCGTAGGAATCAACTCGGGTTGACGTGCCGCACCGTTCAAGAAGCTGCAACACATGAGACTGATGCCGATACAAGCGGCTACAGCGCCCAAACCGATGATCAGACTGATACCAATGATGGTGTAGGATTGGACCATTGCCAGATATTGTACTGTGTTTCCCATTTTTACTTCCTTTCGATTTACAGGGTTGATTAAAGTTAAGAGTGACAAAAAGGGTTAGTGGCTTTCGTGCGCCATCGCGATGTAAGCGACCATCAGCATCATGAAGATGTACGCTTGCAGCGCCACGATCAGGATATGGAATATCGCCCAGACCCCACCGAGCAACGCTCCAAAGATTGTTCCAGAAAAGCCGGTCGCAGCCCACATTCCGATCAACAGGAAGATGACTTCGCCAGCGTACATGTTGCCGAACAAACGCATCGAGTGGGACAGCGGCTTGGAGACGTATTCGACCATATTGAACAGGAGGTTGAATGGCCAAACCAACGGATTGGCACCGAACGGCGCGCAGAATAATTCATGTATAAATCCACCCAGCCCTTTGACCTTGATGCTAAAGAAGATCATCAACAACCACACCGATAGCGCAAGAGCGAATGTTGCATTGATGTCAGAGGTGGGGACTGAGCGGAAATGCTCTTGGCCGAATACATGGTGAAATATCCACGCCATGATATCGGCTGGCAAGAAGTCCATCGCATTCATGGCGAGCACCCATACGAAAACGGTCAGCGCTGCCGGGGCCAAAAATTTATTGCGATCGCCATGGAAGATGCCTTTGACCTGGCCATCGATGAACTCGACCAGAAGTTCGATGAAAGCCTGGCGCTTGCCGGGAACGCCCGCTGTCGCGCCACGCACAACCCACCAAAGAAAGCCGAAGATAATCAAGCCGAGCAGGCCGGATACGACCAGCGTGTCGAAGTTTACAGACCAGAATCCGCCTTCGGCTACCTGTTTAACGTTGAAGCTTAAATGATGCCCGATGTAACTGGTTGGTGTCAGTTCTTGTTCAGTGGACATCCCAGACCCTAATCGTCGTTCTCGTTATTCACAGTCCGCAAGCCAGCGCCGGATGCCAGCGCAGAGCCTGCCAACCCCCCTATCAGGGACAAAGGAAACAGCCCCGGGTAATACCTGAAGGCCACCAGCAACAGCATTGCTATCACCAGCACCCTGATCACTTCAGCTTTCAGCATTGAAAACAGGATGGCACCCGGCGTTCCGCCGTTTGGTCTCCGCGCCATCATCATTCCGGCAAACCCGCCGACAATAACGGATGCACCCCCCGCAATAGCTGAAATCGCTGCGTTCATACCCGCAGCCAGCAGGGAGACACACGAGATGAGCACAGTTATGATGATTTGCCAGCGCGCCGCTTTGCTGAATGCGCGGCTTATTTTTGTGTTTGTTACTTTATCCATCATGTGCCCTTGGACGTCACTTGTTGGCCAAGGACAACAAAAAGCTCGCGCATTCTCCACCATTCCTTTGCGGCAAGTCAAGCGTAATTACGCCAAAATGCTGTCAAATGTTATTGCATGATGCAACGAATTAAGTGGCTCACGATTATTCATTCCCTCTCACACCTATTTTTGACAGAATGCCGTCGAGTTGATCGAGTGTTTTATATTCTATTACCAGCTTGCCGGCTCCTTTTGCGCCATGCCGTATTTCAACTGTGGCGCCAAGCCGGTCCGCGACTTTTTCCTGCAACCGGACTATGTCGCGGTCAGGTTTTGCTTTCTTGTGCTTGGGCGCGGGATTCAACAAGTTCTGAACCAGCTTTTCTGCTTCACGCACCGACAGGCCGGTCGTCATGATTTTATTGGCGGCGGTAATTTGCCGTGCGCCATCCAGCGCCAGCAAAGCACGGGCATGCCCCATGTCGAGATCACCTTCCATCAGCATGGCTTGTACCGGTTGCGGCAGCTTGAGCAGGCGCAACAGGTTGCTCGCCGCACTGCGCGAGCGCCCCACTGCGTCAGCGGCTGTCTGGTGAGTCATCTTGAATTCATCTATTAAGCGCTGGATGCCCACCGCTTCTTCCAAGGGATTGAGGTTTTCGCGCTGAATGTTTTCAATTAACGCCATGGCCAGCGCGGCGTTATCCGCCACCTTGCGCACCAGAACCGGCACCTGGCTCAGCCCTGCCAGTTGCGCGGCGCGCCAGCGACGCTCCCCGGCGATGATCTCGTGACTGCCATCCGGCAACACACGCGCCAGGATCGGCTGCATCACGCCCTGCACCCTGATTGAGGCGGCCAGCTCATTAAGCGAGGCTTCATCCATGCGGCTGCGCGGCTGGTACTTGCCGGGTTTAAGCCGGTCAACCTTCATTTCGCTCAATACGTCGTCCTGCTCACTTGCATTGCCGGATAGCAGTGCGTCCAGCCCGCGCCCCAATCCCTTGTTCGGTTTTACCATGTCATTCCCTTTTATTGAGCCGGCGCGGCTTGCGCCGCATTGTTGAGCAATTCGCCCGCCAGTGCCAAATAGGCCTGCGAACCCTTGGAAAGCTTGTCGTGGTAAAGCGCCGGCAGGCCATAGCTGGGCGCCTCCGCCAGCCGCACGTTACGCGGGATGACGGTGCGGTAAACCTTCCCGCCAAAATGCTGTTGCAGTTGTTCCGATACCTGCTGTGCCAGGGTATTGCGTGGATCGAACATGGTGCGCAGCAAGCCCTCGATTTCAAGATCCGGGTTGAGATGGGCGCGCACCTTGCGGACAGTGTCAACCAGATCGCTCAGCCCTTCCAGCGCATAGTATTCGCACTGCATCGGGATCATCACCGACCGTGCCGCGCATAGGCCATTTAGCGTGAGCAGATTCAGTGCGGGCGGGCAGTCAATCAGAATGTAATCATATTCCGCGGACACAGTTTGCAGGGCATCCTTGAGCCGGGTTTCGCGGTTTGGCAAATCAACCAGCTCAATTTCTGCGCCCGCCAGTTCACGGTTGGCGGGCAACACATCATATTTTCCTGCCCCTGAATGAAGACGGGCTTCATGCAAAGACTTGCTCCCCAGCAACACGTGATAGACGGTTGTCGGCAAGTCGCGCTTGTCGATGCCGCTCCCCATAGTGGCATTGCCCTGCGGGTCGAGATCAACCAGCAAAACACGCTGGTTCACGGCAGCCAGGCTGGCTGCCAGATTGACTGTCGTGGTGGTTTTGCCCACCCCTCCTTTTTGATTGGTAATCGCTAATATCTTGGCCATTTTTTAGAGGCGCCCTCAAGTCGCATATAACGTAAAACTCGCGGAGCGAGTCATTGTCTCCCTCTACCGCTGGGAGAGGGCGGGGTGAGGGAACGGTCATGGCAAATCGTCGCTTCATCATTCAGGGTGTCGGTTTGCCATGACCGTAATATAACCAGACAGCGCGCCGCATCCAGCCCAGGTATTTGTAATGGGATAGTTCGTTCCACCCTGATATCTGCTGGCAGCCGCTTCAATTCCTGTTCCGGTGTCCCCTTCATGGCGACCCAACGCCCATCTTGCGCCAGCAAGTGGCGCGTCTGCGCAGTAAAGTCAGCCGTTTCGGCAAACGCGCGGGAAATAATTCCGTCGAAGCGCTCTCCTGGCTGCCAGTCTTCCACTCGCGCGCAGCAAACGCTCACATTTCTCAACCCCAGTTCAATCGCTGCCTGCTGCACAAAACTGGTTTTCTTGCTATTGCTGTCCAGCATAGTGAAGGTCCATTCCGGGCGCATTAGCGCCAGTACCACGCCGGGCAGACCGGCGCCGCAGCCCACATCCAGCCAGCGTCCCTGCCACAGATACGGCAGCACGGCAAGGCTATCCAGCAAGTGATGGCTTACCATTTGCTCCGGTTGGCGGATTGCGGTCAGGTTATAAACCTTGCCCCACTTTTGCAGCAACGCAAGGTAACTCAACAATTTCTGCTGCACTTCGGGCGTTATTTCCAGACCCAATTGCGCGATCCCGCGCGCCAGTTCCTGCGCAAGGCTTGGTGTCAGACTCATGCGCTGTGCTGCTCTTTTTCGACCCCCCGGGCACTCTGAAATCCGCGTTTCAAGTGTACCAGCAGCAGTGAAATCGCCGCCGGGGTGATGCCGGAAATGCGTGCCGCCTGCCCTACTGTCTCCGGCATGTGCTGGTTGAGCTTCTGCTGCGCCTCGATAGATAGACCATGCACCGTGCGGTAATCCATGGTTGCAGGCAATGCCAGATTTTCATAGTGTCCCTGGCGTGCAATCTCGTCGCGCTGACGTTCGATATAGCCGTGGTATTTGGCTCCGATTTCCACCTGCTCAGCCACTTTTTCATCGCCCACCTGCTCGTCAAGCCCCGTCAGGGTCATCAGGCTGAGGTAGCTTACATTCGGGCGGCGCAACAGTTCATACAATGTGTACTCCCGCTCTATGCTTTTGCCCAGCACCCGCTCCGCATCTTCCTGCAACAGCGTCTTTGGGCTGACCCAGACAGATTTCAGACGCTCCTGTTCGCACGCAATCGCGGTGCGCTTCTGCTCGAATGCCTGCCAGCGGATGTCATCTACCACGCCCAGCCGGCGAGCGGTTTCTGTCAGGCGCAAGTCGGCGTTGTCTTCGCGCAACTGCAAGCGATACTCGGCACGGCTGGTAAACATGCGGTAGGGTTCCGACACCCCGCGCGTAATCAGGTCATCCACCAATACGCCCAGGTAGGCTTCATCGCGGCGCGGGCACCAGCTTTCTTCGCCCTGCGCCAGTAGTGCAGCATTGAGGCCCGCCAGCAAACCTTGTGCGGCAGCCTCTTCGTAACCCGTGGTGCCATTGATTTGCCCGGCGAAAAACAATCCGGCAATCGCCTTGGTTTCCAGCGAGCGCTTCAGGCCGCGCGGGTCAAAATAATCATACTCGATTGCATAACCGGGGCGGGTAATATGCGCGTTCTCCATTCCCTTGATGGACCGTACCAGTGCCAGCTGCACATCGAAGGGCAGGCTGGTGGAAATCCCGTTCGGGTAGATTTCATGAGTGCCCAGCCCCTCCGGTTCCAGAAAGATCTGGTGCGACTCCTTGTCGGCAAAACGCGTTATCTTGTCTTCGATGGACGGACAGTAACGCGGCCCCACCCCCTTGATCACCCCGGTAAACAGCGGCGAGCGGTCCAGCCCGCCACGGATGATGTCGTGCGTGAGCTGGTTGGTATGGGTAATCCAGCATGGCAGTTGTTGCGGATGCTGCTGTGCCCGCCCCATAAAGGAAAACACCGGCAGCGGCGTATCGCCGGGCTGTTCGGCCATCACCGAATAATCCACGCTGCGGCCATCAATGCGCGGCGGCGTGCCGGTCTTCAGCCTGCCCGCCGGTAAATTGAGCTCGCGCAGGCGGTGCGCCAGCCTGACGGACGGCGGATCTCCCGCCCGTCCCGCCGGATAATTGGATTGCCCGATATGGATCAAGCCCGACAGGAAGGTTCCGGTAGTCAGCACCACGGTTTTTGCGGCAAAACGCAAGCCCAGTTGAGTGACTACTCCGCACACCCGGTCTCTATCAACCAGCAGATCATCCACCGCCTGTTGAAACAGCCAGAGATTGGGCTGATTTTCCAGCCTGCTGCGGATTGCCTGCTTGTACAGCACACGGTCGGCTTGCGCGCGCGTGGCGCGCACCGCCGCGCCCTTGGAGGAATTAAGAATACGAAACTGGATGCCCGCCTCGTCGGTAGCCGCCGCCATGGCACCACCCAAGGCATCCACCTCCTTGACCAAGTGCCCCTTGCCGATGCCGCCGATGGACGGGTTGCAGGACATCAGCCCGAGTGTTTCGATGTTGTGCGTCAGCAGCAGCGTAGCACAGCCCTTGCGTGCGCTGGCCAGCGCTGCCTCTGTCCCGGCGTGTCCGCCGCCTACCACGATTACATCGAATTTTTTCGGGAAATCCATTTGTCTGCTTGGAGAAATAGCTGCCAGCCTGTTGCAACGAAGGCGCGCATGATACAACAAAACAACCCCGGCACAGAAACCGTTTACCCCGGATGTTTCACGTGAAACATGCTAACAGGGGGTTTACTTGCCGATGCAGAACCGGCTGAATATCTCGCCAAGCAAGTCATCGGCGGTAAATTCGCCGGTGATGGAGTTGAGGAATTCCTGGGCCAGGCGCAGCTCTTCGGCAAGGATTTCCGCCCGACCTGACTCCCCTGCCGCACGCCGCAAATGATCCTGCGCTGCCTGTAACGCGCGCAGGTGGCGCTCCCGCGCCATAAACACCCCGGCTTCCTGATGCCAGCCGATCAGTGCCAGCAGCTTGCCGCGCAGCAACTCCAGCCCGGAGCCGGTCTTGGCGGACAGATAAATATGGCATTCACCATCCAGTTCTTCCGCGCGCGCAGGTTGGGCGAGCAAGTCAATTTTGTTGAAAATATGCAGCCGGGGGATATTTGGCGGCAGTGCCTCGAGAATTTTCCGGTCAGCCGCGCTTATACCTACGCCGGCATCCAGCAAGAGCAAGATGGCGTCCGCTTTTTGCAGTGTGCTGTGTGTTCGTGCGATGCCCAGCATCTCCACTTCATCCCGCGATGCGCGCAGACCGGCTGTATCCATGATGTGCAGCGGCACGCCGCCAATCTGGATGGCCTGACGGATAACATCCCGCGTGGTACCTGGAATCTCGCTGACCAGAGCCACCTGTTCTCCGCTCAAGCGGTTGAGCAGGCTGGATTTGCCGACATTGGGTTGCCCGACCAATACAATGTGCGCGCCTTCACGCAACAGGCTGCCCTGCTGTGCCAGACCGAGGATTTTCTCCAGCTCTTTGCGCAATACATCCAGTTGCGCGTCGCGCAGCGCAATGTCCGGCGCATCTATTCCTTCCTCAGGAAAATCCAGCATGGCCTCCACCAGCATGCGCAACCGGATCAACTTATCTACCAGTTGCCGGATTGCCTGGGAGAACTCCCCCTGAAGTGATCGCATTGCGCTACGCGCGGCTTGGCTGGTAGTGGCGTCGATCAGGTCGGCCACGCTTTCTGCCTGCGCCAAATCGAGCTTGTCATTGAGGAAGGCGCGCAGGGTAAATTCGCCCGGCTGTGCAAGACGGGCGCCCAGTTCGAGACAGCGCTGCAACACTAATTGCAGTACGGCTGGGCCGCCATGCCCCTGCAATTCGAGCACATCTTCGCCAGTATAGGAATGCGGAGCGGGAAAAAACAGAGCGAGGCCTTGATCCAGAACCTGCCCTTCTGCGTCGAGAAATGAAGCGCAGGTTGCACATCGCGGAATAAGTGTCTTGCCCAGCATTGCTTCCGCAAATGTGCCGAGATTGTGTCCGGACACCCTGACCACGCCGATACCGCCCCGCCCGGGGGCGGTGGCGATCGCTGCGATGATATCAGGTCTTGGCAACAGCTTTGGCTCCGGCCACCAAGCCGCGCGAAATGTACCACTGCTGCACGATGGAGAGCGAATTGTTTACGATGGAATACAGCACCAGGCCGGCAGGAAAGAAGAAAAATACCACACTGAATACAATGGGCATGATTTGCATAAGCTTGGCTTGCAAGGGATCGGGGGGCACAGGATTCAGCTTGCTCTGCAGCAACATGCTGGCACCCATGATCAACGGCAATACATAATAAGGATCAGCCGCCGACAGATCACTAATCCAGCCAATGAAAGGGGCGTAACGCAGTTCGACACTGGCCAGGATAGCCCAATATAACGAGATGAACACGGGTATCTGGATTACTACGGGTAAGCAACCCCCGAGAGGATTGATTTTTTCAGTTTTGTATAACTCCATCATGGCCTTGTGCAGGCGCTCCCGGTCATCACCGTACTGTTGCTTGATTTTTTCCAGTTTGGGCGCCACCACGCGCATTTTTCCCATGGATCGATAGCTGGCTGCCGACAGCGGGAAAAATGCCAGCTTGATCAGCACGGTCAACAGAATAATTGCAACACCCCAGTTGTGCACCCATCCCTGCAGAAAGGAAAGTAGCCAGAACAACGGGGTTGCTATTATGGTCAACCAACCGTAATCAACTGTTAACCCCAATCCAGGCGCGATCTTGCTCAGCGATACCTGTGCTGGCCCGGCGTACAAAGGTACGCTGAGCTTGGCGCTTTGACCGGGCAAAATGGCAACCATCGGCAATATAACCCCGGCCGAATAAAGGTTTTCTTCCAATTGCTTGGTGTAAAACTCGCGTTGTGTCTTATCCTTGGGTAGCCATGCCGCCACAAAATAATGCTGCAACATACCCACCCAGCCATTATCAGCGCTTTGCGGGTACTTGATTTTGCCTTTATCAATATCAGAAAAACTCACCTTCTGGAATTTTTCCTGCTCCGTGTAGACAGCAGGGCCAGTGTAAGTGGGCACAAATTTTGACCCCCCTTCTGGCGGTGTTTTATCGCGCACAAACTGAAAATATGCGGAAGGAGAAAGAGGGGCAGTTCCGCTATTTTCGATTTCATAGCCCACATCAATTAGATAGCTACTACGATGAAATACATATACTTTGGTTACTTTTGCAACTGCTATTTCCGTTGCCAGTAAACGTATCTCCAGCGTATCCCTGCCCTCAACCAATTGGTATTCATTAGCCTGTGCTGTGAATACTGCATTGTGCGTGGGTAACCCTGCGCCCAATAAACCGGTTTGCGCGATGTAAGTGCGCGTTTTCTGCTCTTGCAATAGCACAAATGGCTTGCTTTTATCCTGAGCATCACGGTGCTGTAAAAACTCCAAGTGGCGCAAATCCCCACCTACCGTGTTGATTTCTGCGGCCAACCAGTCTGTTTTTACTGTGATTTTTTGCCCAGCCTGATGTTTTTGCTGCGCCACAACCGCATTTGCGCTGGAACTGTCCGCGCCTGCCGTTGCGACTACCGGCGCGCTGGCCGCCGACGGCGCGGTAATTGGGACAGCTTGCACTACGGGATGCTGAGCGCGCTGCCAACTATCCCATAATAAAAAGACTGATAAGGAAAAAATCAGGAACAGGAACAGCCGTTGAAAATCCATGTGGTTTTCCTATGAAAATCTATGGGGTGGGATCATAACCGCCCGGATTCCAGGGGTTGCAACGCATCACCCGCTTAATACTCAACCAGACGCCGCGCCCAGCACCATGTCTGGCAATCGCTTCGCAAGCATAATGGGAACAAGTCGGAGTAAAACGACAGGTTGGCGACATAAGCGGGCTAAACAAGTACTGGTATGCGCCTATTAACCTGATTAATAGCCGCCGCATCACACTTGCACAGCCTGCAATAATTGCACCAAAGCTAACCGCCCTTCCGTCGAGTTTTCCGGATTTATCTGCCGTTTGACGCGCACTACTACATCCAATGCGCATCCAGCCGAAAACCCACGCCGAAACGCTTCTCGAATCAGTCGCTTGGCAAGGTTTCTGGAAACTGCTTTGGGCATGGTTCTTTTGCTGGCTACTATCCCAAGGCGAGCAAAGCCACTCTGGTTTTTCCGCACATAAACCGCAAACCATTTATTGGTCAGGCACTCAGCACGAAACGCTTGTTCGAATTCTGTGCGTTGCCTTATGCGGCGATAAACGGATAACGTTTGCCTGGCTTTAGACGGCAAGGCGCGTACGGCCTTTGGCTCTACGCGCATGAATTACCGCCCTGCCACCCTTGGTTTTCATACGAACCAGAAATCCATGAGTGCGTTTTCTTTTGATGACGGAGGGTTGGTATGTGCGCTTCATTTTAATGCTCCTAGTAGTTAGTACTTGAAAACCCGCGATTACAATATTTACCGGCGCTTATGTCAAGCTTATTTTTCTTCTGTGGATAACTTTCTGCAGTGCATGTAGAATGCTTTAAAGTTCTTCAGCAAACTGCGACCAAAAAATATGCCGGACAAAACCTTGTGGGATTCCTGTCTTCATTTTTTTAAGGACAGCCTCCCGCCACAGCAATTTAATTCATGGATCAAGCCGTTGGGTTTTGAACTTAAGGGTGATCAGATCACTCTGACCGCGCCCAACAGTTTTACATTGAAACTAATACAAGACCGTTTTTTACCGGAGATTACTAAGCGCGCAGAAGCGTTTCTCTCCAGCCCTCCGTGCTTCGTATTGCGTATTGGGAAAAAAGCCGCCGCCATACCCGCCAGAAAATCTCTTGCGCCAATAGTTGATACTGTTCAACTCACGCCCAAGGTACAAAAAAGCCAGAACAAGCTTAACCCACTACTGTCCTTTGATAATTTTGTGATCGGTAAAGCTAACCAATTAGCACATTCTGCCGCCATACAAGTCGCCGAATCTCCTGGTACAGCCTACAACCCATTGTTTATTTACGGTGGTGTCGGTTTGGGTAAAACGCACCTGCTTCAAGCGATAGGGAACCACATTAAACACGAAAATGCTCAAGCAAAAGTTTGTTATGTGCACGCAACCAATTATATTTCGGATGTTGTGCGTGCTTTCCAAACCAAAAAATTCGATGAGTTTAAGCAGTTCTACAACTCATTAGATCTGCTATTGATTGACGATATTCAGTTCATTGCCGATAAGCCGGGCACCCAGCAAGAGTTTTTTTACACGCTCAATTCATTGATCGACGGACACAAACAGGTTGTCATTACCTGCGATACTTTCCCAAAAGAAATATCGGGGATGACGCCACGACTTACCTCGCGGTTTAGCTGGGGATTAACGGTGGCTATCGAGCCGCCTGGTTTGGAGATGCGGGTAGCGATCCTGTTGCAGAAAGCCACCCTTTCTAATAATCCAATAAGCGAAGATGTTGCTTTTTTTATAGCCAAGCATGTACGCTCAAATATTCGTGAACTGGAAGGTGCTCTCAAACGCGTAGACGCTTATTCCAGGTTTCACAAGCGCGCTATTTCAGTGGAACTCGCTAAGGAAGCTCTCAAAGACTTGCTCGCATCCCAGAACAAACAGGTTTCGATAGAAAACATTCAAAAAACCGTAGCAGATTTTTACCGTATTAAGGTGACCGACCTGCTTTCCAAAAAACGCACCCGCGTGATTGCCCGACCCAGGCAAATTGCCATGTGTTTAGCACGAGAACTGACACAATTAAGCTTACCTGAAATTGGTGCTGCCTTCGGAGATCGTGACCATACTACAGTTATGTATGCTTGCAAGACCATAGAAAATCTACGCAATATGGATACAGTCTTTAATGCAAATTTTAATTTATTGAATCAAACATTGCGGAACTGATAATTTTGTTAGTCTTGTGTGTTTTATTTGTGAGTAATCAAATATAACTGTTTGCCCATTAAAACCATGCACAAAAACTCAACAGGCTTACAATTAAATATTCATACCCTTTTATAAGCATTAACCCATTACAACTAAATAAAAAATTAGTTATTCACTATATTTATGATGTCTCTTATTATTAATTTTAAGGATATATAAGAATGTTTATTGAAAAGATCGAGAAAGATGTTTTACTCAAACCACTGCAAACGGTAATTGGTATTGTGGAACGCAAACAGCCACTTCCTATTTTATCCAACGTATTAATTGAGAAAACTGGCACAAACCTGCGTTTTGTGGCCACCGATCTTGAAATTCAAATCACTACTCAAATTAATAATGCCAAGCAAACAGGCGCTGATGCGGCGATTACCGTTGCCGCCAAAAAACTACAAGAAATCCTGCGGGTTTTACCGGAAGGAAGCAAAGTTACGCTGGACATTCAGGATAACCGCCTTCAAGTAAAGGTAGATAAAAGCAAATTCAGCTTGCAAACCCTGCCTGCGCAAGATTTTCCGAAAGTTTCTGAGCAACTGGATCAAGCAGAAAAGGTGCAGGTGGAACAAGGACAACTTAAAAAATTGTTTGGCATGGTTCAATATGCCATGGCACAACAGGATATTCGTTATTACCTAAATGGCATCCTTCTGGTTATTGATGGGGCTTACTTAAAACTGGTAGCTACCGATGGGCATCGCCTTGCCTTCACCAGTGCCAAACTGGACAAAGAGTATCCAAAGCGCGAGATTATCCTACCCAGAAAAACCGTTGGTGAGCTGATCAAGCTGCTGGTGGATTCGGAAGAAAAAATTACCTTTGATTTAGCGGAAAAACAGGTAAAGATAACTTTTTCTGATGTTGTCTTGACTTCTAAGGTAATCGATGGGAAATTCCCTGACTATGAACGCGTTGTCCCCAACTACACCAATCACCTTACATTGGATAGAATGGCCATATTGCAGGCACTGCAGCGTGCCGCCATCTTGTCCAATGAAAAATTCAGGGGGGTGCGCTTCGTGCTTACGGAAAAAAACCTGCGTATTATCAGCAGTAACAGCGAGCAGGAAGAGGCTTTGGAAGACATGGAAACCGATTATCATGGCCCCGCGCTGGATATAGGATTTAATGTCAATTATCTGTTGGACGGGCTGAACAACGCTTCAGCGCAAACCATAACTTTTTCATTTGGCGATCCCAATAGCAGCATTTTGATAACTGTACCTGGCAATGATGAATTTAAATATGTCGTCATGCCGATGCGGATTTAATTCAACACAAATCAGCGTTTCACGTGAAACAAGCGAAAGAGAGAAATGAGCGAATATAATTCCGACAGCATCAAAGTACTTAAAGGGCTGGATGCCGTCAGAAAGCGCCCCGGCATGTACATTGGCGATACCAACGACGGTAGTGGGTTGCACCACATGGTATTCGAGGCGGTTGATAATGCTGTAGACGAAGCGCTGGCTGGGTATTGCAATGAGATTAACGTCATCATCCATGCCGACAATTCGATCAGTGTCAGCGATAATGGGCGCGGTATTCCGACCGATATCCATGCGGAAGAAAAACGTTCGGCGGCAGAAGTTATCATGACCATCCTGCATGCGGGCGGAAAGTTTGACAGCAATTCCTACAAGGTATCCGGAGGTTTGCATGGTGTGGGCGTGTCGGTAGTCAACGCGCTGTCCGAGTGGTTAAAGTTGACCATCTACCGCGATGGCAAAGAACATTTCATGGAATTCCGCCACGGCGACCCGGTTGCGCCACTCAAAGTTGTGGGGGATTCAAAAAAGAAAGGCACGATTGTTCATTTTTTGGCGGCCAAGGAAACCTTTGGTTTGGTTGAGTTCCATTTTGAGATTCTGGCGAAACGCCTGCGTGAATTATCGTTTTTAAACAATGGCGTGAAAATCGCGCTGATTGATCAGCGCACTGGCAAGGAAGAAAATTTTGCGTTTAGCGGCGGCATCAAGGGCTTTGTAGAATACATGAACCGTAACAAGTCGGCACTGCACCCCACCGTGTTTTATGCGATAGGCGAAAAGGACGGCATCACCGCAGAAATCGCCATGCAGTGGAACGACTCTTACCAGGAAACCGTACAATGCTTTACCAATAATATCCCGCAACGCGATGGCGGCACCCACCTGACGGCTTTGCGCGCAGCGATGACGCGCACGCTGAACCAATACATTGAAACCGAGCAACTGGCGAAAAAAGCCAAGGTGGATACAACTGGCGATGACATGCGCGAAGGCTTG
>JACREC010000032.1 GCA_016218445.1 Nitrosomonadales bacterium
ACCTTCTTTGCCAGCGCCTTGTTGATGATCGCCACCACACACGGCGGCACATCCGGCTTGACGCTCAAAATATCGGTATGCGGTTCATTGGCGATGCGGAACATGAGCTGCGCCATCGAATCCCCTTCAAACGATAGCTTACCACACACCATCTGATACAGGCTCGCCCCCAACGAGAATAAATCCGATGCGCCCTCAATCTTCGCGCCGGCCAGTTGCTCGGGCGACATATACGACGGCGTACCCAGCACCATGCCGGTTTTGGTCTTGGAAGAATCGGTAATGCGCGCGATACCGAAATCGGTCACCTTCACCGTATCGCCCTCCATGTCGTACATGATGTTGGCCGGCTTGATGTCGCGGTGCACCACATGCAGGGTATGCGCATAACCCAGCGCATCCGCCACGCGCGCCACGATGCTCAACACCCTGGGTAGCGGCAACAGATTATCCGGCTTGATATAGGGCACCAGATCCTTGCCCTTGAGGAATTCCATCGCGATATAGGCAAGGTCATGCTCCTCGCCCGCATCGTATATGGACACGATGTTGGGGTGGTTCAGGCGGCCGGCGGACTCGGCCTCGCGGAAGAAACGGGCTTTCACATCTTCCAGCTCATCGGCATCGAACTCCTGCGACAGCGCCATGGTCTTGATCGCCACGGTGCGGCCGATCTTCGGATCCTTGCCGAGATACACCACGCCCATCGCACCCTTGCCGAGTTCCTTCTCGATTTCATAGCGCCCCAGCATCGGCCTGGATACGCCGGCTCTGCCCAGCACCATGGTGCTGGCGTTGCCCTTGCCGGAACCGCCGCCAAGTATCACCGTCTCCGACATCGCCTTGGACTGTGCCAGACGCGCCTCTATATCTCGGAATTTGGGGTTGTACTCCGCCATGTATTTAAATACCGACTCCGCCTTGTTGAACTGGCGCTTGCGCTCGAAGTCCAGCCCGAGGTTGTAGAGCACTTCCATCAGGCTTGCATCTCTCCGCACCTTGCGGAATTTGTCGAAGGCCAAATCCAGTTGCCCCTGCCCCTGAAACGCCAGCCCCAGCATGCGGTTGCTTTCCGCCAAGTCAGCAGTGGACTCGAGCTTGTCTTTTTCCGTAACCAGAAAACGCTTGGTGGTCAGCAACAGGTGGCCCACCAGCAGCAGCGTTGTGGGTAACATCAGTTGCAGCCACATCGCTTGCGTGGTCATCAGCACGTAATGGGTAACCAGTAATGCCACAAACACCATTGTGGTAATCGCAGCCCCAATGCCCGCTTTCAAGCGCGGCAGCAGCACGATAAGGTATAAGGCAACCACCAGAAATACCCCGCCCTGCGCCCAGAAACCCCAGCTTGGCGCAACAAAAAAGTCCTGCTCGAGAATGCTGGAAACCGAATGCGCCAGGGTCAACACGGGCGCCATGCCGGACGACACCGGCGTGACTTGCTGCGTGCCAACTCCTGCGGCAGTGGCGCCGATCAGCACAATCTTGTCGCGGTATTTTTCCGCCGGTATCTTGCCGGTCAATACATCGTAAAATGAATCCACCTGAAAGGCAGGCTTGCCCTCGCGATCCGCATAAAAGTAGGTATACATGCGCAATTTCGGGTCAGTCGCAATGTTCAGGTTGCCGACCTTCACGCCTTGCCCCAAAGTAACCTGGATGTCCTTGGGCTCGAGATTCAGGCTCTTCGCCGCCAGCATCAACGACAACGAGGGGTAATACTGGTCAAAATAGCCCACCACCAGCGGCTCGGTGCGAATCCCGCCGTCAACATCAGGCGTGGAATTAAGATGTCCAATGGCAATAGCGCGCGAACCCAACGCCGGGATCGGCGCCTGGACTTTTATAGAAGGTATGGGTTGCGCCCCCGCTATTCCTTCCTTGACGTTGACCAGGCTGTTCTTTATCACATAATCCGGCAACGGCTTGTCCGGCTTGCCTTGCGGCTCACCCAGCTCAAAGAACATGGCGAGCAGCATGTCGTTGGCATTGGCCATACTTTCGCTGAGCTTCTTGTCGTTGTCGAGATGTTGCGCCGCCTCCTGCAACAGCGCAGTCAATTGCGCCAGCTCGGTCTGGTACACCGGATCCGGGCTGTTTTTCAGGGTGGAAGCATCGAGTGTGGCGCCGATTTTGTTGATGTATTCCAGGCCGGCATCAACCTGCGGCTCGAAAAACAGCGACGTATTACCCACCACCTTGGCGTGTCCGGCGACCAGCAAATCCAGCATTCTGGCCTGGGTTTCGCGCGGCCACGGCCAACGCCCCAGATTGGCGATACTCTGTTCATCTATCGCAATCACTGCGACCTTGTCGCTGGGAGTCCGGGAAGAGGCGCGCACGCCCAAGTCGTAAGCCTTGCGCTCCAGACTTTGCATCAGGTCGCTGTTGGCGCTGAACAGGAATAGCAACGCCACCAGCAATCCGACAAACCAATCTGATTTCCAGAACAATTTGTTATTTTCCATGTGGCTTTAGCGCCTGATTTTTTTAATTTATGGGCAGCTTATTTGATTTATTGGCCGCTCACCAGACGAATACTAAAACAATTTGCGAAATCAAACCATAACCCTTTTAATTTATTACAAATTATCCAGGCAATTTTACATAACAAAAAGTGCCGCACTACTTGACGATAAGTACCGGCACGGTGGCGAGATGCGATACCTTGCTCACCACCGAGCCCAGCAACAAGACGGATAGCGCATTCTGCCCCTGAGCCCCCATGGTGATCTGGTCAACCTGCTGCTCCTGCGCATATTGCACGATAGCCTCCGCCGGCGTGCCTATGCTGATGTGGTAGGTGTAAGCCAGGCCGGCGGCGTCCAGCTTTTTGCGCGCCGTTGCCAGCGCCGCCATGCCCTGCTCGCGGTAATAGTCATTGATGGTTTCATGGTTGATAAACAGCTTCACGTTGCCGGAAGCAATATTCCACTGCACGTTCAGCAAAAAGACCTGCGGTGCATCCTTCAACAGGGAGGCAGTTGCAATCACCTGATCCACCGCCCGGTTGGCGCTGTCGGAACCATCTATAGGAATTAATATTTTCATTTTGTACCCCTTCAATGCTTAATATCAGATTTGGCGGACACTTGTTCATCCAGCAGATCCACCACCGGCATGGCCGCAGCCTTGCGTGCCGCCAGCCACAGGCCGAGCACCACCACCAGCACGGCGCACCCGGCGGGAAGCAGCCAGTGAATCGCGTGCGGCATATCCTCCAGCACATGCGCCACCATCGAATCGCTTACCAGCATCTCCCCTGCCACATAGCCGAGCAAGGCGCCCCCGACAAAGATGATGAATGGAAAACGGTCAATCAGCTTCAGCACCAGCTGGCTGCTCCACGCGATCAGCGGGATGCTCACCAGCAGGCCGAACACCAGCAACACGATATTGCCATGCGCCGCCGCCGCGACACCCAGCACGTTATCCAGGCTCATGATGAAATCGGCGATGATGATGGTGCGCACCGCACCCCACAAATGGGTATTGGCCTGCACATTCTTCGCATCGTGCTCCTCTTCCGGCAGGAGCAGCTTGACGCCGATCCACAGCAGCATGAGCGCCCCGACCACCTTGAGGTAAGGCAGTCTCAGCAGCCCCACGGCAAAGAAAGTAAGCACGATACGCAAGCCGATGGCGCCGGCCACGCCGAACAGCACACCCTTCCTGCGCTGCTCAGGCGGCAGGTTGCGGCAGGCCAGCGCAATCACCACCGCGTTGTCGCCGCTGAGCAATACGTCGATGACGATGATCTTGAACACATCCACCCAGAACTGGGCGGTGCCCAACATTTCAAGCATGTTTTAATCCCTTAGGGACACCTCGAAAAACCGTCATCGCGAGAAGCGAAGCGACGTGGCGATCCATGCAACCGTATGATTGAAAATGGAGCATGGATTGCTTCCCGCCACGCTGTGCTCGCGGCTGAAGGCTGCTCGCAATGACGAATTTTAGGTTTTTCGAGATTCCATTAGCTTGATGCTCGTGTATTTTCATATTTAACCTCACTAGTGTCCGGTTAAAAATGACCCAATGACTCTGAAATCCTTATTTGATGCCGCATTCGGAGATTCTTATAGTGTCTCCGACTTGAACGGCGTACACGCCTTCGTGCAGTCTGGCAGCTTTCCTGCTGCTGGAGATTG
>JACREC010000030.1 GCA_016218445.1 Nitrosomonadales bacterium
CCGAGGATGACAACGCTGCCGCCGCTCGCATAATCCAATCCGCCGAGCAGGTGCAACAGCGTGCTCTTGCCGGAACCGGACGCGCCGACAATGGCGATGCGCTCGCCGCGCGCCACATTGAGGTTGACGCCGTACAGCACCGGCACGTTGAGCCTGCCCTGGGCAAAAGTTTTGCGCAGGTCGCGGCAGCTAATCACGACCTCAGTCCTCAGTCCTACGTCCTCAGTCCTCAAGTCATTCATAGCGCAGCGCCTCCGCCGGTTGCGTCCTGGATGCGCGCCAGCTCGGATACAAGGTGGCTGCCAGGCTGATGAGGAAGGAGAAGCCCGCCACGATGAACACGTCGCCGCGATGCAGATCGGAAGGCAGTTCGCTGATGTAATACACGTCCTTGGCGAGGAAATGCGTGCCGATCAGGCGCTCGATGAACGGCACCACGATATCGATGTTGAGCGCCAGCACTATGCCGCCGCCCACCCCGAGCAGCGAGCCGATGATGCCGATCAGCGCGCCCTGCACGATGAAGATTTTCATGATGCTGGCGGGCGAGGCGCCCAGCGTGCGCAGGATGGCGATGTCGGCCTGCTTGTCGGTGACCGCCATCACCAGCGTGGAAACGATGTTGAACGCGGCGACCGCGACGATGAGCGAGAGGATGATGAACATCATTTTCTTTTCGATCTGCACCGCGCGGAAATAGTTGGCGTGCTGGCGCGTCCAGTCGCTGGCGTAAGTGCCGGGCGGCAATTCGCGCCCCAGTTCAAGGGCCACGCGCGGCGCCAGGTCGAGGTCGTGCAGGCGCGCGCTGATGCCGCTTACCGCGCTGCCCATCTGGTAGAGTTTCTGCGCATCGCCCAGATGGATCAGCGCCAGCGCATTGTCGTAGGGCGCCATGCCGATCTCGAAAATACCCACCACGCGGAACTGCTTGAGGCGCGGCATCATCCCTGCCGGGGTGATCTGCCCCTGCGGGGCGATGAGCAGCACCTTGTCGTTCAGTTGCGCGCCCAGCGCGCGCGCCAGGTCGGAGCCGAGCATGATGCCGAAGCCGCCATCCTGCAAGGCTTGCAGCGAACCGGCCTTCATCTTGTCGGACAGGTCAACCACCCTGCTTTCGTCTTGCGGCAGGATGCCGCGCACCATAACCCCCTGCACGCTCTCACCCAGCGACACCATGCCTTGCCCCGCCACGAAGGGCGCGGCGGCGGCCACCTGCGGATGCTTCGCCGCGAGTTGCAGGATGGGTTGCCAGTCGGTCAGGCGGTTATCGTCGGTGCCGCTGATTTGCAGGTGCGGCGCGACGCCGAGGATGCGCGTGCGGATTTCCTTCTGGAACCCGTTCATCACCGACAGCACCACGATCAGCGCGGCCACGCCCAGCGCCATGCCCAGCATGGAGATCAGCGAGATGAACGAGATGAAATGGTTGCGCCGCTTGGCACGGGTGTAGCGCAGGCCGATGAAGAGTTCGTAGGGGCGCAAGATAAGGGCGGCGTAAATGAATTGGCCGCTAGTTTGCCACAAGAGGCTGTGGTGTGGGGTGGTAAACTGATGCAGATATTGAAGTAACGCCGATGAATTCAGAATGAAAAACGTCCATCTGGTCATACCCGATTTGTTCCTGCCGCAAGAAGTAGCTGCCGAGGCCTGCGCCGGGCTGAAGTTGCCCGCGCTGGAGAAACTGCTGGCGCGGGCACAGTCTGTGCCTTTGCCGGCAGAATCGCTGGAAGCGTGGCTGTGCGGGGCGTTTGGCGTGGCGGATCAGGCCATTGCCGCGGTCACGCTGCGGGCGGATGGGATGGAACCGGGCGCGGCTTACTGGTTGCGCGCCGACCCGGTGCATCTGCGCCTCCAGCGTGACCAGTTGATCCTGCACCCGGATGTGCGCTTGGCTGCGGACGAAGCGGCGCAACTTTGCGCCAGACTGAATGCGCATTTTGCCGGGGCAGGGCTGCGCTTCTTCGCGCCCCATCCGCAGCGCTGGTATCTGCAACTGGATGCCGCGCCGGACATGACCACGCACTCCTTGGCGCAGGTGGCGGGCAGGAATGTCCACGCGCATTTGCCGCAAGGACCGGATGCCTTGCGCTGGCATGGTGTGTTCAACGAAATCCAGATGCTGTTGTTTGAACATGCGGTGAATCAGGCGCGCGAAGCACGCGGCGAGTTGCCCGTCAACAGCGTGTGGCTGTGGGGCGGCGGGCGCGCGGCGGGTCGGTTGCTGCGGCCATACACCAAGCTGTGCGGCGACAGCGACCTGGCCGGGGCATTCGCGCAGACGGCAGGCATTCCCTGCGAGCCTTTGCCGGATGACGTGACCCGCTGCGTTGCAGGGGATGACGGCGATGTGCTCATCGTCCAGGAAGGGATGCGCCGCGCCCTTCAGCATGGCGACCTGCATGCATGGCGCGATGCATTGCAGCGTTTTGAACAAGACTGTGCAGCGCCGTTGCTGCATGCGCTGCATGCCGGGCGCATCGCGCAACTCACGCTGGATGTTTTGCAAACCGGTGCATCGCGCCGCTTTATGCTGACACACGGTGCAGCGTGGAAATTATGGCGGCGGCCAAAACCGTTGGCGCGCTATTAGTGTAAAATAAACCCGTCATTACGCGGAATTTTACGATAGGGTCTGGCTCAATGAATTTCTGGAATACAGCCATCGGTTTCTTCTGGCGCGACGAGACACTCGCTGTGCTGGGCATGGTGCTGGCCATTGCGGCGCTGCTGTTCCATTTCCGCAAGGACGAGCGCAAGAGTCTGTTCAACACGCTCGGCTTCTTTTTCGCCTGCATGGCCGGGCAATTCGCCAGCAGCCTGATGCATGCGCTGGAATTCACGCGCGCTTCGGAGGTGCTGCACGAAGTGTTCGTGATCGGCGCCGGCATCGCGATCATTCGCCTGTGGGGGGAACTGCTGTTCCGCATTGTGCTGCCGCTGGCCAGGCTGTCGCCGCCGCGCATCACCGAGGACATTATCGTCATCATCGCCTACATCGCCTGGGGCATGGTGCGCCTGCGCTACGCCGGGCTGGATTTGGGCAGCATCGTGGCGACATCGGCGATGATGACCGCAGTGGTGGCGTTTGCCATGCAGGATACGCTGGGCAACATTCTCGGCGGGCTGGCGCTGCAACTGGATAACTCCGTGGAGATCGGCGACTGGATCAAGGTGGATGATATCGCCGGCAAGGTGGTGGATATCCGCTGGCGTTCCACCCTGGTGGAAACGCGCAACTGGGAGACGGTGGTGTTTCCCAACAGCCAGTTGATGAAGAACAAGTTCGTCGTGCTGGGACGGCGCACCGATCAGCCGGTGCAGTGGCGGCGTTGGGTCTGGTTCAACGTGGGCCTGGATACGCTGCCCACCAAGGTGATCAGCGTGGTTGAGGAATCCATTTTGCAAACCGAGATCAACAACGTGGCAAAGAATCCGCCGCCCAATTGCGTGCTGATGGACATGGATAACAAAGGCTATGCCCGTTACGCGATACGTTACTGGCTGACCGACCTGTTGCAGGATGACCCGACAGATGCCGCGCTGCGCTGGCACATCATGACGGCGTTGCAACGTTCGGGCATCAAGCTGGCGATGGAGGAAAGAAGCATCCACATCACCAAGGAAAACGAAAAGTACGAAGAGGTGGTGCGTAACCGTGAAGTCCTGCTGCGCATGAAGACCTTGCGGCGCGTGGAGCTGTTTTCGCAGATGACGGACGAGGAACTCAAGGCGCTGGCCGAGCGTTTGAAGTACTCGCCGTTTGCCAAGGGCAATATCATCTCCAAACAGGGCACGATCGCGCACTGGCTGTACATCATCATCAACGGCGAGACCGAGGTGTATCTGGAAACGCCGGGAGGCGGCAAGCGCATTATCCGCGCGTTGGGCAAGGGCAGTTTCTTCGGCGAGATGGGGATGATGACCGGTGCGCCGCGTGCCGCTTCGGTGGTGGCCAAGACGGATGTGGAATGCTATCGCGTGGACAAGGAAATGTTCGAGGAAATCCTGCACGCGCGCCCAACGATAGCCGATGAGATGTCACAGATACTGGCGGTGCGCCGTGCCGAGCTGGACAGTGCACTGCTCGATATTGACGCGGAAAGCGCCCAGAAGGAAATTTCAAGGCAGCGCGGCGAAATCCTGGCTACCATCAAGCGCTTTTTTGGCCTGGGCAACCAGGTGTAAGAATTACTTTGGATATGCAATAAGAAATACAACCTATGAAAATTACCTTCCTGGATTTTGAGCAACCTGTCGCCGAACTGGAAAGCAAGATCGAACAACTGCGCTACGTGCAGGATGATTCCGCGCTCGACATTTCCGAAGAGATAGGCCACCTGCAAAAGAAAAGCCAGTCGCTGACCAAGGACATCTACGCCAAGCTTACGCCGTGGCAAATTTCCCAGGTATCGCGCCATCCGCAGCGCCCCTATACCTTGGACTATATCCAGAACCTGTTCACCGATTTCGAGGAACTGCACGGTGACCGCGTGTATGCGGATGATACGGCCATCGTCGGCGGACTGGCGCGCTTCAACGGCCAGAGCGTGATGGTGATCGGCCACCAGAAGGGGCGCGACACCAAGGAGCGCCAATACCGCAACTTCGGCATGCCGCGTCCGGAAGGCTATCGCAAGGCGATGCGCCTGATGCGCCTGGCGGAAAAATTCGGCATCCCGATCATGACCTTCATCGACACGCCGGGCGCCTATCCCGGCGTGGGCGCGGAAGAGCGCGGCCAGTCCGAAGCCATCGGCAAGAACCTGTATGTGATGGCGGAGCTGCGCGTGCCGCTGATCTGCACGGTGATCGGCGAAGGCGGCTCCGGCGGCGCGCTGGCCATCGCGGTGGGCGACGCCACACTGATGCTGCAATACGCCACCTACTCGGTGATCTCGCCGGAAGGCTGCGCCTCCATCCTGTGGAAGAGCGCGGCCAAGGCGGCTGACGCGGCGGAGACACTGGGCATTACCGCCACCCGCTTGAAGACGCTGGGGCTGATAGACAAGATCGTCAGCGAGCCGCTGGGTGGCGCGCACCGCGATTACCCGGCGATGATGCAGACCATGAAAAAGGCCTTGCAGGATACGCTCAAGCAAGTGCAATCCCAACCCATGGACCACCTGTTGCAGAACCGCTTCAACCGCCTGATGGGCTATGGCAAATTCAAGGAAGTCGAGCTTCAGTAAATCTCTATTCATCCGTCATTCCGGGCTTGACCCGGAATCCAGATGTTTAATTGAACTGGATTCC
>JACREC010000033.1 GCA_016218445.1 Nitrosomonadales bacterium
GGACGTACCATAGCGCAGCAGCAACTCCGCCGGGCCGAGCGAGTTCGGCACCATCACCGTCACCGCCGCCGTGCCGCTGCGCGAGGCGACCTTGGTCACCACGGCGGAATGTGCCTGTGCGGAAAACTCCAGCCCGCCGTACTTCCTGGGAATGATCATGCCGAAGAAGCCCTTGTCCTTGATGAACTGCCACACTTCCGGCGGCAAATCCTGGCGCACATGGGTAATGTCCCAATCGTCCAGCATGGCGCACAAGGCTTCGGTTTCGTTATCGAGGAAAGACTGTTCTTCGGCGCTCAGCGCAGGCTTGGGATAAGCGAGCAGCTTGCGCCAGTCCGGATTGCCGCTGAACAGGTCGCCGTCCCACCACACCGTCCCGGCGTCCAGTGCTTCCTGCTCGGTTTGCGAAACCTGCGGGAGTATCCTGCGGAAAATCCTGAGAATGAAACTGCTCACCAGCACGCGGCGCAGCAAGGGAATGCCCAGCACCGCAACGAACAGGGAAAGCACAACAATGACAATCTGGAACACATCGGCGGAAAGCCGGCTTTGGATGGCGATGACAGGGACGAAGATTATCAGCGCCAGCAGCCAGCCCCAGATGGACGCGCGGAAGAAGGCCAACAACATCATTACAGCCAGCATTACAAACAACGTCAATACCACCATCCCCGCTCCCCCTTCATTATTGGGCACCTGCCAAACTCTAACGCCAGAAGGCGATACTGACAATGACTTTCAACAATTCTGTGTCATGAATTATGAAAAGATCAATAATATAAACCTCGCATAAGAAGCGCAGTATTTACGGTTGTTATTGCATGACAACAGGAGAGTTCTTGAAAATGTTAGCCAGGCTGTTTGTCATCAAATGGTGTCTGATCTTTTTGCTGGCGTCGATTGCAGGCTGGAGCGGTGCCACGTTTGCCATGGCGGCTGCCTCTGCGCCAGCGCCCGGCATGGAATCTGTTTCTCAGCCAGCCGATATTGAAGTTTTCGTCCGCGAGGGTTGTCCGCACTGCGCCAAGGCAGAAGCGTTCCTGGCGGCACTCAAGCAGGAACAGCCGGAACTGAGGATTGTGATTCGTGATGTGCTCAAGGAGCCTGCTGCCCTGGAACGATTAAAGCGCATTGCCGAAAATCAGGGTTTGGCTAGGCTGAGTGTGCCGACGTTTAAAGTGGGCGAGCAACTGATCGTCGGATTTTCCGATGAAGCATCCACGGATCAACTGATACGCGCCAAACTGGCACAAACACATACCCAAAGCCGGAAAGCAGCCAATGCCGCAGGTAACGGCATTGCTGAAGCGAACGCGCCCACTCCTGCAACCAGGCCGGAGACCTTCGCTGTCAATTTCTTCGGCCACAGCGTGTCGCTCGAACAGGTTGGCCTGCCCCTGTTCACGCTGGCGATGGGCTTGCTGGACGGTTTCAATCCATGCTCCATGTGGGTACTGATCCTGATGATCTCGCTGCTGGCTCCCCTGAATAGCCGCTCCCGGATGTTCGCCATCGCCGGCACCTTCGTCGCCGTGCAAGGCCTTGCCTATTTCGCTTTCATGGCGGCCTGGCTCAATCTTTTTTTGCTGATCGGCCTCTCGCGCGTCTCGGAAATCGTCATCGCCGCCATTGCGCTGCTGGCGGGAGCGATCAACCTCAAGGACTTCTGGGTTTTCGGATGGGGAGTTTCGCTCTCGATCCCCGCTGCCGCCAAGCCCGGCATCTACGCCCGCATGCGGCGCATCTTGCAGGCCGAAAACCTTATTGCAGCGTTACTTGGCACAGTGGCACTGGCTGTCCTGGTGCAGATCGTCGAATTCATGTGCACCTCGGGTTTTCCGGCGCTGTTTACGCGGATTCTGACGCTGAGGCAGTTGGATCGCCTGAGCTATTACGGGTACCTGTTGCTCTATGATCTGGCCTACATGCTCGATGACGTGATCGTTCTGGCCATCGGCATCATTACGCTCAGCCAGCGCCGGCTTCAGGAAAAAGAAGGACGCTGGCTCAAGTTGATCAGCGGCCTGGTCATGCTGGGGCTGGGCGTGTACTTGTTGCTGGGGAAATATATTTCTGACTGGACAACGTGAACCCGCACCGCCATGCCATTGAAAAGCTCTATGCACACCTGCACAGCGGGGCGCAGGGCTTGACGCAGGCCGAGGCCATGCAGCGTCTGGCAAGGTACGGGGCCAACCAGCTTGAAGAAATCTCCGAACAGTCATTTGCCGGAAAGCTGCTCAAGGAATTCACCCACTTCTTCGCACTGATCCTGTGGCTGGCCGCAGGGCTGGCTTTTGTCGCCGAATGGAAAGATCCCGGACAGGGCATGGCCATGCTGGGTTATGCCGTGCTCGGTGTGATTCTGATCAACGGGCTGTTCTCGTTCTGGCAGGAATACCGTGCCGAAAAGGCACTGGCCGCGTTGCGCAATCTGTTGCCGCATCACACCACCGTATTGCGCGACGGCAAGGCGGTGCAATTGCCGGTGGCTGAGCTGGTGCCGGGCGATGTGGTGCTGCTCGCGGCGGGCGACGACGTGCCCGCCGATTGCCGTTTGATCGAGGCGTTCGGCGTGCGTGTCAACACCGCCAATCTCACCGGCGAATCGAAGCCGATGGCGCGTGGTACGGCTGCTCCACCGGAAGAGCAGGCCGCGTTGCGGCGCGACATCCTGCATGTTGGCACCTCGCTGATTTCTGGCGAGGCAAAAGCCATGGTGTACGCCACCGGCATGCATACCGAATTCGGCAACATCGCGCGCCTGACGCAAGCCGTACGCGAGCCGCTGTCGCCGCTGCAAAAAGAAATCGCGCGCCTGTCCCGGCTGGTGGCGCTGTGCGCCACCCTGCTCGGCGCGGTGTTCTTCCTGATCGGCGAGGCGGTGGGATTGTCGTTCTGGGAAAACCTGGTGTTCGCGATCGGCATCATCGTCGCCAATGTGCCGGAAGGGTTGCTGCCCACGGTCACGCTGTCGCTGGCGATGGCGACCCAGCGCATGGTGAAGAAGAATGCGCTGGTGCGCCACCTGCCTGCCGTGGAAACGCTGGGCGCGGCCAGCGTGATTTGCAGCGACAAGACCGGCACGTTGACGCAAAACCGCATGAGCATCCGGCAACTGTTTTATTCCGGCGCGCTGCGATCTTCCGGTGAACTGGAGACTTCACATAATCTGATTGGGGCCGAGCCGCTGTTCGCCATCATGCGCCATTGCCATGACCTGCGCCGCGTCGAGCAGAACGGGCAGACTGCATGGCAGGGCGACCCGATGGAAGTGGCGCTGCTGGAAGGCATCCCGCCGGGCGGCGCGCTGTTCCCGCGTCTGGACGAGATACCATTCGACACCGAGCGCAAGCGCATGTCGGTGATCTGCGATACACCGCAGGGATACATGCTGTATTGCAAGGGCGCGCCGGAGAGCGTGTTGCCGCTGTGCAGCACAACGTTGCAACAGGGGAAAATTATCCCGCTCGACGAAGCCGGGCGCACACATCTGCTCGGTATCCAGGAGCAGATGACGGAACAGGGGCTGCGCGTGATTGCACTCGCCTATCGCAGCGTGCCACAACACACCGCGCAGCGCGAGAGCGAGCTGATCTTTGCCGGGTTGATCGGGCTGGTTGACCCGCCGCGCGAGGCTGTCCCCGGGGCGATCCGCACCTGCCACGCCGCCGGTATCCGCGTAATCATGATCACCGGCGACCATCCGCAAACCGCCAGCGCGCTGGCGCGCGAGATCGGGCTGGCGCAGAACCCGGTCGCGGTGACTGGCGACAAGCTGCGCCACATGTCGGACACTGATCTGCAATTGCTGCTCGACGAACCGGAATTGCTTTTTGCGCGCACCAGCGCCGAGCAGAAAATGCGCATCGTGCAAGCCTTGCAGCACAAGGGCGAAACCGTCGCGGTAACGGGCGACGGGGTGAATGACGCACCGGCGTTGAAGTGCGCCGATGTGGGTATCGCAATGGGCATTTCAGGCACCGATGTCGCCAAGGAATCGGCAGACATCATTCTGCTCGACGACAACTTCGCCACCATCGTCGCCGCCATCGAGGAAGGGCGTGCGGTGTTCGACAATCTGCGCAAGTTCCTCACCTACATACTTACCTCGAACATCCCGGAGATGGTGCCGTATCTGGCCTTCGTGCTGTTCAGGATTCCGCTGCCGCTCACCATCATCCAGATCCTCGCGGTAGATCTCGGCACCGACATGCTGCCCGCGCTGGCGCTCGGCGCGGAAAAACCCGATCCCGACACCATGCGCCGGCCACCGCGCCCGCGCAGCGAACGGCTGCTCAACTGGGGATTGCTGCTGCGCGCCTACCTGTTCCTCGGGCCGCTGGAAGCCATCGCTGCGATGGCAGCCTTCTTCTTCGTGTTGCACGGCGGTGGCTGGCAGTTCGGGACGAGGTTGGGCTTCCACGACAACTTGTATTTGCAAGCCACCAGCGCGTGCCTGTCGGCGATCATCGCGATGCAGGTGGTCAATGTGCTGCTGTGCCGTCATCCGCTGATGTCGCTGTTCAGTCGCGGTCAGCGCCGCAATCGTCTGATCGGATATGGGATCGCGTTTGAGTTGCTGTTGCTGGTATTGATAGCCTACACGCCGTGGGGCAACGCGCTGTTCGGCACTGCACCGCTGGATGCCAACGTGTGGCTGTTCATCATGCCATTCTGGATCGGCATGTTGCTGCTGGAGGAAATGCGCAAAGCGGTGCTGCGCAGGCACAGTCAATAAACCCGAATAATCCATTGGCCAAAATATCCCCTCCCCCTTGCAGGGGGAGGGCTATAACCAGCGACTTGGTTGGCGTTTTTTGCCAGCCTAGTCGAATGGCTAGTAGTTTCATCAGGGAGGGGATAGAAACTCCACCTTCCCACTGTTCTACCCCCACATCCCGCGACACGTTACTGGCGAAGCCAGCCGCTTGCGGGAGCGGGTGTGAGGCGGCCATTCCCGCCCCGGATGCTTCGCAACGCCGTGTCATGGCCGCCATCCTAACCTTCCCCCTGCAAGGGGGAAGGAGCTGGTATGTTTTTATGGGCAATCTGGAATAAACAGCTAATGATGTCGCCGTCAGCGTCAACTGCGTGCCGCCGCCATCTTCACCCGGTTGTGCTCATCCATCTTGGCCTGCTGGAGCACAACCTCGGCGGCTGCCAGCACCGAGTCCAGCGTATCGCCCTGTTGCACCCTGGAAACGCCGAACGAAACCATGACATGCTCCTCTTGAATCGCCTGGGTGGCGCTGGCAGCCTGCGGTGCGCTGTTTTTGCCAAAACGCAACACCGGCTTCGCAACTGACTCGCGCAAGCGCCCGGCCATTTTCAGGGCTCCATCGGGTGACTTTTCCGGCAGCAATATGGCAAACCTGTCGCCGCCCAGATGCGCCAGCAAATCATGTGGCCTCAGGTTTGCCGCCATTATTCGCGCCACCCCCTTCAGAATGCTATCGCCCGCAAGATGGCCGTGGCTATCATTAAAATTCTTGAAGCGGTCGATATCCGCCAGCATCAGAAAAAGCGGTACCCCGCTGCGCTCGCAACGCTGCGCCATGCGTTGGAATGCCTCGCCCATCCAGTTCTTGTTGTGCAATCCCGTCAGCGCATCAACATTGGCGGCCGCCTCGAATTCGAGGCTGGATTCAGATGTCGTCACCTGCAGCAGATTGTCGTTGCGGATGCGGCCGGCAAGAATAGCCAGCAGGTTGCGGGCAATGCCATTTGAACTATCCACCATCGACCAGACCAGCTCATGCGGCACCACCAGCATGCGTGTATCCTGCGCCGCAATGATCAGCGCCGCAGAATTCCCGCCATCGATCAGCGACAGCTCGCCAACACATTCGCCCGGCCCCAGCACGGCATGCACCGGCAGTCCACGGCCGCTCAGATAGACGCGGAGTTCGCCATCCAGCACCAGATAGAGTGAGGTGTTCTTCTGGCCAACTTCCAGCAATGTTGCGCCACTTTTCAGGGTGATTACCTGACAGCCTTTCAGGAGGCGCTCAACGTTCTCCAGGCCAATATCGCGGAACAACTTGTTCCGCTCCAGCAGCTTGCGATCAGGAATAGTCATCGTCGCTGTCTTCATCATTATGTAATTGGCCAAGTATACACAAAGGCCAAAGCGGGCAGAAGCAAACTCTCCCGCCTATAAAGCCGTATCCTTTCCCGTGGATTACACCGGACTGGAATTTACGGATGAACGGTGCTAGCGCATCCTCTCCACCGCCTCCTCCACCCGTTCCACCGCAATGATTTCCATGCCCGCTATCGGATGCCTGGGCTTGTTCGCCTTGGGGATGATCGCTTGCGTGAAGCCCAGCTTGGCGGCTTCTTTCAAACGCTCCTGTCCGCGCTGTACAGGGCGCACTTCTCCGGCCAGTCCGATTTCGCCGAAAACCACCAGTTTTTCCGGCAGCGGCTTGTTCTTGAGCGAGGACACAATAGCGAGCAGCACAGCGAGGTCGGCGCCCGGCTCGGTGATCTTCACCCCGCCCACCGCGTTGATGAACACGTCCTGATCGAAACAGGCGATGCCCGCGTGGCGGTGCAGCACGGCCAGCAGCATGGCCAGCCGGTTCTGTTCCAAGCCCAATGAAAGGCGGCGCGGGCTGGGCGAATGCGCCTCGTCGAGCAGCGCCTGTATCTCGACCAGCAAGGGGCGCGTGCCTTCCTGCGTCACCATCACGCAGGAACCGGCCACCTGCGCGCCGTGCTGCGACAGGAACAGCGCGGAAGGGTTGCTCACTTCGCGCAAGCCTTTCTCGGTCATGGCGAATACGCCGAGCTCGTTCACCGCGCCGAAGCGGTTCTTGAATGCGCGCACCAGACGGAAACTGGAATGTGTGTCGCCCTCGAAATACAGCACCGTGTCCACCATGTGCTCCAGCACACGCGGCCCGGCCAGTGCGCCCTCCTTGGTGACGTGGCCGACAAAAATCATGGTGACCGCGCTGCTCTTGGCGACGCGGGTGAGCTGCGCCGCGCATTCGCGCACCTGCGACACCGAGCCGGGTGCGGAAGTCAGTTGCTCGGAATACACGGTCTGGATAGAATCGATCACCACCACATCCGGTTTTTCCTGCGCGATGGCCGCCTGGATTTTTTCCAACTGGATTTCCGCCAGCAGGTGCATCCCATGCGCATCCAGCATCAGGCGCTTGGCGCGCAATGCAATCTGCTGCGTTGATTCCTCGCCGCTGACATACAGCACTTTTTTGTGCGTGGAGAGATGCGCCAGCGTCTGCAACAACAGCGTGGACTTGCCGATGCCCGGGTCGCCGCCGATCAGCACCACCGCGCCTTGCACCAGCCCGCCGCCCAGCACGCGGTCAAACTCGATGATGCCGGTGGGCGCGCGCGGCACCTCCGCCGCTTCCACCTCGGCCAGCCTCTGCACTTTCCCGCTTGCCGTCAACGCGCTGAAGCGGTTCTTCCCGCTCGCCGCAACCTCTGCCACACTCTCCACCAGCGTGTTCCACGCCGTGCAATGCGGGCACTGTCCCTGCCACTTGGGCACCTGCCCGCCGCATTCGGTGCATGAATAAATTGTTTTCGCTTTTGCCATGTCTTTAATGCTCCTTGCCATCAACCCTTGGCTGCGTGAGCAAGGGGATATACCGCCAGGCGAGCATCGCAAAACAGGCAAACCAGCACGATGCCGCGAGGTAAATCCAAAGTATGTAGCCTGCCGGATAAACCTGCGGCGCAATGATACGGAACACAAATGCCAGAATCATCACCCGCAGAGCCAGTTTGTCGAGCGGGTCGAAAACCACCTTTCTGCCGGTGTGCCCTTTCGATATTCTGATCAGCATGGCAGGGATGATCAGGCCCATCACGCCGAAGGTAAAGACATGGACGGACACGGACCCCACCCATTCGGGGCGGGCGATGTGCCGGAGAAACTCGATCAGCAGTTGCGCGACAATAGCGAGGTAGCCCAGATACATGATCCCGATATCGAGCCGCTGCATGGCCAGTTGCGGCTTCCAGAAAATGAAGCGGCCTGCCAGCAGAAGCGCCAGCAGCAGGGCGATCCAGCCTGATACCTGCGGCGGCATCAGGCTTTCGAACACCAGCAGCAGCCCGAGCATCTTGATCGCCTTGTTCAGCGCCGGGTTGCTCAGGATCGAAACCTGAAATACGCCCTTCATGAACTGGGTCAGCGTTCGCTCAAGCATCACCAGAAAGGCCATCCGGAAAAGCCCCAGCGCCATGCTCCAGCCGACCTGGAAGTAATCGCGGCTCAGCATCAGGTTTTTCGCTATCAGAAAAACCGGGAGGATCAGCAGAAAAAAGTAGTTGTCGCGGTAGGAATCACTCCTGCGGTTCTGAATCAGCGTCCACAGCAGCATCGCAACGATGGTACCCAGGAACAGGTTGTTTGAAATCCGGAACAGCAGCGGCGGCCAGGCGCCTTCAAACCACATGCCGAGCCGCTCGAACAGCCATGCGGCAGCGAGCAACATCAGCGGGTAGCCATGATAGCCGCGCACCCCGACCCAGTTCTTGGTTGAGGTCAGCAGGAAGCCGCCAAGGACGGCCCAGCCGAAGCCGAAGAACATCTCATGGGCGTGCCACTGCACCATGGAAAATGACATCGCCGGTGCCGGAATGGCGCGCGAAAAGATCAAGGCCCACAGAAGCGGCAGGCTCAATCCCGATAAACACGCCAATCCAAAAAACGGGCGGAAACCCACCAGCCAGAGCGGATGTACTGGCAGTTTCATTTCGATTTCCGCCTATTGGTTTGCGCGAACTCTGCTGGGCGCGCGAGTGGCACTTCCACCGCCTCAGCGAGCCTCTGCACCTGCCCACCGCACTCGGTACAGCTATAAATCGTTTTCGCTTTTGCCATGCTTGCCTTTATTGAAACAACGTATTGATGGATATCGCTACGCTCTGACGATTTCTCACGCGGTTTACCGCGTAGAGAATCGCGTAACTTTGTTGCCATCCATCATTTTTTCCTCCTCAAGCCTCGTCGCCGCATTCTAAAAGGCCGCTGCGCAATGTGGCAACAGAATGTCAGCGGGAATATGGTACCTGATAGTACAGTTAGCTGCGCCTCCAAAGATCAACACTTTCCCTATCAAGGCGCCACGATGGGCTAAGCCGCACAATCTGCCAGCAAATCCTTCCGCAAACCATGGGCCATAACTCACAATTGCTGAAGATGCGGCACAGCGGCAGGATAGAATAGTGCCCATGTTGCGACTCACTGAAATCAAGCTCCCGCTCGACCACTCCGAAGACGACCTCAAGGCCGCGATTCTCAAGCGGCTGGGTATCGCTGCGGATGAGTTGATCGGTTACACGCTGTTCCGGCGCGGCTTCGATGCGCGCAAACCGTCGGCGATCCTGTTCATCTACACACTGGATGTCGAGGTGAAGAATGAAGCTGCATTGTTCGCTCGCCTGCAAGGCATTTCGATCATTTCGCCCGCGCCGGACACCAGTTACCACTTCGTCACGCAAGCGCCAAACGGGCATGGTAAAGGTGCCGCCACTGATACTGAATCCAGCCATGCCCGTTTCCCTCTCCCCATCCCTCTCCCAAAGGGCGAGGGGGACAAGGTCTCGCTACGCGAGTCTCACGATAATAATTTAACAGAACGTCCCATCATCATCGGCACCGGGCCGTGCGGAATTTTTGCCGGTTTGATTCTGGCGCAAATGGGTTTCCGCCCTGTCATTCTGGAGCGCGGCAAGGCTGTTCGTGAAAGAACAAAAGATACGTTCGGCCTGTGGCGGCAAGGCAAGCTCGACCCGGAATCCAATGTGCAGTTCGGCGAGGGTGGCGCGGGGACATTTTCCGACGGCAAGCTGCACAGCCAGATCAAGGACCCGAAGCACTACGGGCGCAAGGTGCTGACGGAATTCGTGAAGGCGGGTGCGCCGAAGGAAATTCTTTACGTGAGCAAGCCGCACATCGGTACGTTCAGATTAGTAGGCGTGGTGGAGACCATGCGCGCCACGATTGAATCATTGGGTGGAGAGTTTCGCTTCCAGAGCAGGGTCGCGGACATCGTCATCGACAATGGACAAGTGCGCGGCGTGGCGCTGGCAAATGGCGAACAGATTGCCAGCAATCATGTGGTGCTGGCTGTCGGCCACAGCGCGCGCGACACTTTCGAGATGCTGCACCGGCGCGGCGTGTACATGGAGGCGAAGCCCTTTTCCATCGGCCTTCGTATCGAGCATCCGCAATCGCTGATCGACCGTGCGCGCTTCGGCAAGAATGCTGGCAACCCATTGTTAGGCGCCGCGGATTACAAGCTGGTGCATCACTGCGGCAATGGCCGCTCGGTTTACAGTTTCTGTATGTGCCCCGGCGGCACGGTGGTAGCAGCGACCTCCGAAGAAGGCAGCGTGGTCACCAACGGCATGAGCCAGTATTCGCGCAACGAGCGCAACGCCAACAGCGGGATTGTGGTGGGTGTTACCCCCGAGGATTACCCCGGCGGTCCTTTGGCGGGCATCGCCTTTCAGCGGCAATGGGAAGCGCGTGCGTTCGAGCTGGGCGGAAAAAATTATTGCGCGCCGGGGCAATTGGTCGGCGACTTTATCGCCGGCCGCCCCTCCACGGCGCTAGGCTCGGTGGAGCCGTCCTACGCGCCCGGCGTGCATCTGTGCGACCTGTCCACTGCCCTGCCGGATTACGCCATCGCCGCGATACGCGAAGCGCTGCCCGCCTTCGACAAACAGATCAAAGGCTTTGCGATGGCTGACGCCGTGCTCACCGGCGTGGAGACGCGCACCTCGTCACCGCTGCGCATCAAACGCAATGAAGACTGCCAAAGTTCAAATACTGCGGGACTCTACCCGGCAGGGGAAGGTGCGGGCTATGCGGGCGGGATTCTTTCCGCCGCAGTGGACGGCATCCAGGTCGCCGAGGCGGTGGCGCTGGACATTATGCGCAGTGCGGGAAAAAGATAATTTCGGATTGTCCATTAGAACCATACCCGTTCCTTCCCACCTTGCAGATCATTCCTGCTCATCCTTCAACTCGTATAGATGGGTAAAGCCTACGCCACTTCATCGCGCCAGACCACCTATCCCGCACGTTCACCAAGGGGACTAAATTCCCACATCGCTGGTGGTAGAATCAGCGCGACAATACTCACCATGCAGGTTTCCAGCCAACCACCATGACCGACCAGGACAGCCAGACTACAACCGTAATGCCAAGCAAACGGCGCGCAATTCTGCTGCGCATTGCTGCGCTGTTGCTGGTCATTTCGCTGGCTGTTTTTGCCTGGTGGTTTTTTTCCGGGCAGTGGCGCACCAGCACGGATAATGCTTATGTCGGCGGCAACATCGTCGCGGTGACGCCGCTGACCGGCGGCACGGTGGTTTCCATTCATGCCGACACCACGCAAGCCGTGAGCGAAGGGCAGTTGCTGGTGCAACTGGACGACAGCGATACGCGCCTGCAACTGGATGCCGCCGAAGCCGCACTGGCTGCGGCGGTGCGCGAGGTGCGCGGCCTGTATGCGACCAGCCAGGGCAATTTGCCGCTGCTCGCGCAACGCCGCGCCGACCTGGCGCGTGCGCAGGCGGAACTGGCACGCAGCGATGCGGCATTGGCGCAAGCCGAATCCGAATTCAAACGCCGCGAGGCTTTGGCCAGGCAGAATTTTGTTTCACCGGAGAACGTGCAGCTTGCGCAAACCGCACGGGACACGGCACGGGCGCAGCGCGACGCGGCAATCAGTGCGGTAAAAGCCAGCACCGCCGCCATAGCCCAGACCGAAGATCAAGCCAGCGTTTCCAACGCGCGCGTGGACAACACCTCACTGGAAAACCACCCCAATGTGCGCACCGCCGCGGTGCGGGTGCGCGAAGCGGCCCTTGCGCTGGCGCGCACCCGCATGCTGGCACCGGTCAGCGGACAGGTGGCCAAACGCGCGGTACAGATCGGCGAGCGGGTCACGCCCGGCGCTTCTCTGATGGCGATCGTGCCGCTCGACAAGGTGTGGCTGGATGCCAATTTCAAGGAAACCGAATTGCGCGACGTGCGCATCGGGCAAGCGGCCACGCTGACCTCTGACTTCTACGGCGACCCGGTCATCTTTCATGGCCGGGTACTGGGCCTGGCGCCGGGCACCGGTTCCGCCTTCGCCCTGCTGCCCGCGCAGAATGCCACCGGCAACTGGGTGAAAATCGTGCAGCGTTTGCCGGTGCGCATCGCACTGGATGCACAGGAATTGCAGGCGCATCCGCTGCGCATCGGGCTATCCATGAATGCCACCATAGACACGCATGACCGCAGCGGCGCGGCGCTGACCACACTGCCCAATACTGCGGCGATTGCCACCACCTCGGTATATGCGCAGGACATCAGGGCTGCCGATGCGCGGGTGGCGCAAATCATCGCCGACAACCTGGGACGCAAGTGAACGCTGCACCAGCCGCTGCTGAACGGCCTGCCACACTGAGCGGCATCAAGTTAATCCTCGCGACACTGGCGCTCGGCATGGGTTCGTTCATGAACATTCTGGACCTGACCATCGTCAATGTTGCCGTGCCCACCATGGCCGGTAATTTTGCGGTCAGCCCGACGCAGGGCACCTGGATCATCACCTCCTATTCGGTGGCCGAGGCCATCATGCTGCCGCTGGCGGGATTCCTCGCCGGACGCTTTGGCGAGGTGCGCAGCTTCGTCGCCGCCACCCTGCTGTTCACCCTGGCTTCGCTGTTATGCGCAATGTCATTCAGCTTTCCGATGTTGCTCACTGCCCGGGTGCTGCAAGGAGTGTTCGGCGCATCCATGATCCCGCTGTCGCAAACGCTGCTCGCGGCGATTTACCCGCCGCACCGGCGCGGCCTGGCATTGGGCATCTGGGCAATGACCACGGTGATCGCACCGGTGGTCGGACCGCTGGCGGGAGGCTGGCTGACCGACAACACCTCGTGGCACTGGATTTTTCTGGTCAACCTGCCGGTCGGCTTGCTGGTCGGCATTTCCGTGTCCATCCTGCTGGCAGGTCGCGATGCACTGCAGCCCGGCAATCGCCATCAGAAAATGGATTGGGTCGGATTGTCCCTGTTGATCGTCGGCATCGGTTCGCTGCAAATCCTGCTCGACAAGGGCAACGAACTGGACTGGTTCAACTCCGGCACCATCATCACGCTGAGCATAATGGCGGCGATTGCGCTGCTGGTATTTGTGGTCTGGGAACTGGGCGAACCCACTCCGCTGGTTGACCTGCGCCTGTTTGCGCGGCGTAATTTTCTGGTGGGGGCGGTGTGCCTGTTGCTGGGTTCGATGGCGTTCTTCGGCGTGGTCGTCATCGTTCCGTTGTGGCTGCAAACCTTTCAGGGCTACACCTCGCTGTGGGCAGGCAAGACGGTGGCCTTCGGCGGGGTGCTGGCGTTCATTCTCGGGCCTATCATCGGCATCTACATCAACCGCGTTGATGCGCGCGGCATCACCACATTCGGCTTCATCGTGTTTGCCCTGGTGGGTTTATGGAGCGCGCGCTTCACCCCGGACATAGACTATTGGTCGGTGGCGCTGAGCCGTTTATTCATGGGTGTCGGCATCAGTTGTTTCTTCCTGCCGCTGGTCACCATCAGCCTTTCCGGTTTGCCCGCAGAGCGCGTCGCGGCGGCCTCCGGCCTCACCAACTTCATGCGCAATCTGGGCGCCAGTTTCGGCACCGCCATCACCACCTGGCTGTGGACCAGCAAGGCTGCCGAGCACCATGCCAGGCTGGTGGAAAATATCCATCCCTACAATCCGGTGGCGAACGATTACCTGAACCGGTTGCACCAACTCGGCATGCCGGACAATGTCGCCTATGCCTATCTGGAGCGCATGATTACCACCCAGTCCTACACCCTCGCCACGGATAATATTTTGACCATTTCCGCCCTGCTGATGCTGTCGCTCGTCACGCTGATCTGGTGGGCCAAGCCGCCGTTTGTCGCCAGTCGCGGCGGCGCGCATTAACTTTTAGCGCAAACGGTAGAACAGGTAAGGCGCGAATGCGACCCAAGCCAACAGCAACACCCAAACGCGGCCATGCAGCAGGTCGTAATTGGCCAGTAATACCGACCATGGGTGCACGCTGACGAAGTGAAAGAACAGGAACTCGAACGCCACGGTGAGAGCCATCCAGAACAAGCCGATGGACAGCGCCTGCCGCGCGGATACGGGCGGCCAGCGGCGCACGAATGCAAAGATTACCAAACCCAGCAACGCCATCCCGCTCAGGGTGGAAAGCTGGTGCGCGAGCAGTTCGGAAAGATGTTTGCCGTAGGTGAAATCGCGCAACGTCCCGTTGGCGACGGAGACCAGCAGCATTACGAACCAGGCCAGCAGATAGCGCGACATCGATCACTTCATCCGGGAAGGCAGTTTAATCGTCCTGCCCGCCACCATGAAAACGCCCTTGCCCTGATGATGGAGGGTGCGCGGGTTTTTTATTGATGGATCAATCCAGGCCTTGACCACCTCCAGCACGAAGAAGTTGTACTTGTTCACCATCCGCGTATCGGCCACCCGGCATTCGAGATTAGCGTAGCACTCGGCGATCAGCGGCGGCGCCACCTGCGAGGCGGGCAGCGGCGTCAGTTTGAACTTCTTGAACTTGTCCACCTTTTCGCCAGAGCAGTTGCCGATGCCGACCACCTGCTTCGCCAGTTCCATTGACGGGATGTTGAGTACGCATTCCCTGGTTTTCAGTAACGCATCGAAGCTGTAACACCCGCTGATCACGCAGCCCACCAGCGGCGGCTCGAACTCCATCATCGTGTGCCACGACATGGTCATGATGTTCGCCTTGCCCTTGTGCGCGGTGGTCACCAGCACCACCGGCCCCGGCTCCAGCAGGCGGTAAACGCGGGTCAAGGGGAATGCTTTTTTTGTCATTGCTGCTCATCCTTTCGCCAAGGAAAGTCGAAGCTGATCCTTTTGCTTCGGAGATCAGCTCTGTAGCCCGTATGAAGCGTAGCGGAATGCGGGGAGCGTGCCACCAATTTTCCCGGATTCCGTAAAGCTCCATCCAGGCTACGCTCACTGTTTGGCGATCAGCCGATTTCAACCATCACCTGTCCTGCCGCGAGCAATGCCAGCGACTCGGCGAAAGTTTTGTTGAACACGATTTGCAACTGCCGGTTGGTGACATTGCCGCAGGTTACCCATATCAACTGCGGGGGCGGCCCGTAACGGGAGACCATCTCTACAAAGTCGCTGTCTTTGCTGATAATGACAATGCCCTGCTGTTGGGCTGCCTGGAATATTGCCGCGTCCGCAGCATCGCGCAGTCCCAATGTCCGCAATGAAAACGCTTCAACATTAAATTGTGCGGAAAGCCATTCCGCTAGCAACAGCGGAAGTTGGGCGTCTATCCAGAATTTCACGCGGCAAGCCGGACGATATCCGATCTGCGTGCCGCAAATTGCAAGCAGGCAAGAATGTCGTCTCGCTCAAGGTCTGGAAAGTCGGCTAGAATCTCGCTCATATCAACACCGTCACCCAACATTTCGAGAATATCGTTGACGCGAATGCGCATTCCGCGAATGCAGGGGCGTCCGCCACATTTTCCGGGTTCGATGGTGATGCGATCCAGCAGGTTGGTTTTCATGGGCTGATCTCCTGTGTTGGTTGGATTGTAGAGCAAATTGGCACAATAGCGCACAACAAAATCGCAGGGTAAGCCACTTTCAGATACCATCACGGCTGCGAATTTTCCCCATCCATACCGTGTCCGCCGAAGTCGAACGTTTTTTCTCTGAGTTAAGCCCGCTTGCCGCCGAAGTCGCGTCGTTTCGTCCGCGCGCGCAGCAGCGCGAGATGGCTTTGGCGGTGGCGGAGGCGATACGCGACAACGCGATTCTGGTGGCTGAAGCGGGAACCGGAACCGGCAAGACTTTCGCCTATCTGGTGCCCGCGCTGCTCGCGGGCGGCAAGGTGATCGTTTCCACCGGCACGAAAAATCTGCAGGACCAGTTGTTCCAGCGCGATTTGCCCACGGTGCGCGATGCGCTCAAGGCACCGGTTTCAATTGCGCTGCTCAAGGGACGCGCGAACTATGTGTGCCACTATCATCTGGAGCGCGCACAGTCCGACGGGCGCTTTGCCACGCGCGAGGATGTGCGTCATCTGGCTAAGATTGCGAAGTATGCGAAGGTGACGCAATCCGGCGACAAGAGCGGCTTGAGCGATGTGCCGGAAAACTCGCCGGTGTGGATGCAGGTGACTTCCACGCGCGAGAACTGTCTGGGGCAGGAGTGCCCGCAGTACAAGGGCTGCTTCGTGCTCAAGGCGCGCAAGGAGGCGATGGAAGCCGACATCGTGGTGGTGAACCATCACCTGTTTTTTGCCGATGTGATGCTGCGCGACGAGGGTGTGGCCGAGCTGCTGCCCGCCTGCAACACGGTGATTTTCGACGAGGCGCACCAGTTGCCGGAAACTGCCAGCCTGTTTTTCGGCGAGAGCATTTCCACTTCGCAATTGCTGGACCTGGCGCGCGATACGCGCCTGGAAGCGGCAACCTCGGCAAAGGATTTTGCCGCGCTGCCCACCGCCACCGACGCGCTGGACAAGGCTGCGCGCGACTTGCGGCTGGTGTTCAAGAAGGAAGGCCGGCTGCCCGCTGCTGCCATGGGTGATTTCAAGGACTTGCCCGGCGCACTGAAAACACTAATCGAGAAACTCGCGCAACTGAATGGCATGCTGGAAAAACAGGCCGAACGCAGCGAAGGGCTGGAAAGCTGCCGGCAACGCACACTAGCTCTGTTGCAGCAACTCGGCAAATGGCAGGGCTCCCCCCTCTCCCCTAGCCCCTCTCCCACCGAGGGAGAGGGGAATGATGTAGTGCGCTGGCTGGAAGTCTTCCACCATTCCGTGCAGCTCAACACCACGCCGCTGTCCATCGCGGAAATTTTCGCCAGGCAGATCGGCGGCCATCCGCGCGCGTGGATTTTCACTTCCGCCACGCTGGCGGTGAAGCAGGATTTCGGACATTACCAGACCGAAATGGGCTTGCTGGAAGCGCGCACCGCTTTCTGGGACAGCCCGTTCAACTACCCGGAGCAGGCACTGCTGTATGTGCCGCAGGAGATGCCGGAGCCGAATAGCCCCGGCTATACCGAAGCAGTGGTGCAGGCCGCGCTGCCGTTGATCGAGGCCAGCAAGGGGCGCGCATTTCTGCTGTTCACCAGCTTGCGCGCCATGCAGCGCGCGCACGAAATCCTGACCGCCGAATTCGACCGCAAGAACCTCACCTACCCGCTGATGCTGCAAGGCGAAGGCTCGCGCAACGAGCTGTTGACGCGCTTCCGCGCACACGGCAATGCGGTGCTGCTGGGCCGCCAGTCATTCTGGGAAGGGGTGGATGTGCGCGGCGAGGCGCTGTCGCTGGTGGTGATAGACAAGCTGCCGTTCGCCCCGCCGGACGACCCGGTGCTGGCGGCGCGCATCGCGCAACTGAACAAACAGGGGCGCAACGCCTTCATGGAATACCAGCTGCCGCGCGCGGTGATCAACCTCAAGCAGGGCGCGGGACGTTTGATCCGCGACGAGACCGACCGCGGCGTGCTGATGATCTGCGACCCGCGCTTGATCGGCAAACAATATGGCAAGCGCATCTGGCAAAGCCTGCCGCCGTTCAGGCGGACGCGGGAAGAGGCAGAGGCGGTGAGATTCTTCTTGATTAGCTGGCGCTGAAATTTAGCCAGCCCGTGAAAAGAAAGAGTTCCCTCCCCTTTTCCAGGGGGAGGGTTAGGGTGGGGGTAAAATTCCGGATGCTCTGAGTGGGTGGTTCACACCCCCATCCTGGCCTTCCCCCTAAAATGGGGAAGGTATGGGTCGTCTGACCACCCTACAATTTCTCCGCCCACAGGTCGTACGAATCAGAATCCGTCACGCGCACGTCCGCGAAGTCGCCCACTTTCAATGAGCGGTCTTTTTTGATGTACACCAGTCCGTCAATCTCCGGCGCATCGGCGGAACTGCGCGCAACCGCACCTTCCTTGTTCACCTCATCCACCAGCACCCGGATGGTTTTGCCGATTTTGCGTTTGAGCCGTGCGGCGCTGATTTCCTGCTGCACCTGCATCAGCAGGAACAGGCGCTGTTCCTGCACCTCGGGCGGAATATGATCCGGCAATGCATTGGCGGATGCGCCTTTCACCGGGGAATAGGCAAAGGCGCCGACGCGGTCCAGCTGCGCTTCTTCGAGGAAGTCGAGCAGTTCCTCAAATTCTTCCTCGGTCTCGCCGGGGAAGCCGACGATGAAGGTGCTGCGCAAGGTGATGTCCGGGCAGATGCTGCGCCATTGCTTGATGCGCGCCAGCATGTTCTCGCTGCTGGCCGGGCGTTTCATCAGATTGAGGATGCGCGCGTTGGCATGCTGGAACGGCACGTCGAGGTAGGGCAGGATTTTTCCTTCCGCCATCAGCGGGATCACTTCGTCCACGTGCGGATACGGATAAACATAATGCAGGCGCACCCACGCTCCGAGTCCGCCCATCGCCTGAGCCAGCTCGGTCATGCGCGTCCTGAGCGGCCTGCCGCCCCAGAAGCCGGTGCGGTACTTCACGTCCACGCCGTAGGCGCTGGTGTCCTGCGAAATCACCAGCAATTCCTTCACGCCCGCGTTTACCAGATTCTGCGCCTCCTGCATCACATCGCCCTCCGGGCGGCTGACCAGATCGCCGCGCAAGCTGGGGATGATGCAGAAGGTGCAGCGGTGGTTGCAGCCTTCGGAAATTTTCACGTAGGCGTAATGTTTCGGCGTGAGGCGTATGCCCTGAGGCGGCACGAGATCGCTGTAAGGGTCGTGTGGTTGGGGTAAGTGTTGATGCACCACTGCCATCACCTCGTCGGTGGCGTGCGGGCCGGTGACAGCCAGCACCCTGGGGTGCGCCTGCCGCACCACGTCGCCCTTCGCCCCAGGCAGCCGGTGACGATGA
>JACREC010000029.1 GCA_016218445.1 Nitrosomonadales bacterium
GCCTTGCGGGTCGTCTTCCGGTATGCCTCGAATCCGTTGCTTGCCAGTGTCATTTGCGCCATTTTATTTCCTCCCGATTTGAACTCTCGCTACGACAATTCAAGGCGGGGCTTGTTCCGGAACTTGTTCAGTGTTTCCTTAACAGAATCATTCTCATGGCTGCACTTGCTCTTGCAGGTGCCGCCAATGCAGAGACCACAACAAGCCTACCCGTTGAGCTTGAGCCGGTGGTTGTGACCGCGCCGGCGATGGAACAACCGCTGGTGGTGAAGACCGACCCGCGCAAACCGCGCCAGCCGATTCCGGCACATGATGGGGCGGATTATCTCAAGACCATTCCCGGTTTCTCGGTGATCCGCAAGGGCGGCACGGACGGTGATCCGGTATTTCGCGGCATGGCCGGTTCGCGCCTGAATATCCTGGTGGATGGACAGAGCATTCTTGGCGGTTGTAATTTCCGTATGGATGCGCCTACCGCTTACATTTTTCCGGAAGTGTTCGACAAGCTCACCGTCATTAAGGGGCCGTCGGTTCTGTACGGCGCGGGTAATTCCGCCGGCGCGGTGCTGTTCGAGCGCAAGCCCGCCCAATTCACCGAATCAGGATACAAGGCACATGGCAGTTTGACCGCAGCCAGCTTTGGACGCCATGACGAAGTCGCCGAAGCCAAGTTCGGCAATGCGTCGGCTTATGGGCAAGTGACGGGAACCAACTCCCAATCCGGCGATTACAAGGACGGCAATGGTAACGCCGTACATTCCGCGTACCGCCGCTACAGCTTGAACGGTACCGTTGGTCTGACACCGGATACCGATACGCGCATTGAGCTTTTCGGCGCCTACAGTGACGGCCATGCCGCTTACGCCGACCGCGGTATGGACGGCACCAAATTCCTGCGCCAGAACATCGGCCTGAAATTCGAGCGCACACACGTTTCGCCGCTGTTCGAGAAAGTCGAAGCGTTGCTTTCCAGCAACAATGTCGACCACATCATGGATGACCAGACACTGAGAACACCGGGGATGATGGGCTATGTCAACCTCAAGCGCGATACTATTGACGGGCGTTTGGCGGCCACGCTGCGTATTGCCAATCCGACCAAACTGACGCTGGGCGTGGATACGCAGACCAATGGCCACTCATCGAGGAACGCCGGCACTAATGGTGTTTACAACGTATTCACAGATGATGCGTCGTTCAAGCAGCAGGGTCTATTCGGCGAAGTTGACCATCTGCTCGATGACAAGCAGCGCATCATCGCCGGTTACCGTGCTGATTCCTGGAAGGCGCAGGATAAGCGTGGTGCGATGATCATGAACTACAACATCATGGGCATGAGCATGAACCCCAGCTCCGGCCAGCAACGTAGCGAAACGCTGCATAGCGGTTTCGCACGCTACGAGCGCCAACTCGACGCACCAACCACGGTGTACGCCGGTTTGGGGCATACCTCACGTTTCCCTGATTATTGGGAATTGATCTCGAAGCAGAGCCTGACCACCGCCAGTTCGTTCGATACACGCGCCGAGAAGACCAACCAGCTCGATGCCGGGGTGCTGTACAAAACCGGCGGCACGGACTTCACGGTGTCGGCGTTCTACAACAGGATCGGCGACTTCATTTTGGTGGACTACTCGCCGATGAACAAGATGGCAACTGGTGCCGTCAGGAATGTTGACGCGACGACTTACGGTGCGGAACTGGGCTATGGTCAAACGCTGGGTGAACAATGGAAGCTGAACTCCTCGCTGGCTTACGTCCATGGGAGCAACAATACCGACGGTACACCGCTGGCTCAACTTCCGCCGCTGGAAGGGCGTATCGGCCTGAGCTATGACGATAAACAATGGTCTTTCGGCGCTTTGGCACGATTGATTGCAGCACAGGCGCGCTTCGATTTGAACAAGGGCAACATCGTCGGCAAGGATCTGGGGGCGAGCAGCGGCTTCGGCATCTTCTCGGTGAATGCAGGCTGGCGTCCGAATAAAATGGCTCTCGTTACAGCAGGTGTGGACAATCTGTTCAACCGCAACTATGCCGAGTTCATCAGCCGTGCCGGCGGAAACGGCATGGGTGGTGCCATTCCCGGATACGCTCAGACAACCCGCGTCAATGAGGCAGGCCGTACAATTTGGTTAAAGGCTTCTATCGCGCTGTAGTAGCAGTGCAATAAACATGCTGAAAAGCCTGATTCAGACAGGGTGCGACAATATGCCGCACATTTGCCGCACTGCGTGCGATTACACTTGCGCAGGTAACGCACGCTCTTGGGTTTTTGTGGCAGCGTGCGTATACCCGTTTTACCAGCCCACGTTCACCAATTTTTTGGAGATTAAATCATGGACAGAAGAGAAATGCTTAAAGGAGTACTTAAAGGAGCAGCCGGAGGCATGATGCTTGCCGCCGCCGGGAATGCGGCATTTGCCGCAGAGAACACTAAACAACCCACCGGTCATGAGCATATGCATGACATGCCTGAATCGGGCAAAAAAAACCAGAGCCTGATTGATGCTGCCGCCGACAGCGTGAAAAAAGGTCAGGCATGCCTGCAACATTGCATTGAATCGTTGAGTCAGGGCGACAAGGAACTGGGTAAATGCGCCATGGTAGTAAACGACATGATTGCCGCATGTGTCGCGATTGAACAGCTTGCCAACTACAACTCGCCGCACCTCGCCAAAATGGCGAGGGTTGCGATGGATATTTGCCAGGATTGTGAAAAGGAGTGCCGCAAATTCGAGAAAAAGCATGAGGTCTGCAAAGTCTCGGCGGATTCCTGCGCCGTCTGCTTTAATGAGTGCAAGAAAATAGCGGCTTGACGCTAATCCCGCTGGGGTAGCCGCCCCGCCATTGTTGTTGATCGCCCCACATGTTCGCCATGCGGGGCGATTTGTTTTGGGGGTGCGACATTATGTCGCATTCCCACCTTTGTATTTCACCCCTAGAATCGCATCGCTTGAACGAAATAATTACATTATGGGGATAGGGTATGAAAACATGCAGTAATAAAGCCGGTTGTTTTGCGTTGAGTCTGTTAACTGTCGCCGTCAGCCAAGCGGTGTATGCGGCGGAAGAACCGCAGTTGATGGAAGAGGTGGTGGTGAGCGGTTCACGCACCGCGACCAAGCTTTCGGAAACGCCGATGGCCATCGGTGTGGTAGCTGACAAGGCTTTGAAGCGTGATAAGCCGAAAACCATGGGCGAGGTAATCAACCGCATCGCCGGCGTGAGCTGGAATGATCTGGGCAACGAGCAGCACACCATGGGTATCCGCCAGCCGAACAGCGCCAATGCGGTGTATCAGTATCTGGAAGACGGCATCCCCATTCGCCCCTTGGGCGTGTTCAACCACAACTCGTTGAATGAAATGAATCTGGCAGGGTCAGAAAGCGTGGAAGTGGTGAAGGGCGCAGCGTCCTCCTTGTATGGCAGCAACGCGGTGGGCGGTGCGGTGAACTTCATGACTGCGCGTCCTTCGCTCACGCCTTACGCCAGCGTTGGTCTGCGAAATGACAATACAGCAGGGTTTAGCCGCCTGGATACGGGGGCCAGCAACAGTTGGGGCAGTTTTGGTGCGCGCTTTTCTCATTACAGTTCGCGCCGCAGCGCCAACAACTGGCAAAATTACAGCAATGCCAGCAAGGATTCTTTCACGCTGCGCGGAGATTATGCCCTGAGTGCCTCGTCGCTTGTTCATGCGACGTTGACGCACAACAATCTGGATAGCGCCATGACAGGGAGTTTGTTTGAAAACGATTATCAAACCCGGCCGGGCTACAGCTATAACTCGTTCACCTATCGCAAGGACAAGACGACGCGGATGAATGTCGCCTGGGAAGGCGAAACCACCCACAATGGACAGACCAGCGTTACCGTATTCGCACGCCAAAATGACCACGGCCAGATACCGAGTTATACGATTAGCGGTTGTGTCGGGGCGGCTTGCAAAGGCACGATCAATAACAACCACGTCAGTTCGTTAGGCCTCGATGTGAAGCACAACCAGGAATTTGACTGGCTGGCTTCGCGCCTGGTTGCGGGGATGTATTACGATCAAACCTCGAACCCTTATGTGAGCGACAATTTAAAGATTGTTCGGGATGTGCCATCGGGGCGCTATATCAGCTACACCTTGAATAACATTCTCAATCCTAAAGGAGTGCGTAATTATCAGACTGATATCAAGAACACTGCGCTGTTTGGGCAGTTTGAATTGTCGCCGGTGGAAAAGCTGCGCGTGGTGTTGGGCGGTCGTTCCGACTCGATCAATTACAACTATAAAAACAATCTGACGCCGGGTATTAATTTTGGTGCAGCGAATGAGTCGCGCAGCTTTTCGCACTTCAGCCCCAAGCTGGGTGCGACCTATACGCTAAGCAAAGATACCAGCTTGTACACCAATATCAGCGAAGGTTTTACGCCGCCTGAGGTGAGCCAGCTGTATGGCACAAATAACGTACCCAACCTGAAACCCGCTACCTATAACAACTACGAGATCGGCATGCGCTCGGCTTTCCTGGATGGTGCGCTAAAACTGGATTCTGCCTTGTATCGTTTGGACGGGCGCGACACTATTGTCAGTTACACCATCACACCAGGTGTCAGTGAAAACCGCAACGCCGGGCGCACGCGCAGCAGCGGCCTGGAATTAGGCTTGGGCTGGGAGGCGGGGGCGTTTGATGCGCGTTTTGGCACCACCATAGCGAGCCACCGTTTCGTGCAATATCAAGCATCCGGTACGCTTGATTACAGCGGTAAGGAAATGCCGCAGGCACCGAGCAACATCACCACGGCAGAGATCGGCTACAAGCCGGTGCAAGGCGCGCGGGTGGCGCTGGAACTGGTCAATCAAGGAGAGTATTGGATGAATAATGCGAATACCGTGCGCTACTCCGGCCATACCCTGTTTAACCTGCGCGGCAGCTACGCTTTCGCTCATGGCTGGGAAGCATGGTTGCAAGGGCGCAATTTGACCGATAAACATTATTCCGATTCGGCTTCAAGTTCCTATTCGGGTGTCGGTGCTTATACGGCCAACACGCAAAATCAATACACGGTGGGTGCGCCGCGCAGTTTGATGGTTGGTCTCAATTACACGTTTGACGGCAAGAAATAATGACAGAGAAAAAATTTGTCAGCCCTGTTGCGGGCCAGGAATGGCGCCAGCACCTGTTCCGCAACTGCAGTTGGGTTGGCTTGATTTCCTGTTTGGCGGTTAACGGGGTGGGCTTGGCTGCCGATGCCGCAAGCCCCGCCCCCGCGAAGCCGCATGACATGGCAAAGATGTGGAAAACATCCCTTGCCCGCCAGCCTGTTGCCGTCACCGCCACGTTCGATGCGAAGGGCAGGCTGTGGCTGGCGTCCGTGAAGGACGGCCATGTCATGGTGAGCCATTCTGACGACCAGGGCAAAACCTTCAGCACACCGGTCTCGGTCAATCCGGAACCTGAGTTCGTCGCCGCGGATGGAGAAAACCGTCCGAAAATCCTGGTGGCTGGCAACGGTAATATCTACGTTTCCTACACGCAGAGCCTGGAGACACCTTTTGCCGGCAATGTTCGTTTCAGCCGATCGGTGGATGGTGGGAAAAGTTTTTCGTCACCGGTCACTGTCAATGATAATCTTGAACTTTTTACCCACCGCTTCGATTCGATGGGGGTAAATGAGCGCGGCCAGATTTACATTGCCTGGCTGGACAAGCGCGACGCTTCAGACGCCAATAAAAAAGGGGAGAAATACAGCGGCATTACGATCTATTACGCCGTCTCTGATGATGAGGGGAAAAGTTTCTATGCAAATATCAAGGCTGCCGACCATTCCTGCGAATGCTGCCGCGTGGCGATGGCGATGGATACGGACGGCACACCGGTCATCGCGTGGCGGAATATTTTCGGCAAGAACGTGCGCGACCACGCCATGCTGCGGCTCGACGGCAAGTCGCAACCCATCCGCCTGAGTTACGACAACTGGAAAGTTGATGCCTGCCCGCACCATGGCCCGGCAGCTTCCATTGCCCGCGACGGTGTTTACCATTTCGTCTGGTTCAACAACGCGCCTGAACGGCACGGACTTTTTTACGCGCATTCTTCCGATCAGGGCAAGAGTTTTTCCAGCCCATTGAACTTCGGAAATTTCAAAGCGCAAGCCTCACATCCAACGGTCTTAAGTCTTGGCAAGCGCGTGTTTATCGCCTGGAAGGAATTTGACGGTGAAGCCACAGGTATCTACCTGATACAATCCGAAAATGGAGGAAACCTCTGGTCTGCGCCCCGTAAGATCGCGTCCTCCGCCGATAAATCGGATAATCCGTTGCTGATCGACGCCGAGGGGAAGGCCTATCTTTCCTGGAACACCGTTGCGGAGGGTTACCACCTCATTGCCTTGCCTGAGGAGGCGCAATGAAATCCGGAGGAAGCACAATCAAATGGCTGCTCGCCCTGTTGCTGTGCTTAAGCGCTGTTTGCGCTTTTGCCGCGCAGGAGGCCAAGCCATTTGTGCGCGGCAGCCAGCAGGAAATTATTTCCGTGCGCGCAGGCAAGCCTTTCGTCATTGCTTTCTGGTCGCTCACCTGCACGAATTGCCGCGAAGACTTGGCGCTGTTCGGCAAGTTGGCAAAAAAATACCGCAACCTGGATTTGGTTTTGGTTGCCACCGATACTCCGGAACAAAAGCAAGAGATTGCGAGTACCCTGCGACATTACCGCCTGGGACGCGCCGAATCATGGGTGTTTGCCGACAGCTTCTCCGACCGCCTGCGCTTTGAAGTGGATCCGCAATGGTATGGAGAACTGCCGCGCACTTATTTTTTTGACGCTGACGGGCGCTCGACAGCAGTCAGCGGTAAAATTGATTATGACCAGTTCGAGCACTGGATCAAGTCGGGCATGCACAATGGATAATTTTGCACATACCCTTTCGCCTTATTTTATTCCTCCTCCTGTCATGAGCGAGCGAGTGTCGGTTGTCGCCATCGCCGTGGCTTTGCATCTGGCGGTATTTACGGCCTGGCTGTTGCAGCCGCCAAGCGAGCCAGTGCCGGAGCACGAGATGGAGGTGACAGTCGCGATGCTGGCTGCTCCTGTGGTGCAAGCCAAAATACCGCCGGTTCAACCACCGCCCAGGATAGTTCCTGTTCGCCAGCCGCCGCGCATTGAGAAAACTGCGCCAGCGCCGTTGCCGGTTGAACCTGTCGAGCAGCAGTCGAGCGACACCACCCCCGTTGTGTCCAGCGAACCGCCGCCGGTTGCTGCCGCAGAGGCGGTCGTAGTCATAGCGCCTGTCGCATCCGTAGCGCAGGCCGTTGTGTCCAGCGCGCCAGCCACTCCGGATGTGGAGCCGGATTACAAGGCGTCCTATCTCAACAATCGTCTGACCTATCCTTTGGCGGCGCGCCGTATGGGCTTGCAGGGCAGGGTGGTGCTGAATGTGGAGGTGCTGGCCGAGGGCTTGTGCGGGCAAGCCAATGTGCATCAGAGCAGCGGCCATGAAATCCTGGACAACTCGGCCATGCAGTCGGTGAAAACATGGAAATTCATTCCGGCACGTCAAGGCGGGCGGGCGGTCACCAAGTGGTTTATGGTTCCCATCCAATTCTCATTGAAAGACAATGAAACATGAACAACTTGTTCTCTGTGGACTCTCCGATTGTGGCGGGGACGCTGCTCGCGCTGATTTTTCTCTCCGTGGTGACATGGTCAATCGCCTTGTTCAAATTGTGGAGGCATGTGCAGGACGGCAAGCATAACCGCGCGTTCAGCGATACTTTCTGGGCGACGCGCGACTGGCAGGAAGCGGCTGAAGTGGCAGCACAGGGGGAAGGCGACCTGGCGCGGATGGGACAGGCCGGATTTGCCGAGGTGAAAAATCTAAGCGCGGAACAGCAGGATTTGAAACATCAGGGTGCGCCGCAGGAAGTGCTGGAGCGCATGTTGCGCCAGCAGGTGCAGAATATTCAGCGTTATCATGAAAGGGGCCTGGCCGAACTCGCCACCATCGGTTCGACTGCGCCTTTTATCGGGCTGTTCGGCACGGTTTGGGGCATCATGCATGCGCTGCAGAATATCGGTAAAAGCGGCTCAGCCAGTCTGGATGTGGTAGCCGGGCCAATAGGCGAAGCGCTGATCGCCACCGCCATCGGCATTGCCACCGCGCTGCCTGCCGTGCTGGCCTACAACTTTTTCCTGCGCCGCCTGCGCTTGCGTATCACGGAACTGGAAAATTTTGCGCACGACTTCCTGCGCCTGGCGACCAAACATAATTTCAAGCTGTAAAACCAACATGGCATTCAGTGATTCATCCGGGCAGGACATGATGAGCGAGATCAACGTCACGCCGCTGGTGGACGTGATGCTGGTGCTGCTGGTGGTGTTCATAATTACCGCTCCTCTGCTGGCGCCGCAGTCGCTCAAGATCAACCTGCCCAAGACTACTGCGGTGGCGCGTGACGACAAGCCGCAGCCTGTCCGCCTCACCATTGATGCGCAGGGCAATATTGCCATGAATGAATCTCATATGAGCGACGAGGGGTTGTCCGAAACCCTCAAGCAGCGCGCAGTTGACCCGCTTTTCCAGTTGCAGATTGAAGCAGACAAGAAGGTGCCTTACGGGCGTGTGGCGGAACTGATGGCGATTGCGCAGCGTGCCGGAGTGGCCAAACTTTCATTTGTGACGATTGCGGCGCATTAATTGGAATAAACTATAGATGTCATCAGTCGAGACATGGAGGTGGCCAATGTATTACATCGTTGAAAGCAGCAAGACCTTTGAGCAGGCCGCGACCGACCTGGAAGCGGCGGTGAAGCGTAACGAGTTTGGCGTGCTGCACATCCACGATCTGGGCAACACGCTGCGCAGCAAGGGCATCGCCTTCGCCGAGCAATGCAAAGTTTTCGAGGTATGCAACCCAAAGCAGGCGGGCAAGGTGCTTGCCACCGACATGCGCCTGAATATGGCGTTACCGTGCCGCATCTCGGTGTACACCGAACAGGGCAAAACCCGGATCGGCATGATCAAGCCGGTGCCAATGCTCGCAGCGCTGTCGCAGGACGCAACGCTGGTGCAAGTGGCACAGGAAGCCAAGACTAGGAAAATGATGGATGAAGCCAGATAGTTTTGGCCTCCCGCGTGGATGCCGTCTTGCAAGGCGGTGTCTGCGAACTGCGTTTTTCAGCGTCCCGCCAAGCCTTGCTTAAAAACCAATCATGACGCTGTTACCCGTTTGGGCCGAGCAAATAAAATACCTGGTCGGTATTTTTGCCATTCTGAACCCGCTCGGAGCCATTCCCATTTACCTCAGCCTTATGGCAGATCGCCGCCCGGAGGAAATGCACCGCACTGCGCTCAAAGCCGCCGTTGCAATGGCGGTCATCCTGATTCTTGCAGTCTGGGCGGGTGATGGTTTGCTGGCGTTTTTCGGTATTGGCATCCCGGCGTTCCGCATTGCTGGCGGACTGCTGGTGTTAATCATTGCCATTGCCATGTTTGATGCCAGAACCAGCACGGCCCGGCACACCGACGCAGAACAAGCCGAAGCTGAATCGAAGAATGACATTGCCGTAGTGCCGCTGGCGATTCCCCTGCTGGCGGGGCCGGGGGCAATCAGCCTGGCCATCGTTGATGCACACCAGGCAGGCAGCTTGCCAGGCAAGCTCGTGTTCTGTTTAGGGATCGTTGCGGTGGCGGTGATTGTCTGGCTGGTATTGCGGCTGGCCGAGCCTATCGGTCAGCGTCTTGGCACGGGCGGACTCAATATTGCTACCCGGGTGATGGGCTTGATACTCGCCGCCATGGCGGTGCAATTCATGGCAGATGGGATGCTGGAGTTATTTCCCGGCCTGTCTCACTGAACGCAACACCGGGTCACGGTTGCGCCTGACCTGCCGCCTTCAGCAGTTGGGACAAATCTTTCGAAGTTTGCGATGCAGGTTGCGGACCTTCGATTTTTTTCCGGGCCAAGTCCACCATCTCCCAGGCGCCCCATGACACCAGAGAGGCGAGTGAAAATACCAGCACGCCGCGCGTCATGCCCTTGCCGATCCCCTGCTCATCCAGATAACGGTTGATATGCCAATAGAACCAGCAATCGAACGGTAGCAATTGACATCTTGTTACTGGTCACGAGCGTCCGCTTTCCTGCTGGATATTTTACACATTGACCGTCCGAAAATGGCACCGAGCCGAACTTCGGTCATTGGAATAGACATCTTGAAAGCAGTCATTGGTGCTTTGCGTGCAGGTCAATTTATTCAGATCACTTGGAAGTGGATGCTCGTGACGTGCAACTGCCGACACTTCGCGCTTCCGGTTAACAGGCTTTGGCGTCTCCACAATCAATGCGGTCACTTCGCTCCACCCAATAGTCATGCGCTAGGACTCCAGCACACGCAATTCTGCGTTCGTATAACGCAACCGGCTCGCGAGCA
>JACREC010000034.1 GCA_016218445.1 Nitrosomonadales bacterium
GCCATCGGCGGTGTATTTTCTGTGGCACTTTCCATCGCCTCACGGCGTCCGGTCGTTAACCGGCATCCTGCTCTGTGGAGCCCGGACTTTCCTCCCCGCACTTGCGTGCGCGGCGACTGTCTAGCCAGCTTCGATGCAGAGTTTAACACGGGGAAGCACAGACACGAGCTACCCCTCTACTACTTGCATACTCACCCCCAGCTCTTTCCACTGTTTCGCCTCTTCCTGCAAGACAGCATCGGTCAGCGGATTTTGCGCCAGCCAGCCGGGTGTGAGGACCAAGTGGAATTTGGCGCCGCTGAAATACCCTTGCATGGCAGGCAATTCGGCATCGCTGCGGTTGCGGTACATCAGGGCGGCCAAGCGTAATGCCATGACTTGGGCAAGCACTTCCGGTGTATTCAGCATGCCGCGCATTTTCTCCAGCCCGCCACGGTGTGCCAGCGCCAGCAGGCTCAAGTGGCTTTGCTCTTTTCTGGAGAAGCCCGGCATGTCGGCATTGGCGAGAATGTAGGCGGTATGTTTGTGGTAGCCGCTGTGCGCGACGCTGATGCCGATCTCGTGCAGGCTGGCCGCCCAGCCGAGCAGGCGCAGCGCGTCGTCGCCGGCCTGCCCTTCCATGAACTGGCGCGCCAGCCGGTCGGCCAAGCGCCCCACGCGCCCGGCCTGGCGCACGTCCACATGGTAGCGGCGCATGAATTGTTTGCTGGTGACATCGCGCATGTCGTTGTGGTGGAAGCGCCCGAGCAGGTCGTACAGCACGCCTTCGCGCAGCGCGCCGAGCGCGGGTTGCATCTGCTCGATGCCGAGTTCGCAGAATGCGGCATACATGATGGCGAAGCCGCCGGGCAGCACCGGAATACGGTCGGGCCGCAGGCCCAGCAGGTCGAGGTGGCGCGCATCGCCTACACTGAGCAATTGCGCACGCAACTGTTCAAGACCCGCGCGGGTAATGCCGCCGTTGCTGTAGCCGTTCTGTTCGAGAATATCGCAAAGCACACGCGCGCTGCCGGACGAGCCCAGCGCAGCGTCCCAATGGCCGCGCGAAAATTCCGTAGCTATGGTTTGCAGTTCGTTGCGCGCCGCGAGTTCGGCCTGCTTGAGGTTGGATTTGCTGATCTTGCCGTCGGGAAAATAACGCAGGCTGTAGCTGACGCAGCCCATGTACAGGCTTTCCAGCTTATGCGGTTCGAGGCCGTTGCCGATAATGAATTCGGTGGAGCCGCCGCCGATGTCTATCACCATCCGTTTGTCATCCGTCTGCGGCAGGCCTTGTGCGACGCCGAGGTAGATGAGGCGTGCCTCTTCGCGCCCGGCAATGACTTCGATGGGAAAGCCGAGTGCGGGCTCGGCCTGTTGCAGGAATTCGGCGGCGTTCTTCGCCACGCGCAGCGAGTTGGTGCCTACCGCGCGCACCGCCTCGCGAGGCAGGCCGCGCAGACGCTCGCCGAAGCGTTGCAGACAGATCAGCGCGCGATGTTGCGCAGCCCTGTCGAGACGCTTGTCATCGGTCAGCCCGGCGGCGAGGCGCACCGGTTCGCGCAGGTTGTCCAGCATGTAGAACTGGTCGTTTTCCACCCGTGCAATTTGCAGGCGAAAGCTGTTGGAACCGAGATCAACTGCCGCGAGGATGGGTTGTTGTTGCACGGTGCGCCTTACTTTGCTAACTACGGAATACAATAAACATGCTGGATTTCACTTGGGTTTGCATCTTCCGTGTCATCCGTGTTTTCCGTGGTTTCTGTTTTTTTGCCTTGTATTACAAACCAAAAATTAACCACGGAAAACACGGATGGCACGGAAAAACCTTCAGATATCCGGTTGGCTAATCCACTTATAGAGCTGAATCACTCTAGCACTTCGCGTTCGATCTCTTCTACGGTGACATGGCGCACATCGCGCCCCTTGACCATATACACCACGTATTCGGACATGTTCTTGGCGTGATCGCCGATGCGCTCGATGGCCTTGGCGACGAACAGGATTTCCAGCGCGGTGGAAATGGTGCGCGGGTCTTCCATCATGAAGGTGATAAGGGAACGCATGATGGTGCGGAATTCCTCGTCCACCTGCTCATCCTGGCGCACCACCTGTGCGGCACAGGCAAGATCGAGGCGGGCAAAGGCATCCAGCGATTTGCGCAGCATGTCCAGCGCCAGTTCGGCGGCGTGCTTGATTTCGTTGTAACGCGGCAGGATGAGGCGCTCCTTCTGCGACAGCAGCTTGGCCATGCGCGCGATCTTTTCCGCCTCATCACCGATGCGTTCGAGATCGGTGATGGTCTTGATCACCGTCATCACCATGCGCAAATCGCCCGCGGCGGGCTGGCGGCGCGCAATGATCTGGTTGCAGCTATCATCAATTTCCACCTCCATCGCATTGACACGATGGTCATCGCCGATGACGCGGTTCATCAGCGCCACATCGCCACTGATCAGCGCATCGAGAGCGAGCTGGATCTGGCTCTCCACCAGTCCGCCCATCTGCAACACGCGGGCACGCACCGCTTCGAGTTCAGCGTCAAACTGTTTCGAGGTATGTTCTGTGACAGCCATGAGATTTCCTTAAGATAAAAGCAAGCAGGCGAATAATACTACCCGCGCACCGTGACAATTTCATTACACACTAACGGACATAGCGGCAGCGCCATCACAGAAAATGAATGCCGCCGTGTCCGTTCCCTCTCTCCTACCTCTGATGAAACGACTAGCCATTCGACTAAGCTGGCAAAAAACGCCAGCCAAGTCGTTGGTTATCCCCCATTGGGGGAGAGTGATGTGGTGTCGCTTTGCGACGTTCACGTTAAACGGTGAGGGTCTGCACACCGCTGGCGGTGCCGAGCAGCAGCACATCGGCCGGGCGGCGCGCAAACAGCCCGTTGGTGACCACACCCGCAATATTGTTCAGCGTGGTTTCCAGTTCCACCGGATTCAATATGGTCAGCCCATACACGTCGAGGATGAGGTTGCCATTGTCGGTGGTAAAACCCTCGCGCAGCCTGGGTTGGCCGCCCAGCACCACGATCTGGCGCGCCACATAGCTGCGCGCCATGGGGATCACCTCCACCGGCAGCGGAAATTTGCCGAGCACGTCCACCAGCTTGCTGGCATCGCATACGCAGACAAATTTTTTGCTGGCTGCGGCGACAATTTTTTCGCGCGTCAGCGCGCCGCCGCCGCCCTTGATCATGTGCAGGTGGCGCGTGATTTCGTCCGCGCCGTCCACATACACCGGCAGCGTGCCCGCTTCGTTCAGCGAGACCACTTCGATGCCGTGCCCTTGCAGGCGCTTCGCCGAAGCCTCGGAGCTGGCCACCGCACCCTGTATCCTGTGCTTGATCTTGCCCAACTCGTCTATGAAGAAGTTGGCGGTGGAGCCGGTGCCGACGCCCACGATGCAATCCTCCGGAACATGCGCTACCGCTGCCTGCGCAACCGCCCGCTTCAAATCATCCTGTGTCATGCCCATGCTGCCTCAATTCGGTAATATTGTTTTACGCGCCGATTATTGCAGGAATTGGGGCTTTTAGAAACACTAACGGCCACCGGCGGGCACAAAATCCTTTCGGATTGGGCGCAAATCCTGCTAATCTTGCGTGAAATATTTTATCCGTATCCACAAACCAGCCATGCAAAGTTATTTAAAGCGCATTCTAACCACCCGCGTCTATGACGTGGCCATCGAAAGTCCGCTGGAGCCTGCGCCCAATCTGTCGGCGCGTATCGGTAATACAGTATTACTGAAACGCGAAGATATGCAACCGGTGTTTTCCTTCAAGCTGCGCGGTGCATACAACAAGATGGCGCAGCTTGCCCCGGCGCAACTCAAGCGCGGCGTCATCACCGCCTCGGCGGGCAACCATGCGCAGGGTGTGGCGCTTTCGGCACAGAAGCTGGGCTGCACGGCCATCATCGTGATGCCTGCCACCACGCCGCAGATCAAGATACAGGCGGTGGAAAGCCGTGGCGCAAAAGTGGTGCTGCACGGCAATTCCTATTCCGACGCCTATCAGCATGCGCTGGAACTGGAGAAGAAAAACCAGCTCACCTTTGTCCATCCTTACGACGATCCCGATGTGATCGCCGGGCAGGGCACCATCGGCATGGAAATCCTGCGCCAGCACAACCAGCCTATCCACGCGATTTTCTGCGCCATCGGCGGCGGCGGGCTGATCTCCGGCGTGGCGGCTTACGTCAAGCAAGTGCGCCCGGACATCAAGATCATCGGCGTGCAGCCGGTGGATTCAGACGCCATGTATCGCTCGCTGAAAGCCAAACGGCGCGTCACGCTCGACCATGTCGGCCTGTTCGCCGACGGTGTCGCCGTCAAGCAGGTGGGCGAGGAAACCTTCCGCTTGTGCCGCAAGCTGGTGGATGA
>JACREC010000037.1 GCA_016218445.1 Nitrosomonadales bacterium
CGAGTCGTGGCCGTGCGTCGAGGTGATCTCGCAGTAGCTCACGTTCAGGTGGTTGTGCAGCAGCGACTTGACCAGGGTGCGCGAACGCTCCGGCGAAAAGCGCCAGTCGGTGGTGAACGACAGCACCAGATAATTCGCGCGGGCGACGGCGAACGCCTTGTCCAGGTTGTCTTCGCATTCGCGCGCGGGGTCGAAATAGTCCAGCGCCTTGGTCATCAGCAGATAGGTGTTGGCGTCGAAATACGCGGCGAATTTGTCGCCCTGATAGCGCAGGTAGGATTCGATCTCGAATTCGATGTCGTAGCCGTAATTGAGCTTGCCGGAGAGCAGTTCGCGCCCGAACTTGTCCGCCATCACGTCATCGGAAAGATAGGTGATGTGGCCGAGCATGCGCGCCAGGCGCAGCCCGCGCTTGGGCACCGCGTTGTGCTCGTAATAATTGCCGCCGTGGAAATCCGGGTCGGTCAGGATGGCGTTGCGCGCCACATCGTTGAAAGCGATATTCTCCGCGGTGAGGCGCGGCGCGGTGGCAACCGCCAGCACGTGGCGCACGCGCTCGGGGTACGACAGCGACCACTGCATCGCCTGCATCCCGCCCAGGCTGCCGCCCATCACTGCGGCGAACTGTTTGATGCCGAGCAGGTCGGCCAGGCGCGCCTGCGACGCCTCCCAGTCTTCCACCGTCACCAGCGGAAAGCTTGCGCCATAAGGCTTGCCGGTTTCCGGGTTGGTGCTGGAGGGGCCGGTGGAGCCGTGGCAGCCGCCGAGATTGTTCACGCCGATGACAAAGAATTTATTGGTATCTATCGGCTTGCCGGGGCCGATCATGGTGTCCCACCAGCCCACGTTGCTGTGATCATCAGCGTAATAGCCCGCCACATGATGGTGACCGGACAACGCATGGCAGACCAGGATGGCGTTGGACTTGTCGCTGTTCAGCGTGCCATAGGTTTCATACACCAGTTCGTAGCGCGGCAACACTGCGCCGCTCTTAAACAAGAGAGGGATATCAAACTGTGCGCGCTGTGCGCTGACTACGCCGACGGAATGTGGACTATTGGGCATCACGAAGCAAATTAAGGTGTTGCGCGATTATAGCGCAGGGCCCGATCAGCGGTTGCTTACGCATTCAACTTGTCCAGCAACTCGCGTATTTTCATCGGGTCATCCGTATGCAAAATTTTCTGCGTGAGCGATGCAATCTCGGGCAGGCTGGTGGTGAGCACGCGCTGCTTGGCGCCGAGCAGTTGCGCCGGGTTCATGGAAAACTGGCGCAGGCCGAGGCCGAGCAGCAGGCGCGTGTATGCAAGATCGCCGGCCATTTCGCCGCACACCGAAACCGGCACGCCCGCCTTGTCCGCGCCGCCGATGACATGCGCCAGCAGGTGCAGCACGGCGGGGTGCAGCGGGTCGTACAGGTGCGCCACTTCCTCGTCGGTGCGGTCTATCGCCAGGGTGTACTGGATCAGGTCGTTGGTGCCGATGGAAAGGAAATCCAGCTTTTTGGCAAATACGTTAACCATCAGCGCCGCGGCGGGAATTTCGATCATGCCGCCGATCTGCACCGCGCGGTTATAGGGAAGGTCTTCCGCATCCAGACCTTGTTTGACGGCGGCGATGAATTGCAGCGTCTGGTTGAGCTCCGCTACACCGGACAGCATCGGCACCAGTATTTTCACGTTGCCGTAGTGCGAGGCGCGCAGCAACGCGCGCAACTGGGTGCGGAACAGTTGCGGTTCGGCCAGGCACAGGCGGATGGCGCGCAACCCCAGCGCCGGGTTGCTGGCGACGCGCTCGGCGCCGCTAAGCTGTTTGTCCGCGCCCAGATCGAAGGTGCGGATGGTGACGGGCAGCCCTTTCATTCCTTTCGCCACGGCGCGGTAGGCTTCGAATTGCTCTTCTTCATCCGGCAGCTCGTCGCGGTTGAGGAATAAAAACTCGCTGCGGAACAAACCTATCCCGGTGGCGCCGTTTTCTTTCACCTCCGGCAGGTCCTGCGGCAGCTCGATATTGGCATGCAGCTCGATGGATGTGCCGTCCAGCGTGGTGGCGCGCGTGGATTTGAGGCGCTTGAGCTTTTGCCGTTCCAGCTCCCACTGTTCCTGGCGCAGTTTGTATTCGTCAAGGATATGCTTGTCCGGGTTGACAATGATGACACCCTGCGCGCCATCCACGATGAGCAAGTCGTTCTCGCGCAGGAGTTCCCGCGCATGGTGCAGGCCGACTACGCATGGCGTGTTGAGGCCGCGCGCGATGATGGAGGTATGCGAGGTGGCGCTGCCCAGATCGGTGAGGATGGCGGCGAATTGATACGGCTTGAGCTGGATCAGGTCGGCCGGGCTGACGTCGTGCGCCACCAGAATCATGCTCACGTCATGCCTTGCGGCAGGCGGAACATGGCCGGGCTGGCCGGTGAGGGTCTTGAGCACGCGTTCCACCACCTGCACCACGTCGGCCTTGCGCTCGCGCAGGTAGGCATCCTCGAAGGCTTCGAAGTGCGCGACCATGTCATCCATCTGCACCTTGAGCGCCCATTCCGCATTGCACTGCTCGCGCTCTATCATTTCGCGCGGTGCGCGGCTGATGTGTTCATCGGCAAGAATCATCAAGTGCAGGTCAAGAAAAGCATCGAACTCGGCGGCTGCCTGCTGTGGGGGGTTGGCGCGTAGCGCGGCGAGTTCCTGGCGTGTGCTTTCCAGCGCGGCGTCGAAGCGCGCCACTTCCTTATCCACCAGACGCTTGGGCAGCACGTAATGCGCCACTTCCAGCGAGGTATGCGAAATGAGGTGGGCATGACCGATGGCGATGCCGCCGGAGACCGCAATGCCGTGCAGGGTGAAATTCATTGGATTCTCACTGCCATTTTTGCGGGAAGTTTTCGTTGCAAGGAATTACCAGACAACATCATTCGCCCTCCCCGAAACAATCGTTGATCAATGCCAGCAGCACATCCATCGCTTCCTGTTCATTTTCGCCGCTCGTCTCGATGCTGATGGTGCTGCCCTTGGCGGCGGCCAGCATCATCACACCCATGATGCTTTTCGCATTCACGCGCCGCCCGGCGCGCGACACCCACACCTCGCAGGGAAATCGCGAAGCGGCCTGGGTCAGCCTGGCCGAGGCGCGCGCATGCAGCCCCAGCTTGTTAATTATCAGCGCATCCTGTTGCAGCATTGCAGCTTCCCGAATCCGAATTCATTGAGAGAATACAGTTGCGCCCGCTTTCCAGCGCCTTCTGCATGACTTCTGCCAGCGGTTTGCCGCTGTAGAATACCGCGCGCAGCAACATCGGCAGGTTCACCCCGCACACGCCCTCCACGCGGCCCGGCTGATACAGCCGCCGTGCGATGTTGCACGGGGTTGCGCCGAACAGGTCTGACAGCAGCAGCACCCCGTCGCCCGTGTCCAGTTGCGCGATGAGTGCGCGCCCTTCTTCTTCCTTGCGCTGCGGGTCGTCATCCGCCAGCACCGACAACACCTTGAGGTTGGCCGGCACATTGCTCATGACATGCCGCACACAATCCACCAGGCTGTCGCCCAGACCATTGTGGGTCACCAATAAAATCCCAATCACCTTCAACCACTCCTTCCTGGCTATTCGATTTTCTGAAGCGTTTTTTTATCCGTGAATTCTAGCCGTTTCTGCATCGCGGCGGTGAGATGTGCCGTGCCATCGCCCTCAATCAGCAGCGCTTCGGTAAGATTCATTTTTTGCGCGGCGTTGCGCCAGCCCGCGCTGCCTGAAATGAACAGCGGCTTGGAGCTGGCGTCGGACAACACGCCTGCGCGCACGCCATGCGTCAAAATGGTTACGGCCTGCACGCCCTGCACCGGGCGGCCGTTGCGCGGATCGATCAGGTGGCAATAGCGCTTGCCGCCGGATTCAAAATAGCGCTGATAATCGCCCGAAGTGCCGATAGCCTCGCCGTCGTGCAATTCCATTGTGGCAATCGGCCCCGGCTTGCGCGGGTGCTGGATGCCGATGCGCCAGGCGCGCTCGCCGTGCGCTCCGAGCGCCAGCACATTGCCGCCGATGTTGATCAGCGCGTTGTGGATGCCCTGCTGTTTCAGTAATTCGGCGGCACGATCCAGCGCATAACCCTTGGCGTAGCCGCCGAGATCAAGCAGCACCGCGGGATTGCGGCTGCTTACCCACACCCCTCGCCCCTCTCCCGCCAGTGGAGGGGCGAAAACCAGGTCACTCATCTGCGGATGCGCCGTAACCAGCGCAGCAAGCTGTTTCTCATCCGGCAAGGCAGCCTTGTACTCGTCCGCGTGGAACCCCCACAGCCTGACCAGGCCGCCAATGGCGGGATTGAACAGGCCATCGGATTGCGCGGAGAGTTGCGCGGCATCCTTCAGCATGGCGGCCAACTCCGGCGTTACCTCCCGGCTCTCACCCTTGGCGAAGGCAGCGTTCAAATCGCTCAGCGCGCTGGGCTTCCAGGCATGCAGCAGATCATGCAGGCGCTGAAATTCCTGCATCACCTGCGTGACGGCCTTCCTGGCGCGCGCTTCATCTTCGCCATACACGCTGACTTCCACCAGCGTGCCGAACACATAGCCTTGCTCCTGGTAGGTTGGCGGTTCCTTGTTGCCGCAGGCGGAGAGCGCGGACAAGGCAAATATCAACGCGAGGCGCGATCCATAGAAAGCCGTCATTCCGGCGCAGGCCGGAATCCGGCCGAATAGATAATTCTCGCTTGGCGAGACAGAATTTTGGTTTTGTCCGCTTTGCGGAATATTGGATTTGCTGGATTCCGGCCTGATGAAACAACTAGCCATTCGACTAAGCTGACAAAAAACGCCAGCAAAGTCGCTGGTTATACGCGGGAATGACGTTGCGGTGAGTGCAAATATCACGCCGTCATCTCCTCCAGCTCCACCGCCGCCGCCAGCATTGCCAGCCGCGCCACCACGCCGTAGGCATAGAAACGGTTGGGCGTGTCATCCGGCGCGCAATCCGGATTGGGGAAGGCGCAACAGGACTCGAACGCCAGCGGCACGAAGTGCATGCCGGGTGCGTTAAGGTTCTCGTCCACCCCGCGTTCGGTATGCACGCGATAGAAGCCGCCCACCACGAAATGGTCAACCATGTACACCACCGGCTCGGCCACTGCATCGTTGATGTTCTCGAAGGTGTACACGCCTTCCTGCACCAGCACATCATGCACCTGCAAGCCTTCCTTGCCCACCGCCATCTTGTTGCGCTGCTTGCGGTTGAGGTCGCGCACTTCGCTGGCATCTTTCACCGTCATGATGCCCATGCCATAGGTGCCGGCATCCGCCTTGACGATGACGAAGGGTTCTTCCTTCACGCCGTATTCGGCATACTTCACGCGCATTTTTTGCAGGATATTGTCCACCTTTACCGCGAGGCATTCTTCTCCGGTGCGCTGCCGGAAATCAATCTTGCCGCAGGTGGAAAAGTAAGGATTGATCAGCCATGGGTCAATGCCGAGCAGTTTGGCAAATTCGCCGGCTACGCGGTCATAAGCGGCAAAGTGGTGCGACTTGCGGCGCGTGGTCCAGCCCGCGATCAGCGGCGGCAGCACGGCCTGTTCCAGATTTTGCAGAATGTCCGGCACCCCGGCGGAGAGGTCGTTGTTGAGCAGCACCACGCACGGGTCGAAATCCGCCAGGCCAAGCCGGCGGCCGCGCCGCACCAGCGGCTCCAGCGTCAGCGTGCCGCCGCCGGGTAATTGGGTTGCCGTAGGCTCAGTAATCTCCGGCAGCAGGCTGCCGATGCGCACTTTCAGCCCGGCCTGCTTGAGGATCAACGCGAGCTGCCCGACATTCTGCAAATAAAACCGGTTGCGCGTGTGGTTCTCCGGGATCAGCAGCACACCGCGCGCTTCCGGGCAGATTTTCTCGATGGCGCTCTGCGCGGCCTGCACGCACAGCGGCAGGAAATCCGGGTTCAGGTTGTTGAAGCCGCCGGGAAACAGGTTGGTATCCACCGGAGCCAGCTTGAAGCCGCTGTTGCGCAAATCCACCGAGGTATAGAACGGGATGGTGTGCTCCAGCCATTGCGTGCGGAACCAGTGCTCGATGGCGGGCTGCGCGCTGAGTATGCGCTGCTCAAGAATGAGCAGCGGGCCGTTCAGTGCGGTAGCGAGATGGGGAACCATAGTGTGCCTGCAAAATTGGGTGCTGGCATTTTAGCTGATTTATGTTGCACCACCCCAAAACAAAGCGCCCGCAAAAGCGGGCGATAGTGAGGGATGCCAAATAATTCCAATTCCAAGAGACTTCTATCCGATCAGGCAATTACACCTGCACGGGGAGACCGGTTTAACAGATGACCAGCTACCTTTTTTATTATTGCGCCGACTTTTGGTTCTCGGCGGTTTTGGCTGTGCCACGCACCAGCTTGACATTGCGCGGCTCTTCTTTCACTGCCACGAAGTCGACGCCTTGATCGAAGCGCCATGCCCAGGCGCTGCTATGGTGCATACGGAAAATTGTGGCGGTCCAATAACCAAATTTCGAGTTCTGTGTATTGGGAAAAAAATCCTTGGGCAGCGTGGGACCCGGCATGCGCACGGTTGCGTCTATCAGAGAACCCAGTTCATCTTTGCCGGGCAAGCGCCAATCGGAATAGCCGCATAAGTGCTCGGCGTTAACCGCGGCAACAAAAGCTTCGGTATCGCAGGTGCTGCCTGTGCATACACCGCCATTGGGTTTCCCCTCCACCATCGCATTGGTTTCCCCCTCTGCCTTCCCGTTGGTTTTTTCATCGGGGTTGTACCAGGTATAGGTATTGGTTCCGGCGTGCAGGCCTGGAGTTGCCGTTTTGACTTCCCACATGAAGCCGGTTTTGTTGTCGCGCACGCAAGCCCATGGCTGTTCCATGTATTGGCCATTGCCTTTGTACTCGCTGCCGTCGGCGGCGAGGCGCGTCAAGTCAAATACATATGTCGGGACAATTTTATCGCAGCCGGCAAGCAGCATCGTGAAAGTGAGCAATGTAGCGGCAGGGATTATCTGTTTATTTTCTTTTAACAGGGCCATATAAGTTGTATTTCCGTATGGGTTTCAAAAAAGAAGCTTACCATAAGGCAAGCTGACTTCTGCGCCTGATATGACACGCCGATGGTAGCCAGCCTGACCAGCCGGCAAATTCCCCGCCTTGAAGACCTCCGTCACCTTTGTGTTAGAATATTCCTCGTAAGCCGATAAATTTTTTGGCGGCTTGCAGTTTCTCCAGCCCTGAGGAGCGTTGCGACAGGCATATTGCCTGCCAGGCTCAGGTAACCGGACAGTATTAACGATGCTCACCCAATCCGTGCCGGGCACGGGAGAGCGGTGAGTTCGATCCTCCTCCCCCCGGTCATAACGTTCAAGGAGCAAGAACACTATGGCTGAATTTACCGATTACAAAATCGCCGACATCAAACTGGCCCCGTGGGGCCGCAAGGAAATTGCCATCGCCGAGACCGAGATGCCCGGCCTGATGGCAATCCGCGAGGAATTCGCCAGGAGCCAGCCGCTGAAAGGCGCGCGCATCACCGGTTCGCTGCACATGACCATCCAGACCGCGGTGCTGATCGAGACGTTGAAGGCGCTCGGTGCGCAAGTGCGCTGGGCGTCGTGCAACATCTTCTCGACGCAGGATCATGCCGCTGCCGCGATTGCCAAGGACGGCATCGCGGTGTTCGCGGTCAAGGGCGAAACCCTCGAGGATTACTGGGACTACACCCACCGCATTTTCGAATGGGCGGATGGAGGCTACTCCAACATGATTCTCGACGACGGCGGCGACGCTACACTGCTGCTGCACCTGGGCAGCAAGGCGGAGAAGGATCAATCAGTGCTGGGCAATCCCGGCAGCGAGGAAGAGCGCATCCTGTTCGCCGCAATCAAGGCCATGCTCGCAAAGAGCCCGAACTGGTATTCCACGCGGCTGGCGCAGATCATGGGCGTCACCGAAGAGACCACCACCGGCGTGCATCGCCTGTACCAGATGCACGAGCGCGGCGACCTGAAGATTCCCGCGATCAACGTGAACGATTCCGTCACCAAGTCCAAGTTCGACAACCTGTACGGCTGCCGCGAATCGCTGGTGGACGGCATCAAGCTCGCCACCGACGTGATGGTGGCGGGCAAGGTCGCGC
>JACREC010000035.1 GCA_016218445.1 Nitrosomonadales bacterium
GGGCGCGTCAAGCGCCAGATGGAAAAGAGCCAGCGCGAGTATTACCTGAACGAACAGGTAAAGGCGATCCAGAAGGAGCTGGGCGAGGGCGAAGAAGGCGCGGACATTGATGAGCTGGAAAAGAAAATCAAGGCTGCGCACATGCCCAAGGAAGCGCGCACCAAGGCAGAGGCCGAGCTGAAGAAGCTGCGCCTGATGTCCCCGATGTCCGCCGAGGCGACCGTGGTGCGCAACTATATTGACGTGCTGGTGGGGCTGCCGTGGAAAAAGAAAACCAAGATCAGCACCGACCTGAAAAATGCCGAAGAGGTATTGGAAGCGGATCACTACGGATTGGAAAAGGTCAAGGAACGCATCGTCGAGTATCTCGCGGTGCAACAGCGGGTGGACAGGATGAAAGCGCCCATCCTGTGCCTGGTCGGGCCGCCCGGAGTGGGCAAGACATCGCTGGGGCAGTCCATCGCGCGCGCGACCAACCGCAAGTTCATGCGCATGTCGCTGGGCGGGGTGCGTGACGAATCGGAAATCCGCGGCCACCGCCGCACTTATATCGGTTCCATGCCGGGCAAGATTTTGCAGAACATGTCCAAGGTGGGCGTGAAGAACCCGTTGTTCCTGCTCGACGAAGTGGACAAGATGGGCACGGATTTCCGCGGCGATCCATCCTCCGCGCTGCTCGAGGTGCTCGACCCGGAACAGAACCATACCTTTGTCGACCACTATGTCGAGGTCGAGTATGACTTGTCCGACGTGATGTTCGTGGCGACCGCGAACACCATGAATATTCCCGCCCCGTTGCTGGACCGCATGGAGATTATCCATGTGTCGAGCTACACCGAGGATGAAAAGGTCAACATCGCGACGCGTTACCTGATTCCCAAGGCGCTGAAGAACAACGGCCTGAAGGTGGAGGAAATCGGCATTTCCGAAAGCGCCATCCGCGACATCCTGCGCTATTACACGCGTGAGGCGGGAGTGCGCGGTTTGGAGCGCGAGCTTTCCAAAATCTGCCGCAAGGTGGTCAAGTCTCTGCTGCTCAAGGGGCGCGACAACAAGGTAACGGTGAATGCGCGCAACCTGGATAAATATCTCGGCGTGCGGCGCTATACCTATGGCATCGCGGAGAAACGCAATCAGGTCGGGCAGGTGACGGGTTTGGCGTGGACCGAGGTCGGCGGCGAGTTGCTGACCATCGAGACTGCGGTATTGCCGGGCAAGGGCAAGACCACCACCACCGGCAAGCTGGGCGAGGTGATGCAGGAGTCGATCCAGGCTGCGCTCAGCGTGGTGCGCAGCCGCGCGCGCGGGCTGGGCATCGCCGAGGACTTCTACCAGAAAAGTGATTTGCACATCCACCTGCCGGAGGGTGCCACACCCAAGGACGGGCCGAGCGCAGGCGTCGGTATTTGCACGGCGATGGTGTCTGCGCTGACCGGTATCCCGGTGCGCGCGGATGTGGCGATGACGGGGGAAATCACGCTACGCGGCGAAGTGTTGCCGATCGGCGGATTGAAGGAAAAGCTGCTGGCGGCGCAACGCGGCGGCATCAAGGTCGTCCTGATCCCGGAAGAAAACACCAAGGATCTCGTGGAGATTCCGGATAGCGTCAAAAACAAACTGGAGATTCATCCGGTCAAGTGGATAGACCAAGTGCTGGAAATGGCTCTGGAGCGCAAGCCGGAGCCATTACCAGAAGTTGCGCCGGCGGTCAATCCCATTCCGGTTGCGAACGAAAATCACGGTGCCGCTGTAATCAAGCATTGATGCTGTGCGCATGGGTTTGTAAAAAAACGTCAAAAATTGAAATAAAGTTTTTGAATCGCTTGACCAAGCCAAAAACCCTTGATATAAAGCCATTGCAGGGTTTTCCTGTCAAATACAACCAAACACTTGCTTAAAGGGGAAGCTTATATGAACAAATCTGAACTGATTGATGCAATCGCAAAATCCGCTGAAATTTCCAAGGCTGCTGCCGGTCGTGCACTGGACTCTACCGTGGACTCCATCAAAAAGGCCATGAAAAAAGGCGATTTAGTTACCTTGGTTGGGTTTGGCACATTTTATGTGGGCAAACGTGCTGCGCGTAATGGCCGCAATCCACGTACTGGCGCGACGATCAAGATCAAGGCAGCGAAGGTTCCAAAATTCCGCGCCGGCAAGGGCCTGAAAGACGCAGTAAATTAATATTCTTTCGGGTGCTTAGCTCAGCTGGTAGAGCGTCGCCCTTACAAGGCGAATGTCGGCGGTTCGATCCCGTCAGCACCTACCAGATTCAGGATTTAAGATTCAGAAGGGTTAGGTTGATGTCCTAACCCTTTTTTCTTGCCTAAAACTTTCGCAATCCATCGGCCTCATTAAAGCTGAACGTTATTGACATGGTTGTTTTTGACCGCGAGTGACAGGGTGGGATATACTGCGCACCCTGTTTTACAACTAACCGAGTGATGCAATAATTTCCATTGCTTTTGTTGTCATGTGAAATAAATTTGGTTGGCAAGCACTCGGGTTAATTGCGCCTGCCAACATATCGAACATTGGAGTGCGGCATTGCCGCACTTTGTTTTTGAAGACCGCACTTAAGTTTTAAAGAAAAACCGTTTTTTGTTTTAGAGAAAAAAATAGATATGCCAGTCATTACCTTGCCAGATGGTTCGCAGCGCAGCTACGCGCAACCTGTCACCGTCGCCGAAGTTGCGCAAAGCATCGGTGCGGGCTTGGCACGCGCGGCGCTTGCCGGCAAGGTGGACGGGCAACTGGTTGACACTTCTTATTTGGTTTCTGCCGATGCGGCATTATCCATCATTACCGACAAGGACGCGGAAGGGCTGGAACTCATCCGCCACTCCACCGCGCATTTATTGGCTTACGCAGTCAAGGAGTTGTTCCCTGAAGCCCAGGTAACCATCGGCCCGGTGATTGAAAACGGGTTTTACTATGATTTTTCCTATGCGCGACCTTTCACACCGGAGGACCTGGCAGCCATCGAGAAACGCATGGCCGAATTGGTGAAGCTGGATCTGCCGGTGGTGCGCCGTGTGCTGCCGCGCGACGAGGCAGTGGCGTATTTCAAGCGCATCGGTGAGCACTACAAGGCGGAGATCATTGCTTCCATCCCGGCGGATCAGGAAGTGTCGCTGTACAGCGAGGGCGAATTTACCGACCTGTGCCGCGGCCCGCATGTGCCCTCCACCGGCAAGCTCAAGGTGTTCAAGTTGATGAGCGTGGCAGGAGCCTACTGGCGCGGTGATCACCGCAATGAAATGTTGCAGCGCATCTATGGCACGGCCTGGGCGAAGAAGGAAGACCTCGATGTCTACCTGCACCGCCTGGAAGAGGCGGAGAAGCGCGACCACCGCAAGCTGGCGAAGCAACTCGACCTGTTCCACATGCAGGACGAGGCGCCAGGCATGGTGTTCTGGCACCCGAATGGCTGGACCATCTGGCAGGAAGTCGAGCAGTACATGCGCGTCAAGTTCCGCGAGTATGGTTATCAGGAAGTGCGCACGCCGACCATGATGGACCGCACGCTGTGGGAGAAGTCCGGGCATTGGGAAAACTACCGCGACAGCATGTTTTCCACGCATTCCGAGGCGCGCGATTTTGCGGTGAAGCCGATGAATTGCCCCGGTCACGTGCAGATATTCAACCATGGCCTGCACAGCTACCGCGACCTGCCGATGCGCCTGGCCGAGTTCGGCTCCTGCCATCGCAACGAGCCGTCCGGCTCGCTGCACGGGTTGATGCGCGTGCGCGGCTTCACCCAGGATGATGCGCATATTTTCTGCACCGAACGCCAGATTGAGAGCGAGGTGGCTGATTTCATCGTGATGCTGCAAAAGGTGTATGCGGATTTCGGTTTCAACGATGTGCTGGTGAAGTTGTCCACCCGCCCGGAAAAGCGCATCGGCTCCGATGAGACATGGGGCAAATCGGAGGCGGCACTGGCCGCCGCGCTCAAGCAAAACAACCTGGAATATGAATTGCAGCCGGGAGAGGGAGCGTTCTACGGGCCGAAGATAGAATTTTCGCTGAAGGATACGCTGGGGCGGGTATGGCAATGCGGCACCATCCAGCTGGATTTCAACCTGCCGGTGCGCCTGGGTGCGGAATATGTGGACGAGGATAATACGCGCAAGGCGCCGGTGATGCTGCACCGTGCCATCCTCGGTTCGCTGGAGCGTTTCATCGGCATTCTCATCGAACACCATGCGGGTTCTTTCCCGCTATGGCTGTCGCCGGTGCAGATGGTAGTGATAAATATCTCGCAGGCGCAGGATGCTTATGCGACCCAGGTTGCTGAATCTTTGCACAGCGCAGTGTTCCTCGTACAACTGGATTTGCGCAATGAGAAAATTACCTATAAAATACGCGAACATAGCTTGCAGAAATTGCCTTATCAGCTGATCGTGGGCGACAAGGAAATGGCTGCTGGCCTGGTTGCCGTGCGGAACCGTAAAGGTGAGGACCTTGGGCAGATGTCGATGGCGGTGTTATTGCAACACCTGCAATCGGAACTGCAAACGGGCAGCGCGGTTTAATTTTTTTATGGAGAAACTACAATAGCTCAGGAAAAAGCACAACGCCTCAACGAGCAGATAACGGCACCTCAGGTGCGGCTTGTTGGTGTGGAAGGGGAGCCACTCGGTATTGTGGCAGTCGCGGAAGCGATACGCTTGGCTGGAGAAGCTGAACTGGATCTGGTGGAAATTGCGCCCATGGCGGAGCCGCCGGTGTGCCGCATCATGGATTATGGCAAGTTCAAGTATGCCGAGAGCAAGAAGCAGCACGAGGCCAAGCTTAAGCAAAAGCAGATCCAGATCAAGGAAGTCAAGTTCCGGCCCGGTACGGATGAGGGTGATTACAACATCAAGTTGCGTAACCTGATCCGCTTTCTGGGGGAAGGCGACAAGACCAAGATTACCTTGCGTTTCCGTGGTCGCGAGATTGCGCATCAGAGTCTCGGCATGCGCCTGTTGGAGCGTGTTAAAGCCGATCTCGATGAGTACGGTACCGTGGAGCAGTTTCCCAAGATGGAAGGTCGGCAGATGGTGATGGTGCTTGGACCCAAAAAGAAATAAGCCATCGAGGAAGAAATAGATTCAGCAGGTTTAACGCTGCGCCGGTTAAGGGACTGGCCGATGCAGCTTGGTAGCAAAAAAACCGTAGGTTGGGTTAGCGGGTTTATCGCGTAACCCGACAGGGGTTACAGTCCCAAACAAGTGGTTCCAGGTTTTAAGCGTTCCTGTCAGGAACCTCCTGGCGTCATCAAATAAAGGAGTTGTCATGCCTAAAATGAAAACCAAGAGCGGTGCCGCCAAGCGCTTCAAGGTGCGTGCCGGTGGAAGCGTCAAGCGCGCGCAAGCGTTCAAGCGCCACATTCTCACCAAGAAGACCACCAAGAGCAAACGTCAGTTGCGCGGCACTACTGAAGTTCACGCAACCAACACGGCGTCCGTACGCGCCATGATGCCTTACGCATAAGGAGTAGAACATGCCAAGAGTTAAACGTGGTGTAACGGCGCGCGCGCGCCATAAGAAAATTTTGGACCAGGCCAAGGGTTACCGTGGTCGCCGCAAAAATGTCTATCGCATCGCCAAAGAAGCGGTGATGAAGGCCGGGCAATATGCCTATCGTGACCGCCGGCAACGCAAGCGCCAGTTCCGCACCTTGTGGATTGCGCGTATCAATGCGGCTGCGCGTGAGCAGGGTCTGTGCTACAGCGTGTTCATGAACGGCCTGAAGAAAGCCGCAATTGAAATAGACCGCAAGGTGCTGGCGGATATGGCGGTGTTTGACAAGGCTGCGTTTGCGCATATTGTCGTACAGGCCAAAGCCAGCCTCGGCGTTTAAATATAAGCTGAACCGGACAGGGAGGCGTTTACGCCTCCTTTTTCGTTTTTACTCTATTTATTTATGCAAGAACTTGAGCAAATTCTCGACGAAGCGCTGAAGCAGTTTGCCGCAATTGATCAGGCGGCGGAACTGGAGCAGGTCAAGGCGCGTTATCTGGGCAAGGAAGGCCGTTTGACCGGGCTGCTGAAAGGGCTCGGCAAGCTGTCTGCCGAAGAGCGGCCGGCAGCCGGGGCGCGCATCAACCAGGTCAAGCAGGCCATCGAACAGGCTTTACAGCAGCACCGTGAGACCTTGCAGCAACGCCAGTTGCAGCAGAAGCTGGCGGCGGAAGCGCTGGATGTGACGTTGCCGGGACGCGGTATGGGAATCGGTGGCCTACATCCGGTTACGCGCACGCTGGAGCGCATCGAAAGCCTGTTCCACTCGCTCGGTTTTGCTGTCGCAGCGGGGCCGGAAATCGAGAGCGATTTCTATAACTTCACCGCGCTGAACATCCCGGAGAATCACCCGGCGCGCGCCATGCACGATACATTTTACATTGACGGGCAGCATGTGTTGCGCACACACACTTCGCCGGTGCAGATTCGTTACATGGAGAACAATTCGCCGCCGCTGAAGATTATTGCGCCGGGACGCGTTTATCGTTGTGACTCGGATGTGACCCATTCCCCCATGTTCCATCAGGTGGAGGGGTTGTGGATTGCGGAAGATGCGAGTTTCGCCATGCTCAAGGGCATACTGGCCGATTTCATGCAGCGCTTCTTCGAGCGCGACGATTTGCAGGTGCGTTTCCGTCCCTCGTTTTTTCCGTTTACCGAGCCGTCGGCGGAGATGGATATCCAGTGCGTGCAGTGCAACGGCAAGGGTTGCCGCGTGTGCAGCCATACCGGCTGGCTGGAAGTGTTGGGCAGCGGCATGGTGCATCCCAATGTGCTGAAGCACGTCAATATAGACAGCGAAAAATATCTGGGCTTTGCCTTCGGCCTCGGTGTCGAGCGCTTGGCGATGCTGCGCTACGGCGTGGCCGATTTGCGCCTGTTCTATGAAGGCGATTTGCGCTTCTTGAAGCAATTCAATTGATATGAAATTTTCCGAGAACTGGTTAAGAACCTGGATCAACCCGGCGCTTTCCAGCGCAGAGCTGGCTCATGCGTTAACCATGGCCGGGCTGGAAGTGGAGGCGCTGGAGCCTGTCGCACCCGCGTTCAATAACGTGGTGGTGGCGGAAGTGCTGGAGGTGGTGAAGCATCCCAATGCAGACCGCCTCAACGTGTGCCAGGTAAATATAGGCGAGGCGCAGCCGCTGACCATCGTCTGCGGTGCACCTAATGTCGCGGTCGGCGTGAGGGTGCCTTGTGCGCGTATCGGTGCAGTGCTGCCCGGCAACTTCGCCATCAAGCAGGCCAAGGTGCGTAACGTCGAATCATTCGGCATGTTGTGTTCCGCCAGGGAACTCGGTCTGGCCGAAGAGAGCCAAGGCCCCCTTCGACAGAGCTCAGGACAGGCTTCGACTGAGCTCAGGACAGGCCTGTGGCTGCTGCCTGCAGATGCACCGGTCGGCACCAGCCTGCGCGATTATCTGGAACTGGACGACACGCTGTTTACCTTGAAGCTCACGCCCAACCGCAGCGATTGCCTGAGTGTGGCAGGCGTGGCGCGTGAAGTGGCGGCGATTGCGGGCGGCAAACTGAACGTGGTGCAGGCTGCGCTGGTTCCGTCGAGCTTGAAGGAAACCTTATCGGTGAAAGTTGCAGCTGCCGCAGCGTGTCCCTTGTATTGCGGCCGCATCGTGCGCGGCGTGAATGCCGCCGCTGCCACGCCGGCATGGATGGCGCGCCGCCTGGAGCGCAGCGGAGTGCGCAGCATCAATGCGGTAGTGGATGTCACCAATTACGTGATGCTGGAACTCGGTCAGCCGATGCACGCTTTCGATCTCGCCCATCTTTCCGGCGGCATCGAAGTGCGTTACGCACGCACTGGAGAACAGCTCGCCTTGCTCAGCGGGCAAACAGTCGAACTGCAAGATGACATGCTGGTGGTCGCCGATGACGCGCGGCCCCTGGCGCTGGCTGGCATCATGGGTGGCGCAGGCAGCGGTGTGGAGACGGCGACGCAGGACGTGTTCCTGGAAAGCGCCTTTTTCGCGCCCGATGCGATAGCCGGAAAGGCCCGTGGCTTGGCGCTCTCCACCGATTCATCGCATCGTTTCGAGCGCGGCGTGGATTTTGCCGCGACCCGCATGGCGCTGGAACGCGCCACACACCTGCTGCTGGAAATTTGCGGCGGGCAAGCCGGAGCCATCACTGAAGTGCGTGGCACCTTGCCTGCGCGCGAACCTGTCCTGTTGCGTGTCAGCCGCGTGAAGCGTGTGTTGGGTATCTCGCTGGACAGCGCACAAATCGCCGCATTGCTGCAACGCCTGCAATTCGAATTCACGGCGAATAGCCCTCTCCCCAACCCTCTCCCGCAAGCAGGAGAGGGGGCAATCGCCGCCTCTGTGAGGCATTTGTCAGACGAAGATTTCCGCGTAACACCGCCCAGCTACCGCTTCGACCTGGCACTGGAGGCGGACTTGATTGAAGAGTTGGCGCGCATCTTCGGCTACGACAACATCCCGGCGCAGCCGCCGCTGGCCGCAGCAACGATGTTGCTGCAAACCGAAATGCAGCGCCCGCTGGTGCGCTTGCGCCAGATCATGGTGGCGCGCGACTATCAGGAAACCGTCAGCTATGCCTTCCTCGACGCGCAAACCGAGCACGACCTGTGCGGCAATACTGCGCCAGTGGCCTTGCAGAACCCGATTGCCAGCCAGTTGGCGGTGATGCGCAGCAGCCTGCTGGGCGGCTTGGCCGGCGCCTTGCGTATCAATCTTGTGCGCAAGCAGCCGCGCGTGCGCCTGTTTGAAACCGGGGCGTGTTTTACCGGTGCCGGCTATGCCCAGCGTGAGCGGCTTGCTGGCCTGTGCTACGGCAGTCAATTCGCCGAGCAATGGGGTGCGGCTGGGCGCAACGTGGATTTTTATGACGTGAAAGCAGATGTGGAAGCGCTGTTTGCGCCTGCCGTGTTAAGTTTTGTGGCGGCGACGCACCCGGCTTCACATCCGGGGCGGTCGGCGCAAATCCTGTTACATGGGCAGGCAGTCGGCTGGATAGGCGAACTGCATCCGCAGTGGTTGCAGCAATATGATATTCCACAGGCGACGGTGTGGTTCGAGCTTGACCTGGGGGCACTGACACAGGCCACTGTGCCGCATGCGGGCGAGATTTCCATGTTCCCGCCAGTGCGCCGCGACCTCGCTGTGGTGGTGGACGAAAGTGTGGCGGTGCAATCTTTGCTGGATGCCATGCAAGCTGAAAACGCGCCTAACGTGGCCGAGCTTGCGCTGTTCGACCTGTATCGCGGCAAGGGTGTGGAGCAGGGCAAAAAAAGCCTTGCTTTCCGTGTGTTATTGCAAGATACTCAAAAAACATTAACCGACGTGGAAATTGACCAAAGTATTGCGCGCCTGCTCGCCGTGTTACAGCAGCAGGGCGCGCAATTGCGTATGTAAGAGGCGAACATGACATTGACCAAAGCAGAACTCGCGGATTTGTTGTTTGAAAAAGTGGGCTTGAACAAGCGTGAAGCCAAGGATATGGTGGAAGCGTTCTTCGAGGAAATTCGTGCCCAGCTCGAACGCGGTGAAAGCGTCAAATTATCAGGCTTCGGCAATTTCCAGTTGCGCGACAAACCGCAACGTCCGGGGCGTAACCCCAAGACCGGCGAGGAAATTCCCATCACCGCGCGGCGCGTGGTGACTTTTCATCCCAGCCAGAAACTCAAGAGCATGGTAGAGAAGAGCTATCATGGAAAACCACACGCCTAAAAATCCAGATTTCATCCCAACTGCTGCGTTGCGGCAGCGGGGTAAGCAGGCAAGCCGCATAGCGGCTGCTCGCAAAAAATTTCTTGCTTACATATATAACATATGCGGCGCTTCGAAATTTTTTCCGCGCCTTGCATTTGGGCGAACTCTGAATTTTTAGAGGCACCTAATGGAAAACCACACGCCTAATTCCGAATTGCCTGCGATCCCGGCCAAGCGTTACTTCACCATCGGCGAAGTGAGCGAGCTGTGCGGGGTGAAGGCGCACGTGCTGCGCTATTGGGAGCAGGAATTTACCCAACTCAAGCCGGTCAAGCGGCGCGGCAACCGGCGTTACTACCAGCACCACGAAGTGCTGCTTATCCGCCATATTCGCCAGTTGCTGTATGAAGACGGTTTCACCATCAACGGCGCGCGCAGCCGCCTGGATCATCTTGCGGTGCAACGGGAAGAAACCGGCCAGCCGCAACTGTTGCCACTGCACGCTAATCCCTCCGAATTGCGCCGCGAAATCCGCGAAATTCTTGCGCTGCTGCAAGCCTGAGCAGGGCTTGCGTATTTAGTATTTTCCATTAGCTGCTATAGTTTGCTATAATCCGCGTAGTTTTTCAGATGGGCCTCGGCCCGTTTTTTATTTGTGGGTATGAATCATGGATGCGGCAAGGCTTGTGGAAACGACGCTGGCTGGCTTGGGGTATGAGCTGGTTGATCTGGAAGTGTCCGGCAGGGGCCTGATGCGTGTGCTTCTGGACAAGCCGGCGGGTATTACACTGGAAGATTGTGAACGGGTCAGCCACCAGTTGACGCGTTTGTTTGCGGTGGAAGGGGTGGCTTACGACCGCCTTGAAGTTTCGTCGCCGGGGCTGGACAGGCCGCTGAAGAAAGAAGCGGATTTCGTGCGCTTCCGTGGCGAGAAGGCGCAACTAAAATTGCGCATGCCGCTGGCAGGGCGCAAGAACTTTACCGGCGTTCTGGGGGAAGTTCGGGACGGCGTTTTGCAGTTGGAGGTGGATGGCAATCTGGTACAGATTGAGCTGTCCAATTTGGATAAGGCGCGGTTGGTGCCGACATTTGAATGTTGGAAGTCGTAAGTCATAAGACGTAAGACATAAGTTGGTGTTGTCCGCTACGCGGGTTTAACTAACAACTTACGTCTTACGTCTAGTGAGTTTTATTATCAGGGCTGGCATATTTGCCATGCCCGTTAGTTGGAGACGGTGATGAGTCGTGAAGTTCTGTTATTAGTAGATGCCTTGGCGCGTGAGAAGAACGTGGATAAGGAGATCGTGTTTGGCGCGCTGGAGTCTGCTTTGGCGTCTGCCACCAAGAAGCGCTTCTCCGAGGAGGCCGATGTGCGCGTCAGCATAGATCGCACCACGGGAGAATATGACTCGTTCCGCCGCTGGCAGGTGATGGACGACGAGACCTTCGAAACGCCCGATCTGCACATCAAGCTGGAGGAAGCCCAGAAGCGCGATCCGGACATCGCGCTGGAAGAGTTCATCGAAGAACCGCTGGAGTCCATCGACTTCGGTCGCATCGGCGCACAGGCCGCCAAACAGGTGATTTTCCAGAAAATCCGCGATGCCGAACGCGAACAGATACTGAACGATTTCATGGAGCGCAAGGAGCATCTGGTATCCGGCACGGTGAAGCGCATCGAGCGCGGCAGCGCCATCATCGAGTTTGGCAAGATCGAGGCGTTGCTGCCGCGCGACCAGATGATCCCCAAGGAAAACATGCGCGTCGGCGATCGCGTGCGGGCGCATTTGTTGCGCGTGGACCGTTCGGTGCGCGGGCCGCAAATCGTCCTGTCGCGCATTACGCCCGAGTTCCTGATCAAGCTGTTTGAACTTGAAGTGCCGGAAATCGAGGAAGGCCTGCTCGAAATCGTCAGTGCGGCACGCGATCCCGGTGCGCGCGCCAAGATTGCGGTGCGCTCGCATGATGCGCGGATAGACCCGATCGGCACCTGTGTCGGCATGCGCGGCTCGCGGGTGCAGGCGGTGACCAATGAACTGGCGGGCGAGCGCGTCGACATCGTGCTGTGGTCGGAAGACCCCGCCACCAGCGTCATCAATGCACTGGCCCCGGCTGACGTAACCAGCATCGTGGTGGATGAAGACAAGCACAGTATGGATGTCGTGGTCGAGGAAGAAAACCTGGCGCAGGCCATTGGCCGTAACGGCCAGAATGTGCGCCTGGCCAGTGAGCTGACCGGCTGGGAACTCAACATCATGACGGTGGCGGAATCCAGCAACAAGAACGAGCAGGAATTTTCCAAGGTGCGTGATTTGTTCATCAGCAAGCTTGATGTGGATGAAGAAGTGGCGGACATCCTGGTGCAGGAAGGGTTTAATACACTGGAAGAAGTGGCTTATGTGCCGCTGGAAGAGATGCTGGAGATTGAATCTTTCGATGAGGCGACAGTCAATGAGCTGCGCAGCCGCGCGCGCAACGCGCTGTTGACCGCCGCGATCGCGAATGAAGAGCAGGTGGAGCACGGCATCGAGGACTTGCTTAAACTCGAGGGCATGGATGAGGAAACTGCGCGCATCCTGGCAGGCAAGGGAATCGGCACGCAAGACCAGCTTGCCGACCTGGATGTGGATGAGTTGGTTGAGTTGACGGCCATGGACGGCGAACGCGCCAACCGGTTGATCATGACTGCGCGCGCGCCCTGGTTTGCCTGAGGGTGGGTTGTGCAAGTGTTGAGTTTTGGGGTTAAAGGATAGTAATGGCAAAAATGAATGTAGCGCAGTTTGCTGGCGAGCTCGGCTTGCCGGTTGGGCTGTTGCTGGAACAACTGCAGGCGGCCGGAATCGCCAAACAGCATGAGGCGGATCCCATATCGGAACAGGATAAGGCGCAACTGCTGGAACACCTGCGCACCGCGCATGGGGCCGGTGGCGCCAAAGGCAAAATCACCTTGACCCGGCGCGAAACTACGGAAATCAAGAAGTCTGACAGCACCGGCAGGGCGCGCACCATTCAGGTCGAAGTGCGCAAGAAACGTGTGGTTGCCCCGGTTGCTGCGGGGAAGCCTGCCGCTGTTGCGCCAGAGGCGGTGCCGGAACCCGCAGCAAAAAAACCTGCAACCAAGAAGGTGGACGAGCAGGAACTTGCCCTGCGCGAGGAAGAAGCACGCCGTCAGGCAGAGTTGGCTGCACGCCAGGCCGCTGAAGTTCAGGTCAAGAAGGAGCGCAGCAAACGCAAGGCGGCTCCGGTTGCCGAGCCCGCAAAACCTGAGGAGCAGCCCGCAGCCCCGGCAGAGATTAAACCGGCTGTGCCGGTGGTTGAGGCAACACCCGCCGCCAGTCTGGCTGAAGGTACGCTGCACAAGCCAGTGTCCAAACCCGGGGACAAGATCGCCAGACCAGCCAAGAAGGGTGCAAAAACCGCTCCGGATAAAAGCAGCCCCTGGAGTGAGGCCGGGCACAAGAAACGCATGCCCACCCGGACTGATACGCGCCCCGGCGGGTGGACGGCAGGCCATGTGCGCGGCCCGCGCCATCATGAGAAACATGCCAAGCAGGAAGAAGCCGCCCAGCACGCCTTCTCCTTGCCGACCGAACCGGTCGTGCATGAGGTGATGGTGCCGGAGACGATCAGCGTCTCCGAGCTGGCGCAGAAGATGTCGATCAAGGCCATCGAAATCATCAAGGCGCTGATGAACCTTGGCTCCATGGTGACCATCAATCAGGTACTGGACCAGGAAACCGCGATGATCGTGGTGGAAGAATTGGGGCATATCGCCAAACCGGCCAAGGCGGACGACTACGGCGCTTATCTGACGGAATCGGAGGAGCAAAAAAATGCGCCCCTCGAACCGCGCCCTCCGGTGGTGACCGTGATGGGTCACGTTGACCATGGCAAGACCTCATTGCTGGATTACATACGCCGTACCCGCGTGGCCAGCGGCGAGGCAGGCGGTATCACGCAGCACATCGGCGCCTACCACGTGGATACCCCGCGCGGCATGATTACCTTCCTCGATACGCCGGGCCACGAGGCGTTTACCGCGATGCGCGCGCGCGGCGCAAAAGTGACTGACATCGTGATTCTGGTGGTGGCGGCCGATGACGGCGTGATGCCGCAAACCAGGGAAGCGATCCACCATGCCAAGGCGGCCAACGTGCCGATTGTGGTAGCGGTGACCAAGATAGACAAACCCGAAGCCAACGCCGAACGCGTCAAGCAGGAATTGGTTGCGGAACAGGTCGTGCCGGATGATTGGGGTGGCGACACCATGTTCGTCGAAGTGTCCGCCAAGAGCGGGCAGGGCATAGACGCATTGCTGGAAGGGGTGCTGTTGCAGGCTGAGGTGCTGGAGTTGAAAGCCCCCATGGCATCCAACGCCAAGGGCATCGTGATTGAAGCCAGGCTGGACAAGGGTAAGGGGCCGGTGGCGACCATACTGGTGCAGTCCGGCACCTTGAAGCGTGGCGACACAGTGCTGGCCGGCACCGTATTTGGCCGTGTGCGCGCCATGCTGGATGAGAACGGCAAGGTGGTGAAAGAGGCAGGGCCTTCGATTCCGGTGGAAATCCAGGGGCTGTCCGAAGTGCCGATAGCCGGTGAAGACATGCTGGTGCTGGCGGATGAGAAGAAAGCGCGCGAAATCGCCCTGTTCCGCCAAGGCAAGTTCCGTGACGTGAAACTGGCCAAGCAGCAGGCCGCCAAGCTGGAAAACATGTTCGAGCAAATGGCGGAAGGCGAAGTGCGCACTCTGGCGCTGATCGTGAAGGCCGACGTGCAAGGCTCCTGCGAAGCCATCGCGCAATCCCTGCAAAAGCTGTCCACTGCCGAGGTGAAAGTTAATCTCATCCACAGCGGCGTGGGCGCGATCAGCGAATCCGACATCAACCTGGCGCTGGCTTCCAAGGCCATCGTGATCGGCTTCAATACCCGTGCCGACGCGGCCGCACGCAAGCTGGCGGAATCCTCTGGCGTGGACGTGCGCTACTACAACATCATTTACGAGATGGTGGATGAAATCAAGGCTGCCCTGACCGGCATGCTGGCGCCGGAGAAAAAGGAAAGCATCATCGGCATGGTGGAAATCCGCCAGGTGTTCCACATTTCCAAGATTGGCACTGTGGCCGGTTGCTACGTCACCGACGGCGTGGTCAAGCGCGGCTCGCAGGTGCGCGTGCTGCGCGACAACGTGGTGATCCACACCGGCGAACTGGATTCTCTCAAGCGCTTCAAGGATGACGTCCGCGAAGTGAAATCGAATTTCGAGTGCGGATTGTCGCTGAAGGGTTATAACGACCTCCAGGTAGGCGATCAGCTTGAGGTGTTCGAAATCGTCGAGGTGGCGCGCGCGCTGTAAGCGCCAGTTGCCATGCCCAAGGACTACGCCAGAACCGACCGGATAGCGGAGCAGATACAGCGCGAGCTGGCCGAACTGGTGCGCCTGGAAGTGAAAGATCCGCGCGTGCGCCTGGTCACCCTCACCGGCGTCGAAGTGGCCCGCGATTACTCGCACGCCAAGGTGTTCTACACCACACTGGAAGGCGCAAACGACAAGGTGCAGCAAGGCCTGGAGCATGCCAGCGGATTTTTGCGCAGCCAGCTTGCGCACATCATGAAGCTGCGCATCACGCCGCAACTGCACTTCGTTTATGATGAATCAGTCGAACGCGGCATACATCTGTCGCAGCTCATAGACCAGGCAGTCGCCAGCGACAAGGGGGGCAGCTCGTAGCCCGTAGCTTGTAGCGGGCAGCCAAGCCGGGTTTGCTACCAGCTACCAGTTACCAGCTACCAGCTATATATGACTCGTAACAAACGCCCGCTGGACGGCGTCTTGCTGTTCGATAAACCGCTCACCCTCAGTTCCAATACCGCCCTGCAGAAAGTACGCCGCCTGTTTCAGGCAGAAAAGGCGGGACATACCGGCACACTCGATCCCTTGGCAACCGGGTTGCTGCCCGTCTGTTTCGGCGAAGCCACCAAATTCTCCAACGCGTTGCTGGACGCAGACAAGACCTACCGCGCGCTGGTCAAGCTGGGCCAGACCACCACCACCGGCGACGCCGAAGGTGAAATCACCGGCACCTGTGCCGTGGCGCTGGGCGAGGAACAAATACGCGCAACATTGCACAGCTTCCTCGGCGAGATCGAACAAATCCCCCCCATGCACAGCGCCATCAAGCATCAGGGCAAACCGCTGTACGAGTACATCCGCAAAGGCGAAACCATAGAACGCGAAAGCCGCCGCGTGATCATTCACGAACTGGTTTTGGAGCGCTTCGCCGGTGACGAGCTGGAAATTACCGTGCGTTGCAGCAAGGGTACCTACATCCGCACGATGGCCGAAGACATCGGCCAGGCATTGGGGTGCGGCGCGCATTTGCAGGGCTTGCGCCGCACGGCGATTGCCCGATTCCGGCTGGAGGATGCATGCACATGGGAGCAGCTTGAAGCGATGACCATGCCGGAGCGGGAAGCCTGCCTGCTCCCGCTGGATTGTTTGTTGCAGGATTTGCCCATGCTCGATCTGGATGAAGTGCAGGTGAACCGCATCGCACAGGGGCAGCGGCTCGGCATCGACACCGGCCTGCCGGACGGCAAAGTCCGCCTGTATGGTGCGGGGAAATTTATCGGCGTGGGTGAGTTGCTGGGACGGCGCTTGGCTCCCGACAGATTGCTGTCCGGCGTGGCGAAGGGCGCAGCCTGCGCGGATAAGTTGTAGCAATTACTGGAGGCTAGAAGGTAACTGGCTCGCTGGTTCTAACTCGAACTAGAGAGCATTCCATCCCAAGGCCTATATATTTTGGCATATACCCATAAAGGGCTTTTGCTGTTATGTTGCGAGCTATGTATTTGTAGCCCTCGTGTTACTTGGACGGGGGAATAGCGCAGTAACTTGGCTCTTATTCCAATTAACGGTGGTGTTGCAATGTTGTTCACTTATAAGTTAACATTCATATGTCATTGTTCTTTACGCGTCTGATCCTGCCGCCTGATACAGGGTATAAAACGCCTGTCGATTGGAATGGTTGCTGGAAAATTTATACCATTTGCACAGCAGCAGATAAACGAACATCTACCACCAATGAGGATGTAAAGTGTCTTAATCAGACTGACAAAAAAGCCGCCCTGTCGTCGTATGTTAGCTTTTTAAACAGAGCGAATACCGGTCAAGTTCTTACCGAGCTTTATGATGAAAAGCAATGTCATGAGGCGCACTCTTTCAAAATGAATGAAGAGATAGTTAAAATTTTTCGGATATGGGGTACTGGAGTTATCCGTATTTATTTTTTGTATTTGCCCAAAAAGGTTATTCTCATATTGAAAACGTGGCCAAAGCGCAAAGACAAACTAAGTAATGGCGAAAAAGTCCAACTTGAAGGAATTGCTCGCCAAGTGCTGGAATGCTTACAAACAAATAGTTTTAGTACGAGGGTTTTATGACTAACTCCACGGCACTTGTAACAACCAATCAGAATGCGGCCGAAGATAATTTTTTCGACGCTTTTTCTGATATTGGCCAAGTTGACCCATTTGAATTGAAGAAAGATCATTTGGGCGCCCAAATGGCCGCCCTTATGGCATTTAGTGGAAAAAGCCGATCTGAATTAACGGAGATTCTTGGCTGGAAAAAAAGTAGGGTTAGTAACGTGATGTCTGGGAAATGCAATCTCACTATTAAGACAATTTGGGAATTTGCATCCTCTTTGGGTTTTGATTTTGAAGTAGTGTTTCATACCCCATGTAATTCACCACAAATTCAACCTTGGCAAATTGCACAAAGAGAAGTTGCATTGACTTTCCCCTTGCCAACCATAGAAGTTCAAACAGCATTTCAGGTCGCGCGTGACCTAATGAATGGAAGTTATAAAGCCTTGTATTTCAGTGTACCAATTCAAAAAAAAGGCAACGACGTCCCTATCGGATTGGCGCATCAATCGCAAATAAATACTATTTCGAGCCCAATACAAATACAGATAGCAATAAATAGTTAAGGAGCTAACATGAAACAAGTTTCGAAAAATACAGATGCTCAAAATAAAGCTCAAGAGCAACAGCCGATCATCCAAGGTGGCCCAATGCAAGTGATTTATGCCGATAGAATCCTGAATGTTGGGTTTGGCCCTGGAGTATCAAAACTAACACTAGGCATGGAAACCGGCCCTAATACTTTTGCTCCAATTTTAAGTGTCGTAATTCCCACAATTGCTTTTATGGAGGCTATGCAAGCACTTGGAAAAACATTCAGCGAAAGTGACGAGATGAGAACCGTTATTTTTGATGGGATGGATAAAGTTAAGGCGCAGCTCGAAAAAAAGAAAACATAAAATCAAACAAGCGGCCTTCTATCTTGAGTCGCTAACTTCCTAATGAAATAGACACGTTCCAGTGCCCAGATTCGTCCGAACCGGCGAGCCAGCCACAACTCGAATGCGGAACATCTGTTTCACAAAGCCGATTTACCCATCCGCCTGCCTTGCGCACTGCCAATCTCGCACGAATCTTTGATTCGCAGCGAATAGCGTAACTTTGTTATAATGCCTCGCTTTGCAGAGGGCGTTTACCATGCGTATTACCCAAAAGGCGCTGACCTTTGACGATGTCCTGCTGGTTCCGGCGCATTCCAATGTGCTGCCGCGCGATGTCAGCCTGCGCACCCAGCTTACCCGCAACATCACCCTGAACATCCCCATATTGTCCGCTGCGATGGATACTGTCACTGAGGCGCGCCTGGCGATTGCCCTGGCGCAGGAGGGCGGCATCGGCATCGTGCACAAGAACATGGCCGCCAAGGCGCAGGCGTTGGAAGTTTCCAAGACCAAGCGTTTTGAAAGCGGGGTAGTGAAGGATCCCATTATCGTCACGCCCGAAATGACGGTGCGCGACGTATTGAACCTCACCCGCCAGCACCGCATTTCCGGCCTTCCGGTAGTGCAGGGCAAGCAGCTGGTCGGCATCGTCACCAACCGCGATTTGCGTTTTGAAAGCAATCTCGACCAGCCGATCAAGAACATCATGACACCGCGCGAGCGGCTGATTACGGTAAAGGAAAACGCCAGCCGTGAAGAGGCGCGCGGGTTGATGCATCAATATCGCATCGAACGTGTGCTGGTGGTGAACGATGCGTTCGAGTTGTGCGGCCTGATTACCGTGAAGGACATTCTCAAGTCCAGTGAGCATCCGCAGGCATGCAAGGACGGCCTCGGGCGTTTGCGCGTGGGCGCCGCGATTGGCGTGGGCGAGGGAACGGATGAACGTGCCGCGCTGCTGGTGGAAGCCGGTGTGGATGTGCTGGTGGTGGATACCGCACACGGCCACGCGCAGGCCGTGCTGGATCGGGTCAAATGGGTGAAGAAAAACTTTCCGCAGGTCGAGGTGATCGGCGGCAACATTGCCACCGCGGCGGCGGCCAAGGCGCTGCTGGACCATGGCGCGGACGGCGTCAAGGTGGGTATCGGTCCAGGTTCGATCTGCACCACGCGCATCGTCGCGGGGGTGGGGGTGCCGCAGATCAGCGCCATCCAGAACGTGGCCGAAGCATTGCAGGGTTCCGGCGTGCCGCTGATCGCAGACGGCGGGGTGCGCTACTCCGGCGATATTTCCAAGGCGCTTGCGGCGGGGGCGCACGTGGTGATGCTGGGAGGGCTGTTTGCCGGCACGGAAGAAGCGCCGGGTGAAGTGGAATTGTTCCAGGGGCGTTCCTACAAATCTTATCGCGGCATGGGCAGCATAGGCGCGATGCAACAGGGTTCCAGCGACCGTTATTTCCAGGAAAATGAAGCTGCTAATCAGGACAAGCTGGTGCCGGAAGGGGTGGAAGGGCGCGTGCCTTACAAGGGCAGCGCGCTGGCGTTGATTCACCAGTTGATGGGCGGTCTGCGCGCCAGCATGGGCTATCTGGGTTGTCCGGACATCGCCACCATGCACACCAAGGCCGAATTCGTCCAGATCAGCGCCGCCGGCATCCGCGAATCGCATGTGCATGATGTGCAGATCACCAAGGAAGCGCCGAATTACCATATAGACTAGTTGGTAGACATTAGAGACGTAAGACTTGAGACGTAAGACGTAAGTTAAAATCACGAGCTTTGCATGGCCATTCGACTAAGCTGGAAAACTACTCCAGCAAGTCGCTGGTCAAGCGACAACACCAACTTCCAACTTACGACTTCCTACTAATAACCAGGGTTTGCAGATGGCCGGCTACCGTGAACTTAAGGTTTGGCGACTGGCGATGGAATTGGCGGAGGAAGTGTATAAGCTCTGTGCTGAGTTTCCTCGGCATGAAGTTTATGGATTAACCAGCCAGTTGCAGCGCGCTGCGGTTTCCATTCCATCCAACGTAGCGGAAGGGCAAGCGCGTAATTCAAGCAAGGAGTTCGGGCATTTCCTTGGCATTGCGCGGGGCTCTTTGGCTGAACTGGAAACCCAAATTATGCTGGCACAGCGCCTCGACTACCTGACCGCAGAAAAAGCCAGCCCGGCACTCGAAAAGGCTGAAGAAATCGGGAAAATGCTCAAGGGCTTGCAGAAGTCTATTGCCACTGACTAACAACTTACGTCTTACGTCTAACAACTCTCATGTCCCACAAAAAAATCTTAATCCTTGATTTCGGCTCACAGTACACGCAACTCATCGCCAGGCGTGTGCGTGAATCCCATGTGTATTGTGAGTTGCACCCGTTCGATGTAGGCGATGAATTCATCCGTGATTTCAAGCCAGCCGGAATCATTCTTTCCGGCGGGCCAAGTTCGGTGTATGAGGCTGAAACACCGAAGGCGCCGCAGGTGGTATTCGAATTGGGCGTGCCGGTGCTGGGCATCTGTTACGGCATGCAGACCATGGCCGCGCAACTGGGCGGGGCGGTGGAAAGCGGCAAGGTGCGCGAATTCGGTTATGCGGAAATCCGCGCGCGCGGCCATTCAAAATTATTCAGCGGTGTTCAGGATCGAACCAGCGAACAAGGCCACGGCCTGCTGGACGTATGGATGAGCCACGGCGACAAGGTGACCGCGCTGCCGCCGGGTTTCTCGGTGATCGCTTCCAACGAGACGACGCCCATCGCCGGCATGGCCGATGAAGCGCGCCGCTTCTACGCGGTGCAATTCCATCCGGAAGTGACGCACACCCATCAGGGCAAGGCGCTGCTCAGCCGCTTCGTGCATGACATCTGCGGCTGCGGGCAGGACTGGAACATGCCGGATTACATTCCTGAGGCGGTGGAAAAAATCCGCGCCCAGGTCGGCAGCGAAGAAGTGATCCTCGGCTTGTCCGGCGGGGTGGATTCTTCGGTGGCGGCGGCGCTGATCCATCGCGCCATCGGCGACCAGCTCACCTGCGTGTTTGTGGACAATGGCCTGCTGCGCCTGAACGAAGGCGCGCAGGTGATGGAGACTTTCGCCAGCCATCTGCACATGAAGGTCATCCGCGTGGACGCCAGCACGGAGTTCTTGCATCATCTGACCGGCGTATCCGACCCCGAGCAAAAGCGCAAAATCATCGGGCGCGAGTTCGTCGAAGTATTCCAGCGCGAAGCCAAAAAACTGCCGCAGGCGAAGTGGCTGGCACAGGGTACGATTTATCCCGACGTGATCGAATCGGCTGGCTCCAAGACCAAAAAAGCGCACACCATCAAGTCGCACCACAACGTCGGCGGCCTGCCGGAAAGCCTGCACCTCAAGCTGCTGGAACCGCTGCGCGAACTGTTCAAGGACGAAGTGCGCGAACTGGGCGTGGCTTTGGGATTACCGCACGACATGGTGTATCGCCACCCTTTCCCCGGCCCCGGCCTGGGTGTGCGCATCCTCGGCGAAGTGAAGCGCGAATATGCCGATTTGCTGCGCCGGGCCGATGCGATCTTCATCGAAGAGTTGCGGAATACTCCCTCTCCCCTTGCGGGAGAGGGTGGGGGAGAGGGGGCGAAAAAAACCTGGTACGACATTACCAGCCAGGCCTTCGCCGTATTCCTGCCGGTGAAATCGGTGGGCGTGATGGGCGACGGCCGTACCTACGAGTGGGTGGTGGCACTGCGCGCGGTGCAGACGCAGGATTTCATGACCGCGCACTGGGCGGAGTTGCCGCACGCGCTGCTGGGCAAGGTTTCCACCCGCATCATCAATGAAGTGCGCGGCATTAACCGCGTGGTGTATGACATTTCCGGCAAGCCGCCTGCGA
>JACREC010000036.1 GCA_016218445.1 Nitrosomonadales bacterium
GTCCGAGCTGGTGGTGTTGTTCCGCCACGTGTTGAAGAACGCGATGATCCCGATTCTCACCGGCGTGGTGGTGGTGATCCCGCTGCTGTTCATGGGCAGCCTGCTCACCGAGTCGTTCTTCGGCATTCCGGGCCTGGGCAGTTACACCATAGACGCCATCAACGCGCAGGATTTCAGCGTGGTGCGCGCGATGGTGTTCCTCGGTTCGGTGCTGTACATCGTGGGGCTGATACTGACCGATGTTTCCTATACGGTAGTTGATCCACGGGTGAGGCTGCAATGAAAATCAGTCAGTTGCCGGGAACCCATGTTTTGTCATTCCCGCGAAGGCGGGAATCCAGTTCAATCAAAACGCTGGATTCCCGCCTTCGCGGGAATGACGGCTTTTTTTCGTTCGTGGCAATTTCCGGGGGCATTTTATGAATTTCATGCCCGTCATACTCTGGACCGACGCCCTGATTTTCCTGCTCATTGCGGTGGGGGTGGCGGCTGCATGGTATGTGCGGCGGCGCGAGTATCTGCTGTTGCCGTGGCAGCGCGTAATGAAGAGCAGCGTGGGCATGGTGTCGCTGCTGGTGTTGTCGCTGTTCCTGCTGGTCGGGTTGCTGGATTCGCTGCATTACCGCGTAGCGCTACCGGAGAAGAGCAACGGGCAAACCGTGTATTCGCCGGAAGTGTTGAGTGCGTTCGACACGCTGGTTAGCGGCCTCAGGAGCCGCATCGAGAAGACCTATTCCGCGCCGCTGGCGGCGTATCTGTACGCCAAGGAAAGTATCGAGACGCCGGACGGAAAGATATTGCGCGACTATCCGCGTTTGAAATTCGGCGGCGTGCATCTGGCCGATCCGCAGCACGAACTGGCTGGCGATGTGGTGCGGCGTGCGGTGGTTGGGGGTTTGGGCGGGCTGCTGGTTGGCGGATTGCTCGTTTGGGTCGTAGGGTGGGCAAAGCGCAGCTTGCCCACGCGAATTGAATCTGGGCCTATAGGTGGGCACGTGTCGTGCCCACCCTACACAATGCGCGCCTTGTTGATCGCCACGCTCATCATCGCCATACTCATCGGCGCCATTTCCTATCTTGCCGCTGCCTATCACGTCCTCGGCACCGACAAGGTGGGACAGGACGTGCTCTATCTCTCGCTGAAAAGCATACGCACCGGGCTGGTCATCGGCACGGTCACCACGCTGGTGATGCTGCCGTTCGCGCTGCTGCTCGGCGTGGCGGCGGGTTATTTGCGCGGCTGGGTGGACGATGTGATCCAGTATGTTTACACCGTGCTTAGTTCCATTCCCAGCGTGCTGCTGATCGCCGCTGCGGTGCTGATGATGCAGGTGGTGATCGAGATGCACGCAGACTGGTTCGAGACTTCCGCTGCGCGCGCCGATGTGCGCCTGCTGGCCTTGTGCCTGATCCTCGGTGTGACCAGTTGGACCGGGCTGTGCCGCCTGTTGCGCGGCGAGACACTGAAGCTGCGTGAAATGGAATACATCCAGGCGGCGCAGGCGTTCGGCGTGTCGTCGTTCCGCATTCTCACGCGCCACATCGTGCCGAACGTGATGCACATCGTGCTGATCTCGGTGGTGATGGATTTTTCTGCGCTGGTGCTGGCCGAGGCGGTGTTGTCTTATGTCGGCGTTGGGGTGGATCCCACCACCATCAGCTTCGGCACCATGATTAACGCGGCGCGGCTGGAGATGGGGCGCGATCCGATGGTGTGGTGGGCGCTGGCCTCCGCCTTCGGCTTCATGCTGGTGCTGGTGCTGGCGGCCAACCTGTTTGCCGATGCGGTGCGCGATGCGTTCGACCCGCGCCTGAACCGGACGGAGAGCGCGACGTGACGGAGTTATTGAAAGTCTCTTCGCTTGTCACGCGCCTCAATAACGGCGCGCGCATCGTGGACGATATTTCGTTCAGCATTCAACCGGGCGAAACTTTCGCGCTGCTGGGTGAATCCGGTTGCGGTAAATCCATGACTGCGCTGTCGCTGATGCGCCTGCTGCCGGATGAAATACGCATAGCAAGCGGCGCCGTCCAACTCGGCGGACAAGACCTTCTGGCGCTGCCCGAGCGCGCCATGCGCGAGGTGCGCGGCGGACAGATGGCGATGATCTTCCAGGAGCCTGGCTTGAGTTTGAACCCTGTGATGACGGTGGGCGAGCAGATCGCCGAGGCGCTGGAGTTGCATCAGAAGTTACGCGGCGCAGCGGCGCAAGGACGCTGTGTAGAACTGCTGGATCAAGTCGGTATTCCCGACGCGGCACGGCGCATGCACGAATATCCGTTCCAGCTTTCCGGCGGCATGAAGCAGCGCGTGATGATCGCGATGGCGCTTGCCGGGCAGCCCAAGTTGCTGGTCGCGGACGAGCCGACCACCGCGCTGGACGTGACCATCCAGGCGCAGGTGCTGCAACTGCTGCGCGACACGCAACAGAAAAGCGGCATGTCTTTGTTGCTGATCACGCATGATCTCGGCGTGGTGGCGCAAATGGCGCATCAGGTCGCGGTGATGTATGCCGGGCATATCGTCGAGCAGGCAACGCGCGAGCAATTGTTCACAAGCCCGGCGCATCCTTATACGCAGAAATTGTTTGCCGCGCTGCCGGATACCGCGCGCAGCGGCCAGCCGCTGGCTGCCATTCCCGGCAGCGTGCCGCCGCTGCATGACATTCCGCAGGGCTGCCGCTTCGCGCCGCGCTGCGACCAGGCGTGGGCGCTGTGCCACGAGCAGGCGCCGGTGTGGACGGTGGTCAGGGAAGGGCAGGGGGTGCGGTGCCATCTTTATGACAGGATCGAGGAGCGAGGACTGAGGACTGAGGTTAAAGCGCAGAAACAATCGAATACCACCGCCCCCAACTCAGTCCTTGGCACTCAGCCCTCAGTCCTCTTGCAAGTCAGCGACTTGCAAGTCCACTTCCCCATCCGCAAAGGCATCCTGCAGCGCGTGGTGGGATGGGTGAAAGCGGTGGATGGCGTGTCGCTGGAGATTCGGCAGGGGCGCACGCTGGCGCTGGTCGGTGAATCCGGTTGCGGCAAGACCACGCTGGGCAAGGCCTTGCTGCAATTGATTCCGCCTACCGCAGGCAGTGTGCAATTTGCCGGGCGTGAGTTGATCGGGCTTGAAGCCAGTGAACTGCGTATGCAGCGCGCCGCGATGCAGATGGTGTTTCAAGACCCTTATGCCTCATTGAATCCGAAAATGCGTGTCGCGGAAATTCTCGAAGAAGGCATGGCTGCGCTGGGTAAGTTCCTTCCCCCTCTAAGGGGGAAGGCTAGGATGGGGGTGGAACCGGGGAACGATAACGTTTCTACCCCCTCTGATGGAACTACTAGCCATCTGACTAGGCTGTCCAACGACGACAGCCAAGTCATTGGTTACCCAGCCCTCCCCCTGATGAAACTACTAGCCATTCGACTACGCTGGCAAACAACGCCAGCCAAGTCGCTGGTTATGCAAGGGGGAGGGAGTAGGGAGGCACGCCAAGCACACATAGATACTTTGCTCGATCAGGTCGGCCTGGCGCGCAGTACCATCTGGCGTTATCCGCACGAATTCTCCGGCGGGCAGCGGCAGCGCATCGCCATTGCCCGTGCGCTGGCGGTCAATCCGAAATTGCTGATCTGCGACGAGCCGACCAGCGCGCTGGATGTGTCGGTGCAGGCGCAGATACTGAACCTGCTGAAGTCACTGCAACAGCAACTGGGTTTGAGCTATCTGTTCATCACCCACAATCTTGCGGTGGTGGAATACCTCGCGCATGAGGTGTGCGTGATGTATCTCGGGCGCATCGTGGAACGCGGTACCGTGGAGGGGGTACTGCATGCCCCCAGGCACCCTTACACCCGGGCGTTGTTGTCTGCCGTGCCGCGTATAGATAAGCGCGGCGGGGAAGTGATCCGCCTGCCCGGTGATCTGCCGTCCCCGGTAAATCCGCCGCAGGGCTGTCATTTCCATCCGCGTTGTGCCCATGCCATGGCGGTATGCCGCGCAGTTTATCCGGATGCAACGGGCGTCAGCGCATCGCATAGCGTGCATTGCCATTTGTACGACGATTTGGGTTGACGCCCGGAAGTTTTAGGGCTACAAAGACACTGGTAGTCGGACAGTTGTATAGCGCTACATTGCAGTTCTTAATTTATCGTTGAAGGAGTGGATCATGAGCACCAAATTAGCAGGCGTGGAAGGCGAAGTCAGCAAAGAAAAACTCATGCAGGATTTGCGCGTGGTGGTGTCGGATGCCGAAGAGTTGCTGCGCGCAACAGCCGGGCAGGCGGGCGAGAAAGTGTCCGCAGCGCGCGAGCGCATTCAGGAAAATCTGGCAGCCGCGAAAGTGCGTCTTGCCGCTGCGCAGGAAGCTATGGCCGCGAAGACCAAACAGGCGGCAAAAGCGACCGATGAATACGTGCATGAAAATCCGTGGAAGGCTGTCGGCATCGCTGCCGGAGTCGGCCTGATTGTGGGTATGCTGATTTCGCGTGGCCGTTAAGCGATGCCGGAAGCAAATTCGGGCCTGATGGGGTCGGTCAGGCGGTTGCTGTCCACGCTGACTTCTGTTGCCTCGACACGGCTCGAACTGCTGGCGAATGAGTTGCAAGAGGAGCGTCTGCACCTGACGCAGATGCTCTTCTTTGCTTTGGTTGCACTGTTCTGTTTCGGTATGGGCTTGCTGTTGTTTACCGCGTTTATCGTGGTGCTGTTTTGGGATGATCACCGTCTCGCTGTGCTTGGTGTGCTGTGCACCCTTTTCTTCGCGCTGGGCACGCTGCTAGCGATGTTGCTGCGCAGCAAGGCGCAAGCCAAATCAAAACTGTTTTCTGCCAGCCTTGCCGAATTGTCCAGGGATAGGGAGCAACTGGAAACCGGCCATGAATAAGCGGATGCTTGAGGTGATGCAACGTCGCGGAGAGTTGTTGGCGAGAATCGCCTCGCAGCGTGAGCAGGTGGCCGAGATCGGAACACGCTGGCAAGCCCCGCTGGCACTTGCCGATCAAGGTTTGGCTGCCATGCGCTTCCTGCGTTCAAATCCTGTGCTTGTCGCCGGTGTGGCCGCGCTGTTCGTGATTCGCCGGCGCGGCGTGGTTGGTCTGGTGAGGGGCGTGTGGGGCGTGTGGAAGGGATACCGCTATCTCACTGCTTTTTCGGCAAAACTAGCGTCACACCTCTAGTGCGTGTTGTATGCAACATGAACGCGATGTTGCGTCTTGCGCGCAATCTGTTTCTTGTTCCTGGCGGCACTGGCCGATTTGACGTGGTTCCTGCCGGCCCTGTCCAAGCGGTGCGGCTTGCCGGCTTGCACGATAGTGATAACCTGGCCGGTTTTGAGTTGCTCCATGCCATTGTTCCAGTCTTGCAGTTTCGCCAGTCTCACATGGTAGCGACGGGCAATGCCGGCCAGTGTTTCGCCCCTGCGCACGATGTGTTTGATGGCGCTGTCGCCGGTGGGAGAAAGGTGCGTATTGAATGCCTCGAATTCATTGTTTGCATCTTCGCCATTCAGCGGTACCAGCAGCGCCTGCCCGTTGCTGAGCTTGGTGCGCGGTGACAGGCTATTGATGGATTTGAGTTTCGCTAACGAGAGGCCGAAGCGCGGCGCAAGTTTGTCCAGTCGTTCGCCTTTCTTGCTCTGGTAAGCCTGCCACGACACCAGCGGTTCGCTGTAATTTTCCAGGTTGGCGCGGAAGGTTTCCACTTTATCCACCGGCAGGAGCAACACATCAGCGTTTTCCTGCAAAATTACCGGGCGGTTATGCGCGGGATTGAGCGCGCTGAATTCATCCAGAGTAATATCGGCAAGCTGGGCCGCGAGCTTGACGTCGATGTGGTGTGCCGTGGTGACGGCAGCGAAATAGGGTTGGTCAGGGATGGGTTGCAGCGTCAGGCCGAAGCGGGCCGGGTCGCTGATGATATGCTTCACCGCGAGTAACTTGGGTACATAGCCGCGCGTCTCCCTCGGTAGCTTGAGGCTGGCGTAGTTCACCGGCTTCTTCTTCTTGCGGTTGCGTGCCTGCGCGCGTTCCACCGCGCCTTCGCCCCAGTTGTAGGCGGCCAGCGCCAGTTCCCAATCGCCGAACTGGTCATGCAGTTTTTGCAGGTAATCCAGCGCGCCATTGGTTGCACTGATAATGTCGCGCCGCCCGTCGTACCACCAATTCTGCTGCATCCCGAAATTCTTGCCGGTGGAGGGGATGAACTGCCAGATGCCCGAGGCACGACTCACCGAATAGGCGCCGGGATTGAATGCGCTTTCGATCATCGGCAGCAGTGCGATTTCTGTCGGCATGCCGCGTTTCTCGACTTCCTCAACAATAAAATAGAGATAGCGCAGGGCGCGCTCCGTCATGCGCGCCACATAGTCCGGGCGGTTGGCATACCACTGCTCCTGGCGCGCGACCAGCCGGCTGTCCAGCTCATGCATCTCGAAACCATTGCGGATGCGTTGCCACAAATCGTTCTCTGAAAGGCCGGTATCGGTGGTGAGCGCCGGGTTAATGCCGGTGGGAGTGATAACGGTATCGGGGGCGGCAGGAGTTGCGGCCGGTTCCGGAGTGGTGTCTATCAGCGGAGCCACCTGTGGGTTACTTAGTGCAAGCGCTTCCTCGGTAGGAGCCACAGCTCCATCGACCGCGCTCAGGGCAGGCTCTTCAACCGCGCTCAGCACAGGTGCTGGCGCAAACGCAACGATGGCAGAAAATGCGAGGAAAAATAGGCGGTTAAAAAACAATGTTGGCGTCCTGGAAAAGCCGAATTGCGGCGATGGTAGCCGAGGGAGGTGGGTGCGTCAAGGCGATGTCTTCCGCCAATACATATTGCACTGATGATGTTCTTGCAAGAACTCACAAGGAGATTTTAACCCAAGGCCATAGTGAGGGCGCTCGGTGTTGAACCAGACTAGGTAATCGAGCAATTTATCGTTGAACAGA
>JACREC010000038.1 GCA_016218445.1 Nitrosomonadales bacterium
ATGAACCCATTGCTCGACTTTGGTTTCGACATAACCTGCGAGCAGGTTAGTCTGCACCGAAATTCAGCCAGCTTTCTTTATGACCCGGAACCATGAGCACATTCAATCATTCAGATAATCCCTTGCTGGATTTTACCGGTCTGCCGCGTTTTGGTAAAACTACTAGCCATTCCACTAAGCTGTCAAAAGACGACAGCCAAGTGGTTGGTTACGCGGAGGTCAAGCCTGAGCATGTTGCGCCGGCCATTGTGCAACTGCTGGGAGAGAACCGTGCGCTGATTGAACGCCTGCTGGCCGATCCATCCGCCACCTGGGATAATTTTGTGCAGCCGTTAACGGACGCCAATGAACGCCTGTCGCGTGCCTGGGGGCAGGTTGGACATCTGAATGCAGTGATGAACAGCCCGGAATTGCGCGAGGCGTATAACGCCACGCTGCCGAAAATCACCCAGTATTATGCCGAGCTCGGCCAGAATCTCGCGCTGTTCGAAAAATTCAAGGCGCTGCGCAACAGCCCTGAATTCGCCGGTTTGAGCGCGGCACGCAAGAAGATCATCGAGAACGAACTGCGCGATTTCCGCCTCGGCGGCGCGGAGCTGCCCGATGCACAGAAGGCGCGCTATCTGGAGATTCAGGAACGGTTGGCTGCATTGTCGTCGCGGTTTTCCGACAACCTGCTCGATGCCACCAATGATTTTACTTTGGTAATCGAAGGCGCTCCCTCATCCCAACCTTCTCCCGTAGGGAGAAGGGGCGATGGTCTCTCCCGCGAGCGTGAGAGTGTCAATGAACTCTCTGGCTTGCCCGACGATGCGCTGCAAGCGGCGCAGGAGGCCGCCCTAGCAGCAGGCAAGACAGGCTGGCTGTTTACGCTGAAAGCCCCGTCCTATATGCCGGTCATGCAATACGCCGACAACCGCGCGTTGCGCGAAAAAATGTATCGCGCCTATGGCACGCGTGCCAGCGAGTTCGGCAAGCCGGAGCTGGACAACACGCCATTGATGGATGAGATCGTCAAGCTGCGCGGCGAGGAAGCCGCTTTGCTCGGCTTCGCCAGCTTCGGCGAATTGTCGCTGGCGAGCAAAATGGCAAATTCGCCGCAACAGGTGGTCGAGTTCATGCGCGAACTGGCACAGCGCGCGCGGCCCTTTGCTGAACGCGATCTGGCGGAATTGCGCGAATTTGCCCGCGCTGAACTGGGGTTGGCGGAGATGCAGGCTTGGGACATCGGCTATGCCAGTGAGAAGCTGCGTGAAAAGCGCTATGCCTTTTCCGAACAGGAAGTGAAGCAGTATTTCCCGGAAGATGCGGTGTTGCCGGGCATGTTCAAGCTGGCCGGAACACTGTATGGCTTGCAAATCAAATCATCCGTCGCCCCGGTCTGGCATGACGACGTGCGTTTCTTCGACATCCGCGACGCGCAAGGGCAACTCGTCGGCCAGTTCTATCTCGACCTGTATGCGCGCAACAGCAAACGCGGCGGGGCATGGATGGACGATGCCATCACCCGCAGGCGCACCGCATCCGGCATCCAGACGCCGGTCGCCTATCTGAATTGCAACTTTTCCGCGCCGGTTGGCGGGCGCCCCGCGCTGTTCACCCACGACGAAGTGATCACCCTGTTTCACGAATTCGGGCACGGCTTGCATCACCTGCTGACTGAAGTGGAAGACCTGGGGGTCTCCGGCATCAACGGCGTGGAATGGGACGCGGTGGAACTGCCCAGCCAGTTCATGGAAAATTTCTGCTGGGAATGGGAAGTGTTGCATGGTATGACACGCCATACAGAGACAAATGAAAAGATGCCGCGCGCGCTGTTCGACAAGATGATCGCCGCGAAGAATTTCCAGAGCGGACTGCAAACCCTGCGCCAGATCGAGTTTGCACTGTTCGACATGCTGATGCACAGCAACTTCGAGGCAGGCAGCGGCAAGACAATATTGCAGCTGCTCGACGAAGTGCGCGCGGAAGTGGCGGTGCTGGTCCCGCCCGCGTTCCACCGTTTCCCGCACAGCTTTGCGCACATCTTTGCCGGTGGTTATGCGGCGGGCTATTACAGCTACAAATGGGCAGAAGTGCTGTCCGCCGATGCGTACAGTTTGTTTGAAGAAAATGGCATACTGAACCCCGATGTCGGCGCGCGTTTCCGCGGCGAGATACTGGCGATGGGCGGCAGCCGCGATGCGATGCAATCATTTGCCGCATTCCGCGGGCGCGAACCGAGCATAGACGCGCTATTGCGGCATAACGGTCTGCTTGAAACTCCCTGAGGAGGCAAAATGAAACACATTGTTTTGTTGTTGGGTTGTTTGCTGGTGATGCCGACCGCTATCCATGCAGGCGAGCTATACCGCTGGGTGGATAAGTCCGGCAAGGTGCACTATGGCGATGCGCCCGCAACGGAGGCCTTGCAGGTCGAGCGGAAGAAATTCTCTTCTCCCGCCACGCAAGGCGATGAAGATCTGCCGTATGAGACGCGCCTTGCGCAGCAGCATTTTCCGGTCATGCTTTACAAGGCAAGCAATTGCGGCGAACCCTGCCAGCAGGCGCGCGATTTCCTGGATAAGCGCGGTATCCCGTTCACCGAGAAAACGTTGCTCACCCAAGAGGAAATTGATGATTTCAAGAAGCAATCCGGCAGCGATCAGTCTCCCACGCTTGCCGTGGGCAAGGCTTACCTCAAGGGCTTTCAAGCCGAGGCGTGGGGCAGCGAACTGGATATCGCGGGTTATCCGAAAACCGCACCGTATCGTGCCCCCAGGACGCCGCCTGCCGCCGCAAGCCAGGTTGCCCCGGCCAACCCTGCGGCACAATGAAGCTGGCCACCTGGAACGTCAATTCACTCAAGGTGCGCCTGCCCCATGTGCTGGACTGGCTGGCGGCCAATCAACCTGACGTGCTGTGCCTGCAGGAAACCAAGCAGGAAGACAGCCAGTTTCCCGTGGATGAATTGCAGCAGGCAGGTTATCAGGCGGTGTTCAGCGGGCAGAAGACTTATAACGGTGTCGCCATCATCAGCAAGGCTGTTGCCACAGAAGTAGTGTATGGCCTGCCCGGTTTCCCCGATGAGCAGAAACGCCTGATTGCCGCCACCGTCAACGGCATTCGTGTAGTGTGTGTGTATGTGCCGAACGGACAGAGCGTGGATTCCGACAAATACCGCTATAAGCTGGCTTGGCTGGCCGCGTTGCGTGAGTGGTTGAAACAAGAGCTGGGGCGCTATCCGAAACTCGCCTTGCTCGGCGACTACAACATCGCACCGGAAGACCGCGATGTGCATGACCCACAGGCGTGGGCGGGTAATGTGCTGGTAAGCGAGCCGGAACGTGCGGCGTTCCATGCACTGGAGCAACTGGGCCTGCGCGACAGCTTTCGCCTGTTCGGGCAACCGGAGAAATCCTATTCATGGTGGGATTACCGCATGATGGCGTTTCGCCGCAACATGGGGCTGCGCATTGATCATATCCTGCTCAGCGCGCCACTGGCGCAGAATTGCACGGGGTGCGCGATTGATCGTGCGCCGCGCAAGTTGGAGCGCCCATCCGATCATGCGCCGGTAGTGGCCGATCTGGCAGGTTAGAATTGCGCTTTACCACACGAATTACCGGCATTCCCTGCTAAAATTGCCAAACTTTGCCGCTACGCGGCAATTCTAATTCGGGGTGCAGCTCAGCCTGGCAGGATGTTGAATTCCGGACCTGGATGCAGCCCGCCGGTTTGCAGTGGAATTGGTTTCGAAAGGGCCTCTGACCCGTCACGCCGAGGAACATGATGCGCGCCGTTTTACCCCTGTTACAAGTCACCGGATTCCCTGCGTTACATCGCGGCAGACTCGACACGCTGCAGGTCAGTTTGGGCTATCAATGCAATCAGTCCTGTTTGCATTGCCACGTCAACGCCGGCCCCAGCCGCAAGGAAATGATGGATGAGGAGACGCTGGAACTTATCCTTCAGGTGCTGGCGGCACGCCAGATCGGGACGCTCGACCTGACCGGTGGCGCGCCGGAGCTGCATCGCAAGTTTCGTGATCTGGTAGGCAAGGCAACCGCTCTGGGGGTGCGTGTAATTGACCGCTGCAACCTGACCATCCTGTTTGAGCACGGACAGGATGGTCTCGCCGAATTCCTGGCCAGCCATAAGGTGGAAGTGGTGGCGTCGCTGCCGTGCTATTTGTCAGAAAATGTTGACCGGCAACGCGGAGCAGGCGTGTTTGATAAAAGTATCGCGGCGCTATTGCAACTCAACGCGCTGGGCTACGGGCGCGAAGACAGTGGCCTCACCCTGAATTTGGCCTATAACCCGCAAGGCCCCTCACTGCCCCCCGACCAGGTTGCGTTGCAGGCGGCTTACAAGCGCGAATTGCTCGAACATTATGGCATCGTCTTCAATCAACTGTTCGTGATGACCAATATGCCCATCCAGCGTTTTGGCAGCACGCTGATTTCCCGGGGGCAATTCAACAATTACATGCTCCTGCTCAAGGAAAATTTCTCCGCCGCCAACGCCGGCAACGTGATGTGCCGCAACCTTGTCAGCGTGGATTGGCAGGGCTATCTGTATGACTGTGATTTCAACCAGCAGCTCGGGCTGGCGCTGCCGGGTGCAGGCCGTCCGCATCTGCGCGACCTGCTGCAAACCGGCTTGCAGGGCAGCGTTATCCGTGTCGCCGATCACTGCTATGGCTGCACTGCGGGGCAGGGCAGCAGTTGCGGCGGAGCGCTGCACAACTGAGCGGCTGGCGTGAAGAGAGCAATTCTTGCCTTGCTGGTTGTCGCGGCCATCGCGCTGTTTTTTGGCATGGGCCTTGATCAATACCTGACACTGGGCGCGCTCAAGGAGGGCCAGGGAAAATTCGCGGCCATGCAGGCGCAGTCCCCATGGCTGGTCACACTTGTTGCCTTTGCGCTGTATGTTATCGTCGTGGCGCTGTCCCTGCCGGGTGCGACGATCATGGGGCTGGCAATGGGTGCCTTATTCGGTCTCTGGTATGGCACGCTGTTGGTGTCTTTTGCGTCAAGCATAGGTGCGACACTTGCGTTCCTGACCTCGCGTTACTTGCTGCGCGACTTTGTCCAGCACCGCTTTGGCGACAAGCTGAAGGGGATCAACGAGGGCATGGCGAAGGATGGAGCGCTTTATCTTTTCATGCTGCGCCTCGTGCCGGCTTTTCCGTTTTTTCTGATTAACCTGCTGATGGGCCTGACTCAAATCCGCACCCGCACCTTCTACTGGGTCAGCCAGTTGGGCATGTTGGCCGGAACCCTGGTGTATGTGAACGCGGGCACGCAATTGGCGCGCATCGATAGCCTGTCCGACATTATTTCGCCGGGGGTGCTGCTGTCCTTCGCTTTGCTTGGCGTGTTTCCGTTGATCGCCAAACGGATAGCCCAGGCGATGCAAAAGTGACACGCCCATTCTCATATGCGGGTGCCTCTAAAAATTCAGAGTTCGCCCAAATGCAAGGCGCGGAAAAAATTTCGCCGCGCCGCATATGGTGGATATGTAAGCAAGAAATTTTTTCCGCAACGCAGCAGTTGGGATACAACGTAGTTGCTGTGTAGGCTAACCTTCAGGTTATGCCGGAACTAAAATCTGGATTTTTAGAGGTGCCCATGCGACTCTCAATCATTATCCCGGTGCTTAATGAAGCAGAAGGTTTGCCAGGTTTGCTTAGGCATCTCGCGTCACTATGCGGGTGCGGCAGCGAAGTGATTGTGGTGGACGGTGGGAGCGAGGATGATTCCCGGCAGGCAGCCTCACGCGCAGGCGCACGGGTAATTCACAGCGAGCGCGGCCGGGCGCGGCAAATGAATGTTGGCGCGGCAGTCGCCCAAGGCGATATTCTGTTGTTTCTGCATGCTGACACCATGTTACCGCCTTCCGCGGAGCAGGCAATCGAAACTGCCGTTCGGCACGGCGGACGAGCCAACGAATATGCATGGGGGCGTTTTGATGTGCGTATCGCAGGCCGCTCATTCATGTTGCGGGTGGTCGCCGGCCTGATGAATTGGCGCTCGCGCCTGACCGGAATCGCTACCGGCGATCAAGCCATGTTCATGACACGCCGCGCCTTCGAGTCAGTGGGCGGTTTTCCGGATCAGCCATTGATGGAGGATGTCGAGTTGTCCAGACGACTGCTGGCACTGTCCAGGCCGATTTGCCTGACGGATCGGGTAGTCACCTCCGGACGCCGTTGGGAGGCGCATGGAGTATGGAGAACGATATGGTTGATGTGGCGATTGCGCTGGGCGTATTGGCGCGGCACTGATGCGGCAGAACTGGCGAGGTTGTATCAACGGGCATGGCAGGAAGGCCACCCCCTGATGATGAAACCTGCCATGCCCGTTTCCCCCGCCCCAACCCTCCCCCTGAGGGAGAGGGAGCGAACGAGTCGCTATGCGAGTTTCACGTCAACGAAGCCCACCCGTATCATCATTTTTGCCAAGGCGCCCCAACCAGGCTTTGCCAAGACGCGCCTGATTCCCGCGCTGGGCGCAGAGAGGGCAGCCGGACTGGCGCGGCAGATGCTGTTCAACACCTTGCACGAAGCGCTTGCCGCAGACATCGGCCCCGCTGAATTGCGCGTTACCCCGGAGATCAATCAAGCTGCATGGCAGGGAATACGCCTGCCGGCGGGCATCGAGATTTTCGCTCAAGGCGAAGGCGATCTCGGTGCGCGACTGGCGCGCGCATCAAAACGCGCGCTGGAAAATGCAGAGCCAGTTCTGTTGATCGGCACCGACTGCGTGGAAATGTCCAGCACCTTGTTGCGCGCCGCTGCACAAGCATTGCGTGAGCATGATGCGATCATCCACTGTACTGCTGACGGGGGATATGCCTTGTTGGGCCTGAGGAAATATAGCCCATTCCTGTTCAGGGATATGCCGTGGAGCACCGATATCGTTGCCAACACCACCCTTGCACGCATCGGAAAACTCGGCTGGTCGGTGCATGTCGGGCAGATGCTGCACGATGTGGATGAACCGCAGGATTTGGAATACTTGCCTGGTCAATGGAAATTACATGCCAAGGCGTAGTGCGACGTTCGTTCTGTTCAGCAGCATTTCTTTGCTTGCACAAGCGGACGAAGTTGTTTGGCTGGATCGCTTCGACCAAGAGGCAGCCGATGTGCCGCCCCCGTGGCGTGTCGTGCAACTTGATCGCAAGGTGCCGCCCACCCGTTACCGTATCACCCTCTGGGATGGCCACTACGCCATTGAAGCCAGTGCGAACCACAGCATGGCGCTGCTGGCTCGACCGGTCGAGGTTGATTTGAATCGCACCCCGGTGCTGTGCTGGCGCTGGCGCGTGGATGCGCCATTGGTCAAGGCGGACATGACAACCAAGGCGGGCGACGATTATGCCGCCCGCGTGTATGTCTCGTTTGCCATGCCAGCCTCTGGGCTAAGTTTTGTGACGCGCACCAAGCTCAGGCTGGCACGCAGCATCTATGGCGATGTAGTGCCCGATGCCGCCATCAACTATGTGTGGGACAACCGTTACCCGATCGGCACGCGCAAACCGAACGCCTACACTGACCGCACGCGGATGATCGTGGCGGAATCCGGCGCAGCCAACGCAGGACAGTGGGTCATCGCGCGGCATGACGTGCAGCAGGATGTGGTTGCGGAATTCGGCTCCGGGCAGGCGCGCCTGATTCAGCTTGCAGTCGCGGCGGATACCGACAACACCGGAGAAAGCGCACGAGCAGGGTTTGCCGATTTTCATTTTGTGGGGAGAAACGCCGCGTGTTTTGCTGACTGAAGTGTAGTCAATACCAGGCGACCGCGACCAGGCAAGCATCACCATTCAACTCGGATTGGGCAGATGCCTGATATAGTTGCAACCAGAATTCGTCCATCAAACAAGCAGGGTTCGCAGGGGTGGGTGGCTTTACTGTCCGGCTCGCAAAATCCTGTCCGCACGCGCTAGGGTGCGTAGTAGACCGCGTGACTTTGTTGCATCATGCGAACTTATGAAACGTTCAGATTAGTTGACGTAGATCAAAAAGGAGGGGGGTTGTTGTGCTATATTTCCGCCGCGTTGGTATTGCAATGATTCACCATAAGCGAGTTGTAAAGTTGTGCGGGTGATGTACCTGCGAGCCAAAAATCACACTGGTTTAGCGGTTGCAGGGGTCGCGCTGCGCAGTTTGGGTTTGTTGGATATGGGCATGGATATAAGTTTGTTTAATTTATGTGCGTCCCAAAAAATAAAAAATATAAAAATAATAATTCGCAACAGTTTGTTTCTTTGAATCCACAGAATTTTAGAAAGGAGTGCGACATGAGACTGCTAGCAGTCACGGTTTCCCTTGGAGCGGCTTTGCTGGTTATGACGACAGCAAACAGCTACGCGGCTGGTGGGGATGCAATATTCAAGAAGAGCTGCGCAAGCTGCCATTACACTGATGGCCCTGCAAAGGAGAAGACGATAGCAGACCAGCTGGCAAAGAAGGGTCCTGAGCTATTTTATGCCGGCAGCAAGTTCCAGAAGGCCTGGCTTGCGGCGTGGCTACAGAATCCCAAACCGATTCGCCCAATGAAATATAACTCGCTCACTGAAAAGAATAAGGGCGATCATCCCAAATCGTCGGCAGGAGATGCTGCTGCGCTTACGGATTTCCTGATGGGTTTAACCTCGCCAGAGGTCAAGGCAGGCGTAATCAAGCCAGCTGAGTCCCCGCAGGCCAAGGCTATCTTCAATAAGAAAATGCCATGTACCGGGTGTCACGAGTTTTCATTGAAAGGTGAACTGCACGGCGGGAAGAGCGGGCCCAGCCTTGTTGGAGTCAGCAAGAGGTTGAATCCTGACTGGATTTACGCGTATCTGGCGAACATCAAGGTATTCAAGCCGGTTCGGGATATGCCTGACTTTTCCAGCGCGCTTAGTCCAAAAGAGATGGAGAACGTAGCCGCGTATTTGGCTACTTTCGAGTAATGCGAACGAACGGAGGGATGAACTCATGTCGAGATTTGTAATAATAGCCACTATGGTGTTTGGCCTGGCCCTGAGTGCAGCGGGTTCAGCACAGGCAGCAGACGCAAAGCAGATGTTTGATTTTTATTGCGCCCAGTGTCACGGGGTCAATGGTGATGGCAAAGGCGTCAATGTCGGTAAGGATTTCGCCACCGACCCGCGCAACTTTACTATCGCTGCGGATATGGAGAAGCGCTCCGATGAGGATATCAGGGGCGTAATCAAGGACGGTGGCCCGTCCATCAGCAAATCCCCATTGATGCCGCCTTGGGGTGCAACCTTGTCTGCGGCGGAAGTGGATGGTCTGCTGGCGCATATCCGGCAGTTGTGCAAATGCAAGGCTAAATAGGGTACGCAGACCGAATGAAAGAAATGCACAAAAAGTACCTTGCTGATGGTGTCATTTTTTCCGGGATGCTGGTGAATGTCATCTTCATTTGCCTGATCATGTATTTCTATGTCTTAAAGTAGTTGGCAAGGCAGGACTCAAAAGGGGAGGAATGCTCCCCTTTTGGGGAATTTTGCATCCGTAACAAGCAGATAAACCGCTGAGAAGAAGGGCTGGGACATGAGCACTGATGAATGCAATACAGATGAATGCGGAGTAACGAAGTACCCGTGGGCAGGGCCGGCCTTTTTTGCGGCGGTTCTGGTTGCTTTGACTGTTTTTTATGTGTGGTTCTTAAAGGCGTAACGACATGAAAGCTTATCTTTTACCGTTCGTGGGTGCGGCTATTGTCTTTGGCCTCGTATTCCTTTCCCTGGATTTCACCATAATGAAACTTCATGGATTGACGCTGATATATCCACATTAAGGATTTATCACCCTTGTGGCACGCACATGCACTCATAAACAGGAGTGGATCTTGCTAACACAGAACACATTTTAGACTAATCGGGAGTAGATCTTGTTAAAACGGAATATAAGAATAATCTGCGGGGCGTTTTTATTGGCTGTTTTTGCCATGTTCATGCTGCCCGCCTTCATGCCCGCCGCGAGCGCAGCCGAGGAGGCAGCGGCCCCGGCAGCAGCAGCGGCAGCAGCAGCGGCAGCAGCGGCTCCAGCAGCAGCGGCCCCGGCAACGCCGGCGATTTCCATAGCTGCGCCGAAGTTAACTGAGGCGGATTACCCCCAAATAAAGGGTGTAAATCCCCGGGTGATGGTGTGGCTCGTGGCTCAGTTGCACCTCTGGTTCGGGGCGTTTGTTGTGGCGGTGCCGATGTTCGTGTTCATCATCGAGTCCATCGGCATGATGACTCGGGACGAGCGCTACGACAACATGGCTTATGAATTTATCAAGGTCAGCATCACCGCCTACTCATTGACTGCAATTTTGGGCGGCTTGCTGTCTTTTGGCCTGATCCTGTTCTATCCTGACCTGTTCAAATATCTGTCCGCAATCTTCAAGGAGAGCATGTTCGCCTATGCGCTGCTGTTCTTCGCCGAGAGCGCAGTTCTGTACATCTACTACTATGGCTGGCACTGGCTGCAGGGCGGGAACAGAAAATGGGTGCACCTGACCTTTGGCCTGTTGCTCAATGCGGTCGGCGTCCTGCTTATGCTCTTGGCAAACGCTTGGACGACCTTCATGATGAGCCCGGCTGGGCTGGATGCGGCTGGCGTGTTCCACGGGGATACCTGGGCTGCGATCCATAACTTCTTGTGGAACCCGATCAACATCCACCGCGTAGTCGCCAACGTGGCGTATGGCGGCTCGATTGTCGGCGCCTATGCCGCCTTCAAGTTCCTCAGCGCAAAAAACAAGGAAGAACGCGCCCATTATGACTGGGTGGGTTATAACGCCAACTTCATTGCGATTGCGGCGCTGTTGCCGTTGCCTTTCGCCGGTTATTATCTCACCGCCGAATTGTATGCCTATAGCCAGCAGATGGGCATTACCCTGATGGGCGGCGTGTTCGCCTGGATATTCATCATCCAGGCGGTGCTGATCGGCGCCCTGTTCCTTTCTGCCAACTACTATCTCTGGTGCGGCATGGGGCGCAGCGAAGGGGCATATCGCTATAATCCCAGAATCAAATACATCGCCATTGTCCTGGTGGCGGCCTTTCTGGTGTGGTTTACGCCGCACACCCTGGTGCTCACCAATTCCGAGCTCAAGAGTCTCGGTGGACCCTATCACAAGTACCTTGGGGTGTTTGGAATCATGCCGGCGAAAAACACTGCGGTGAACTTCCTGCTCACGTTTACCTTCATGAGCTTCATGTTCTACCGGCGCGCCAACAAAATCGCCACCGTGTCCTGGGCGACAACCGGCAATGCGATTCAGATAGCCCTGTTCACCATGGGTCTCATCAACATCGTAACCCTGGGTGTCTATTACGGTTATTTCACCAACACGGTGTACAAGGTCGCGGCCTCCATACCTCAGGTTTTGACCACCCTGACTATCATCATAGTCAGCACGGTCATAGACACGCTGATGTACAAGGGTGCGAAGGATGTGGCGCCGTTGCACTGGGGGCGTATGCCCAACCGGTCGCAGTACGCACTGTTCCTGCTGGCAGTGTCCTTCACGTGGCTGATGGGCCTGATGGGTTACGTTCGCTCCGGCATACGCCAGCATTGGCACGTGTCTAACATTTTCCGTGATGCCTCTCCCGATGCCTATACCCCGGCACTGGGCTACGCGGCTGATATCGTAACGATTGGCACGATTATATTCATGGCCATGGTCATCTTCGTGTTCTGGCTGAGCACGATTAGCGGCAAGCATGTGACTGCCAAAGGCTATTGGAAGGAGCAAGCATGATCAATTTCTTAAAGGTTGCCGTCTTCAGCCTGTTGATGGTATGTGCATTTTGGGCGTTTGCCAATTTCGGCATCCCGCAGATAAAACCCGCTCCACCGCCCGTGGAGGAGAAAGTGGACCTTGGCGCCATGACCATGGAACAATTCATCGCACTGGGCGGCAAGATTTTTAACGGCAAAGGTACTTGCACCCTGTGCCACAATAAAATGGGCCGGGCGCCGATGCTGAGTGATATTGGTAAAAATGCACCCGAGCGTTTGAAGGATTCCCGTTACAAAGGCACGGCGAAAACTATCGAAGAGTATATCTTTGAGTCCATGACGAAGCCGTCGGCTTATGTGGTTGCCGGATTCGGCAAGTCAGGGACCAACGATACCGAAAGCCCCATGCCCGATGTCACCGGTGGCGGCATCGGACTCAATCCGGTTGAGGTCAAGGCGGTCATCGCCTATCTTCAGGATGCGGGTGGCGCCGAAGTGACGGTCGAAATTCCTGCGATGCCCAAAGCAGGGGCGGAAGCTCCCAAGGCAGAGGAAGCAGCTCCATTGAAGACGCCTGAGGAGGTGGTCGCCAAGTATGGATGTGGAGCCTGCCACAAGGTTGCCGGTCAGACCGGCGAAATAGGGCCGAATCTCACCAAGATTGGTGCAACGAAAAACAAGGACTACATACGGCAGTCGATACTCGATCCCGATGCAGTTATCGCAAAAGGGTTTCCGGGGGGCATGATGCCCAAGACATTTGGTGAGCAAATGAAAGCGAAGGAGCTTGAGATGCTGGTGAATTACTTGGCAGGGTTGAAATAATCATGGCACAAAAAAGACGCATTCCCCGCTTGCTGCAACTCGCCCTGATAATAATTGGGGTGTGTTTCGCCTTCATCCTGTTGTTCGATGTGGTGCTGCACCAGATCATCCCGAAAAGCCTGCTCACCATGTATATGTTGTTCGTGACGGCCGGGACGGTTATGGTGTTCACCTTCACCGAGGAAGGGGCTCAGGAACTGGTTGGCCCGATCAAGGCTTTGGTCGAGGACCCGTCCAAAAAGATGGTGCGAAACGTGGTCTTTGTCATCGTGCCATTGCTGGCCGGTTACTATACCTACACCAGCATGATGCCCAGCTTCGAGGCGCCGATGGAGTTGCGCACCATTCACCCCGCGCCGCCGGGAAAGTTCAAGGCGTATGGCAAGAGCTATAACCTTTCAAAGCTGGAGAACCCTTACCGGAAATTCGAGAAGGAAGATCCGGCCAAGTTCAAGGGATTGGTCAAGGAAGGCGGGGATGTCTACATCCAGAACTGCCAGTACTGCCACGGCGACAAATTGGATGGCAACGGTCCTTATGCATCAGGCCTGAACCCCACCCCGCTCAATTTCCAGGACGTGGGCACGATTGCACAATTGCAGGAATCCTTTCTGTTCTGGCGCATCTCCACCGGCGGCCCTGGCCTGCCTGCCGAGGCTGCGCCGTGGATTTCGGCCATGCCTGTCTGGCAAGACTATTTGACCGAGGATGAGATATGGAAGGTAATTCTGTTCTTGTATAACTATACCGGCAGAGCACCGAGGTCGTGGGCAAATGAATAATCGGCGATTGGGAAAAATAATGAGTCCTGTAAATAAACTAGCTCTCCTAACCTTCTGTACCGCGTTATTTATGGCGGGGTCGGCGGCAGCGAAACCTGGCACTGCCGCCAAGGGCAAGGAGATATACGACAAGCGTTGCACCTGGTGTCACGGTGCGGAGGGCGCGGGTGACGGTGCGGCCAAAGACCGCCTCAACCCACCGCCGCGTGATTTTACCTCCGGCAACTACAAGATTAGAAGTTCTGATTTTGCAGACCCGACGCCCAACGATGAAGACATCTTTCGCATGATACGCGACGGTATGCCAAACACCGCCATGCCGAGTTGGAGTGATTTGCTTGCTGAGCAGGACATGTGGGATCTGGTGGCTTACGTCAAGACTTTCGCCAAATACGACAAACCGCCCGCCAAGCAGGTTGAATACGGCACTCAGGTCAAGAGCTCGGCCGAGAGCATAGAGAAGGGCAAGAAGCTGTTTGAAGAGGGCGATCGCTGCGTGGAATGCCATGGCAAGACCGGCAAGGGCAGCGCCAGCAAGCGCCTCAAGGGAGATGCCGGCGAGCGTACTTGGCCACGCAACCTGACCAAGCCATGGATCTTTCGCGGAAGCAACGATCCGAAGGACATTTACACGCGCATTTCAACGGGTATTGCTGGTACCGAGATGCCATCCTTCGCCGATCCCAAGAGCAAAAAGAAGCTCACCGACGAGGAACGCTGGCATGTGGCCAACTATGTAGCTTCCTTGGCCAAGGGCAAAGATAAGAAAGTCAATGCGGAAAACACCGTTGTCAAGGCGGACAAGGTGGAGGGCGAACTGCCCGGCACCCCTGAGGATGCGGCTTGGGAAAAAACCGCGCCCACCACTTTCTACCTGGTTCCTCAGATCATCGGAGGAGAGCGTTTTTTCACGCCTTCCGATGACACCATCACCGTGCGCGCGATGTACAACGACAAGACAGTTGCGATGTTGCTGGAGTGGGACGATCGCACCAAGAGTATTCCCGGTGACGACCTCGCGGAGAAACTCGCCGATGCACCGATTGCGGAAGACGGCGTTGCGGTGCAACTGCCCGTCGTGATCCCTAAAGAAATGCAAAAGCCTTATTTCGGCATGGGTGATGCAGCAAATCCAGTGAATATCTGGCATTGGAAGAGCGGCACAAAAGACGCACCCGAGACGATTAACCTTATCAACAGCAAAGGCTTCAAGGAAATCGAGAAGCGCGATGCTGCCGGGGCTAGTCTCAAGGCGAAGTCGAGTTACAGCGACGGTACCTGGAAAGTGCTGATAACCCGGCCACTCACCACCTCCTCAGCGGACAAGGATATACAGTTCTCCGAGGGTCGGTTTATTCCCGTTGCGTTTGCTGCCTGGGACGGCAGTAACAGCGAAAAGGGTTCGAAGCACACCATGACAACCTGGTACTGGTTGTTGTTAAAGCCGGCAACTGGATCCAAGCCGCTTATTACAGCACTGATTGTTGCGGGGCTGTTTTTAGGCGGCCTGCTCTGGTGGGCGCGTAGCGCCAAACCAGCTGCCTGATAGCCATTAGGGGGCAACCGTGGAAGAAGCTGAGTACGGCAGGCGCGGCGTTAAGACCAAGATAATAGGATTTATCCTGATGTTATTGGGCTTGCTGGATAGCCTGCTGTCCTTGCGCGGCGGTATGCCTGCCTACCAGTATTTGCTCCTGATTTTATTCGGAGCATGCGTGTTCGCCATCGGTGCGGTGCGTGGCAGACGGCGGTCGTCTGTTGAAGTAGCCGAAGTATAAGCAACGACTTGCTTCAGGAATCGCACCACTGTCATCCGTAGCAATCAACCAGCAATTCAGTCGATGGCGTTTAAACTACCGCCTGCTGGATTGCTGCTTGCTTCCGGCAAACCGGAAAATGATCTGCTGCGCTGAGGCGCAATTGCGTTCATCCGCTTTTTCTTTCCATCAAACCCGCTCACCGCAGACTAACGCAGTCCACGTAGTGCCGCGCCATGTTCCGCTAGGTATTTGGTGACAATAGCCGCCGGGATGCCGGAATCGGCGAAGTCGCCGTCCACATTCAGCCCCGGCGTTCGGTAACTTTAATCTTGAGTCAATTCTGCTTCCAAATTTAGGTTGTGGTGCACGGTGGTATTTTGATAGAATCTCGCCCTCAAATTTTTGTTGAAGGATAGTTTGTTCATGACAACAGTACGTGTTAAGGAAAACGAGCCGTTTGAAGTGGCCATGCGCCGTTTCAAGCGTTCGGTGGAAAAGACCGGTTTGCTGACTGAATTGCGCGCTCGCGAATTCTATGAGAAGCCCACCGCAGAGCGCAAGCGCAAGCTGGCCGCTGCCGTGAAGCGCCATTACAAGCGCCTGCGCAGCCAGGTTCTGCCCCCCAAGCTGTACTGATCACCGGTGGCTCGCGTCACAATTGATGCGCAGCCTGCGCCTTACCCAGCGAGCTTGAAGCACCTATGAGTCTGAAGCAGCAAATCACCGAAGACATGAAGACGGCCATGCGCGCCAAAGATTCGGCGCGCCTCGGCGCAATTCGCCTATTGCTGGCCGCCATCAAGCAGCGCGAGGTGGACGAGCGCATCGAGCTTTCCGATACGGACATCGTTACGATCATCGACAAGATGATCAAGCAGCGGCGCGACTCCATTGCCCAGTTCGAGGCTGCGGGCCGGCAGGAGTTGGCCGACGCAGAGAAGTTTGAAATCGCTGTGTTGCAGACTTATATGCCCCAGCCGATGAACGAAGATGAGGTGGCGGCTGCCGTGGCTGAAGCCATTGCCAGCAGCGGCGCCAAGTCGCCGCAGGAAATGGGCAAGGTGATTGCGTTACTCAAGCCGAAACTGGCCGGGCGCGCGGATATGGGCAAGGTTTCGGCGCTGGTAAAAGCGCGTTTGTCGTAGTTTGTTGTAGGTTGGGTTAGCTTTGCATAACCATTCGACTAAGCCGCTAAAGCGGCAAGTCGCTGGTTAGCGTAGCGTAACCCAACATCATGCCAGCGGGAGCGGAGCCAGGGTGATTCCAAAAAGCTTCATTCAGGATTTGCTCAACCGCCTCGACATCGTGGACGTGATCGAGCGTTACCTCCCGCTTAAAAAAGCAGGCGCCAACTACGTTGCCTGCTGTCCCTTCCACAACGAAAAATCCCCTTCTTTCACGGTCAGCCAGAGCAAGCAGTTTTATCACTGTTTTGGCTGCGGCGCGCATGGCACAGCCTTAGGCTTTGTCATGGAGCACGGCGGGCTGGGCTTCGTTGATGCAGTGGAGGAACTGGCGCGCGGCATCGGCGTGACGGTACCGCGCGAAACGCCTGCGCCGGGTCAGGTGCAGCACAAGGTTGCGCCCGACCTGTACGAAACGATGCAGTCCGCGACGCGCTATTACCGTGACCAGCTCAAGCAATCGCCGCGCGCCATCGAGTACCTCAAGCGGCGCGGCTTGAGCGGCGAGATCACGGCGCGTTTCGGCATCGGCTATGCGCCGGAAGGCTGGCAGAATCTGCAGACTGTGTTCCCCAATTACCAGGATTCCAGCTTGTTGGAAACCGGCCTGGTGATCGAGAACGAAGAGGGCAAGCGCTATGACCGCTTCCGCGGCCGCATCATGTTCCCCATCGTCAATGTGCGCGGGCAAGTAATCGGCTTCGGCGGGCGGGTGCTGGATTCGGGTGAGCCCAAATATCTGAACTCGCCGGAAACCGCGCTGTTCGAGAAAGGACGCGAGTTGTACGGACTGTACCAGGCGCAGAAAGCGATACGCGCCAGCCACCAGGTGCTGGTGGTGGAAGGTTATATGGATGTGGTGGCGCTCGCCCAGCATGGGGTCGAATACGCCGTCGCCACACTGGGGACGGCGACCACGCCCTATCATGTGCAGAAACTGCTGCGCCTGACCGACAAGGTGGTGTTCTGCTTTGACGGCGATGCTGCCGGCCGGCGTGCGGCATGGCGCGCGCTGGAAAATGCGCTGCCGCACTTGCAGGACGGCAAACAGCTGCGCTTTTTATTCCTGCCCCCAGAGCACGATCCTGACAGCTATATTCGTGAACATGGCAAGGAGGCTTTCGAGCAACTGCTGGGCGGGGAGGCGCTACCGCTGTCCGGCTATTTGTTGCGCGAATTGTCCGCGCAAGTTGACTTGAAGACGCAGGAGGGATGCAGCGCATTGCTGGAACGCGCAAAGCCCTTGCTGACCGCCATTGCGGCACCCACCACCGCGCTGTTATTGCGCAAGGAAGTGGCGGCGCTGGCGGGCATCACCCAGGCCGAACTGGAAGTCCTGTACGCCATCAAGCCGGTTGGTGCGCCTGCGCGCCGCGTGTCGCAAAAGGCAGCGCGCAGCGAGTTTTCCGGCTTGCGCGTCCTGTTGCGTTGCCTGCTGGCAAAGCCGGAACTGGCGCGCGAACTGCCAGTCGAACGGGGCGTGGAAGCCCCCGCAAGGGGGACGCCGATGAGTCCACCAAATGTACGCAATCCGCTACCCGCTGAAGCGGGTGCGGAGTTGTCAGCCCCGCCATTGCATGGCGACCCTTTCGCAGGAAGCGATGCGGCAACCGTGGCGGCGCTGGCCGAATATCTGCGCGAGCAAAATTTTGCCGTCAGCACCGCTGCCATCATCCAGCAGTTTCAGGGCACGCTGCACGAGGCAGTGCTGGCGGCAGCCGAGGCCGACATCATGCAGTGGGGTGAGGAATTTGACGTGGCGGCGGAATTCCACGGCATGTTAGCCAAGCAGCGCGAAGAGCAGCGCAAACAGCAATTGCAGGATTTGCACATCAAGGCTGGCGGCTCGGTACAGGGGCTGAGCGAGCAAGAACGTGAACGCTACCGGCAATTGCAGCAACGCAGCTAACCCGGTAAGTAACATGGGGAAAGATTTTGAAAAATCGGGTATAATTTGCGGCTTTTTCAGCGGGATACACTTCCGCATTAATTTTTAATCTGGGAATCCACCGATATGGCGACTCAGCAAGGCAAGAAAAAAACCATCAGCGCCAAGCAGGCAGCGGCTAACGCTAAACATCCTGCAAGCGCTAAGCAGGCCACTAACCCCGTAGAACAACTACAGGATGTTGAGGCGCGGCGCACGCGCCTGAAGTCGCTGATTGTCCTGGGCAAGGAACGCGGCTACCTGACTTTCGGCGAAATCAACGATCACCTGCCCGAGATGCTGGAAGTCGAGCAGATCGAAGGCGTGGTCAGCATGATCAACGACATGGGCATCACCGTATGTGATGAGGCACCCGATACCGAAAACATAATCATGTCGGAAGCCCCCGTTGTGGCGGCTGATGAAGACGCAGTTGAGGCTGCCGAGGCGGCGCTTTCCACAGTGGACTCGGAGTTTGGCCGCACCACCGATCCGGTGCGCATGTATATGCGCGAGATGGGCACGGTTGGCTTGCTCACGCGCGAAGATGAAGTCGTGATCGCCAAGCGCATTGAAGAAGGCCTCAAGCACATGATTCAGGCGATTTCCGCCTGCCCTACTACCATTGCCGAACTTCTTACACTGGCCGGCAAGGTTGCGCGCGACGAATTGCGCGCAGACGAGGTTATCGATGGTTTCATTGATGCTGAAAGTGATGTCCTGGCGGGGGCTGAACCCGTTGATGAGCATGTGCATGGCGAGGAGGAGGTTGGTGAAGACGACGATGACGGCGAAGCTATTGCCGCAGCCAATCTTGCGCAACTCAAGGAGGATGCGCTGGCGCGTTTTGCCATCATAGCCGATCTGTTCAACAAGATTGGCAAGGCCTATGAGAAACACGGTTATCGCAGCAAGCAATACAACAAGCTGCAGGAGCAGATTTCAAACGAACTGATGCAATTCCGTTTCTCCGCCAAGCAGGTGGATGCCCTGTGCGAAACCATGCGCAACCTGGTTGAAGAAGTACGCAGCCACGAACGCAATATTCAGGAATTGTGCATCACCAAGGCGCGCATGCCACGCCCCTATTTCATCAAGACCTTCGCGGAAAATGAGGAGCGCCTCGATTGGGTGGCGTGCGAAATAGCCACCAAGAAACCTTACAGTGAAACGCTGGCGCGATTCCAGGCCGCCATCGTGGATCAGCAGAAAAAATTGCTTGACCTGCAGCGGCGCGTAGGAATTCCAATCAAGGACCTGAAGGAAATCAACAAGCAGATGACCAATGGCGAAGCCAAGGCACGCCGCGCCAAGCGCGACATGATTGAGGCCAACTTGCGGCTGGTGATTTCCATCGCCAAGAAATACACCAACCGGGGTCTGCAATTCCTCGACCTGATTCAGGAAGGCAACATCGGCCTGATGAAGGCGGTGGACAAGTTCGAATATCGCCGTGGTTACAAATTCTCCACTTATGCCACGTGGTGGATACGCCAGGCAATCACGCGATCCATCGCGGATCAGGCGCGCACCATCCGTATTCCGGTACACATGATCGAGACCATCAACAAGATGAACCGCATCTCCCGCCAGGTCTTGCAAGAAACCGGGTTGGAGGCGGATGCCGCGATGTTGGCGATTAAAATGGAAATGCCGGAAGACAAAATACGCAAGATACTGAAGATTGCCAAAGAGCCGATCTCCATGGAAACCCCGGTGGGCGACGATGACGATTCGCATCTGGGCGACTTCATTGAGGATTCCAATACCCTGGCGCCCATTGATGCGGCGGTGTACGACAGTTTGCACAACGTTACCAAGGATATTCTTGACAGCCTGACGCCGCGCGAAGCCAAAGTGTTGCGCATGCGTTTCGGCATCGAAATGAACACCGATCACACGCTGGAAGAGGTTGGCAAGCAGTTCGACGTCACGCGCGAACGCATCCGGCAGATCGAAGCAAAAGCATTGCGCAAGCTACGTCACCCGTCGCGTTCGGAAAAGCTGAAGAGCTTTTTGGACGGTGAAAGCTGAAGCGGCCACCTTCATGGGTCGTTAGCTCAGTTGGTTAGAGCAGAGGACTCATAATCCTTTGGTCCGCGGTTCAAGTCCGCGACGACCCACCAATAAATCAATTGGTTAGCGCATTACTGACTAGCCGGTTTTTATTTAGTAGCCATATATAGTAGGCTGCTGAATACGCTTGTGGGGTGTAGCGGTGCGCGATATTTGGCACTGATTTGCACGATATTTGGCACTGACGATCATTTTAACCATGCGCAACAGAATTGCGCATATCAAAATCGTAGTTCGTGACCGCCAGTTCTGACAGAGGGCCTTATACCCGGTGTTTCAACCACCCATACAAATCGCACGGGCTCGGCGGTGCATCGCCTGGCTGCCAGGGCGTCAGGCCGCCGCAGGCCCAGATGTCGTTGTTGATCATCTCCGAGCAGATCACGCCGCCGGCGTTGCGGGTGCTGCGGCCGAGCAGGTGGTAGAGCGGGCGCAGGGCGAACAGCAGGTAGTCGGTGAAGCCGTAGGTATTTTCGTCCGAAGTGAGCCGCTCTTCGAGGTAGGCGACGGTCACGGCGGCGGGCGCGTCGAACAGCAGCGCTTGGCCTTCCGGGTAGTACGGCCAGCGCCTGCGGCGGCGCAGCAGGTTCATGTCGTACATCATGCCGCCCGCCTCATCCACCCACACGACGTGGTAGGCCGCGCAGCCGGTGAACAGCCTGGTCAGCCGGCCGGAGAGCTTGTGCTCTCCGAAGATGACGGCGAGCTTCATGGAGCATCCGCAGGAAGCGGCGTGTTGCCCGCCGCCACCCAGGCCTGATACTCCTGATAATCCTTATTCGCAGGATCGGCAGGAATATTTGCGTTGTCACTTATGCGAATAATCGTATTCTGGTTTTGAGTTAATCTGTACATGGTTATAGCTCCGCGTCCGCCACAATATGGCCATAGATTTGTTCACCTGGTGTCACCGTCGCGCTGCTGTTATGACAACTACAGCCTTCGGTGCTTATTCCAGAATTCCCCGATACGACTACGGGGGTATCGGCACCGCCTGCCGACCGGCGCCAATTACCAGTGGCACCAGATGCTGGGGAATAGAAAGTAACAGTCGGAATAGCTTGCATCGACACAGGAAATCTATAATTTGTAACAGCATAACCCGCCAGAGCCCCCTGTGGAATCATGATCTGTGATCCAATAGTGGTTGCTGTACCCTCCGCAACACCGTTCGAATAAGTATTGCAGTGATAGGCTTGGCAAAGCTGTTCTTCATTCATGCGATGGTTAAATCTTGCCGGTGCGCTTCCCAGCTTTAGCTGCACTCCAGTTATGCTTGCTGTGATTCCGTCAGTCATAGCCCCGAAGGAAAATTGAATTAAGATTCCGTTACCCGCATTTGCACCGGCATTAAACGCAGCCAAGAAGTCGGTCGGGGTCGCGGTTACGGCGAAATTACCAGTTGCTATCTGGGTCAGACTTGCAAAAGCATCAGTAGAATTTGCAGAGTAAGCCGTCCACGTCACATTTGAGGGAACGGAAAGGGACAACCTTGCTGACAATGCAACTGCCTGTGAGGTAAATTTTGCGCAGTTGGTTGATTTAAGACGAGTCCCTATATAAGCACCTGTGTTACCTGCGCCACCGGTTAATCTAAGTGCATACTTGAAAGGACCGGAACCGGCGATGCGCTGCGCGGTTATCGAAGCACCCGCAATTAGTCCGTAAAATCTATCCACGGGGAAGTCTATTATTGACACTGTAGAGGTGATCGTTTTTGCAGCCCCACCGTTGCGACTGTCGATAGCCATTTCACCGTTGATGACGGCATTATCACCGAGCAAGTTATCGGCAGGTACGGCGTGGGATGCGGCGTTCGGGGTAGCAACGCTAAAAACTTGTGTGACCAAACCAGCCAGCGCCGCATAGCGCGCATCGCCCTGCGACTGCACCAGCGAGGTGATGCGGAACTTATTCTCAGAGAGGATGTAGGTGACCTCAAAGATGCCACCGGCGGGAACGTCTCCGCCAGCGAGCGCGCCACCCACATCGTTGCACAGCGCCACTACACCAGCACCCGCGTTCAGCGTCGATGCGTTGGTATTGGCGTTGGCTGCCTTAACTCGCACGGTCATGCCGTCGGTGTAGGCCGTGATCGCCGGGCTGAGCGCGACCACGTAGGCGTTGGCCGCGCCGGTGTCGAGCGCGTAATTGCCGGATTGAGCATCGATCAGGCGCTGGATTGCTTCGAGCAATTGAGAAGTGCTGGCCGTGCTTGGCGTGATGCCTGCGGCGACCTGCACGGCGCGCAGCTCTTCGCCGATCTGGTGGAACCAGTACGCGCCACCCTTGGTGGCCGGCATGCTGGCCAGCGGATCTCCCGCAGTCGGGTAACCCATCGACGGCGAGGCCGGCGCGCTGGGTGGAGACGCCGAAGCGCCGGATGACCATGCTCTATTGTCCATGTAGTTCTCCTTTTATGAGTAAGCGAAAAGCGCCACGGTGTGCGCCGGTTTATCTTCGGTGATCGCGCATTCCAGCAGCGCGTTGCCCCATACCGCGAACGGCATCTCGACATCGCTCTCGACCGTCCAGTCGATCACGGTGTTGAGCGGCGCGTTGATCTGCCAGGCGAAGTTCCATTCCGCGCCTTCGAGCAGCGCCTCGACATCGTCGTTGACCGACCATTCGTGGAATTCGGTGATGGTGACGGTGAAGCCGAGCCGCGCGGCCAGCGCGATGAAGTAGGCGCGCGACTGGCCGCCGCGTTCGGTGAGCTTGGTGATTATGGCCGCGCGGCGCTGCTCGAAGGTGAAGTCGATCCCGGCCAGCAGCGCGCAATCGCCCGGCAGGCCGCAGACACGCTCCCAGTCGGCGAGTATCTCGTAGGTGGTGCGCGGGTCGGCCTCGGTCAGGATCAGCTCGGCGGCAAACTGCGCAGCATCCAGCGCCGCGCCTTCCGCGTCCAGTTCGGCGGCGAGCAGCGGGGCGTTCGAATCGTAGGCGACCGGCGGCAGCAGGCGCTTTAACAGTTCGGCATGGATCATGTCAGCGTCACCGTGCCGAGTGCGGCCAGTTCAGAGTGGGTGGCATCGGCCAACGGCACGACGTTGGCGGCCGGAGCAGTCAGGCTCACGTCCGTCACGCCCTTGACGCCCATCATCAGGCTGATCAGTTTGGCGCGCGTCACCGCATCGCCGACGTGCAGCGTGGCGAAGTAGGTTTGCAGCACGCTGTTGATACGCGTCGTGGCGTCGGCCAGCGTGGTGCCGGACAGCGTCAGCACGGCGACGATGTTGACCGTCACCAGCGTCGGCGCCACCACCAGCAGGTCGACGCACGCCGGGCGCACGCTGTCGATATAGGCCGTCACATCTGCGATCAATTGCGCACCAGGCAGGCCGCCTGCTGTCTCGATCACCACGTCCACGCCATTGATCGCGCGCCGCTGGGTGAACACATAGGCGTCGGCCACGCCAGGCACTTCCATCGCCCAGGCGAAGTAATCGTGCTTTGCGCCGCCGAGCGGCGGCAGGCGCAGGTCGTACAGCACGCGCGCCAGCAGCTCGGCATCGCTCTCGATGTCTGTGCCGCCGGTCATGGCGACGATGGAGGCTTGCGCCAGCACGCCAGAGGGCGCTGCGCTGAGCGTCAGCGCGGTATCGGCTGCCTGATTGCCGGCCAACCCGGCCAGCACCGCCTGCGCGGCGATGTCCACCGTGCCCCCCGCGCCGATCACACCGGATGCGGTGGCGACGAAGGCGATGCCGCTGTTGGTTTTGGCCTCGGTGCCGATCGGCACGTTGCTTCCGGCAGTGCCGGAGAAGCGTATCGTGCCGGTGGCAAACGCTGCGGCCTTGCGCGTGATGCCGCGCAGGCTGGCGTGGCGCTCCAGGTAGTCGCTGTCAGAGGTGTCCGGGAAGAACTGGCGCACGATCCATTTCTGATGTTCGTACAAGCCCTCTATGCTGGATGCCACCGCATTCGCGCGCACCGCGAAGTCTGAATCCTCGCCGGTGTAGGCGGCAGGCTGCTGGTTGGCGATGTCGCGCAGGATGTCGGCGCGGATCTGGCGGTAGTCTTTTGTCGGGATGGTCATTATGGTTTGGAGATGCGCAGCATCGTTAAATAATTAAATAATTCCGACCGGATGTTTGAAAGTTAACGTTTCGCCGCTGGACTCCGTGACCTCGATCAACAGGTTGAGGCGGCCGGCGGCGCGCTCGGTGGACACGTTGATTTGTGTGGCGCGGCCATCGGCCAGGATCGGCGCGAGCGCCTGCTCGGCGTACTGCCTGGCCAGCATGGCCACGCGCGCGACATCCTTTTCGCGCTGGAGTTCGTGCAGGCGGCTGCCGAAGTTCTTGTCCGGCCAGTAGCTGCCCAGCGGCACGCTCAGGCGCAGGTAGCAGGAATTGGACAGGCCGCCGGCCGGATCGCGCAAAGCCGCGCCGTTGCTCAACGTGTAGTCCCTGGTGGACGAATCGATCAGCGCGTCCATCACATCTGCCCAGTCGGCGTGCCCACGCTGCCGCCCTGCGGGTCGCTGTGCGTGTGGCTGTTGTAGGTGTTACGCATGCCGAGCATGCTCTTGTTGTTATGGTCGCTGATGTCGCCTTGGGCGATGATGTTGCCCGTTACGTTGAGGTTGCCGCTCATGTTCACCGTGGGCGTGGTGATGTCCACCGCAACAGAGCTGACCACCTGCATGCGGCGATCTGCCTTGAGCGTCACATGATCGCCCCACTGGTTGTAGATCGCCATCTCGCCGCTGGCCAGATTTTTAAGTCGATAGGTGCCGTGCTCGGTGGCGATGATGATGCCGTGCGCGGTCTTGCCGCCGATCGGCAACACGATGCACATTGATCCGACGGGCGGGTTGCTGGTGTAGCCGAATTGCTGGAACAGCTCGTTATTCTGCAACTGCTCACCGGACACGCCATCGAGCTGCACGAATTGCACCGCGCCAGCGGACTTGACCAGCGTGATCACGCCACGGAAGGCGAGGCGGATGCCGGAGAGATAGCGGCGAATGCGGGCGTCCAAAGTCTTAATCATGTTTTTCTCGTTCGCCTCCTCTCCCGTTTACGGGAGAGGATTGAGGAGAGGGCGCCTGCTTGATCATTGCGCGCCTCCGCTTACGTCGATGATCTTGCCGGGCAGGTTGTTCTTGCCGCGCCGGTGCTTATTTTTGTGCGGGTGCGCATCGAGCACCCACATGCCGTCTTCCTTCAGCGTTAGCGCGGTGCGCGTGCCGTCCATGCGGCTGCGGGTGAACTTGCGCGCCATCAGAAAATAGATCGCGTCCAGGTTGTGCGGCTCGGAGATCACGCGGATGCGTTGGCCGGGCTTCCACAGCAGCCCGTCAGATGGCTGGCCGGGTGCGGCGATGCGGTGGCCGTAGACCATCGCGGAAAGACTCATCCCATTCAGGCGGCTGTCGGAGATCAGCTTGTGCGCGCGGTCGACGCATACGGCGTGGCTGTCCGCCTCGTGATCGGTCACGACCTTGGGGCGGTACCAGCTCACGCCATCATCTTTCCAACTGCCGCGCAGCGCGTGCTTGCCCTGCTCTTGTTCGGTGCCGTGCGTCTGACCCAGCACGGTCACTTCGGAATAACGGCCATGCACCGATTCCTGTTTGGCTAGGCCGATGACATTGTTTCCCTTGCCTGATTTGCGCAGCACCAGCGTGGCCACCACCGGCGCGGAATAATCCGGCCCGCCGATCACCAGCGTGCCATCCGGCTCGAACCACGGCCACAGCCCGTTCGCCTCGGCGGCATGCGCCAGCGCGTCCCATGCGCTGTCGCCCGGCTCGATGTTGATTTTCTCGCGGGTACGTATATTTTCAGCATCTGGGTGTATCTTCGTGATGCCCAGCGGGCGCACGATCTTGGCGACGATCTCATTGAGGGACGCCATCCTGGCCACGAACACCGGAGCCGAGCAGTCCACCAGCACGGCGGCCTGATCCCGGCCGGACATGGTGAAAGTATGCGAGGCCTTGCCGACCTGATGGCTGATCTCATCCACCCGCCCGGTCATTACCGTCTCGCCGCCGATCTTCACCACCACCGGCGCGCCTGCCGCCACGACCGGCGGCATCCTGCCGTCGGTCATGCCCAGCGTGACATGCCAGGCATCGGCCGGCGTGAGCAGGTCTGAGTCGATCTCATAGCCCGACCAGTCGCCGTGCGCCTTGCCTGCAATCAGTAGCTCGACAGTATCGGGAGTCAGCATATTGCTTTTCTCCATTGCTCCCTCGCCCGCTTGCGGGAGAGGGTTGGGGATAACCAGCGACTTGGCTGCGGTTTTTTGCAGCCTAGTCGAATGGCTAGTTGTTTCACCCAGAGGGAGAGCGCATTAACTGGCGTAGGCATGGACGCGATCCCCAACTTCAACGAACGGGCTGCGCGCGCCGTTCAATCGAAACAACTCCGCAGCGCGGGTATGGTCGGCGTACCACAAATGCGCAAGCAGTCTGAAATTCCCCGGCGCCTCCACCGTGCGCAGCATAAGCGGCGGACGCGCCTCGATGATCGAGCGCGCCGCCTCCTGAACCGCCAATCCCTGGTCTTTCAGCGGTTCCGTGATCGTCCGGCTCTGCTCGATGCCGTAGATCGCGCGCACCTGCTCGATGGCGACATCAAGGGCAATGCGCGCCTTGTTGCAGATGGCCTCGATCTCGACCGGCGACAGTGTCGGCGTGGCGGCCTCGCTGGCCAGCACGTAACTGGCTGCGTTTGCCAGCCCGACTGCGGTGTTGACCTGAATCGTGGCCGACGTAGCGGCGATGGCCTGCGCTTCGGTTGGGACGCTGCCGGAGGTGATCTGTGCGGGCGCGGGAACGGTTGCGGTTGATGGCGGCGCGCTGAAAATTGAAAATGCGTTGAGGTCGCTCTGGATGCTCGCCCAGTCTGCGGCCAAACGGCTACCGAAATCGCGCACATCCAGGATGCCGTCCACCAGCGCCGCGATGTCGTTCCCCCACGCGCGCGGGTAAGCCAGCACGTCGAGGCCGGACAGCACCACGCCGGTCTGAGCGGCAATCGCCAGCAGCGGCGCGGTCAATGTGTCGCGCAGCGCATCCAGCCCGGCCAGCGGATTGGCGGCGCTCAGACGCTCTATAAGAGCCGCAGCGGCAGCCGATGCGGATGCGGTGGCCAACACCCCGTGTTGCTGGACCGCATCAGCCATCTGCGAGGGCAGGCTGCGGTCGAAGAATGGATTGCCCGGCGTTGACTCGATGAACTCGACAGGTACCGACGCGTAATCCGGGCTTTCGGCATCGTGGTGGACGGAAGAGCGTGCAGCCTGGGCATTCTTGATGGAGCCAAAAACAGGATGGATGAATTCGCCAGCTCCCGCCTGGTCCAGCACCGCGAGGAACTTCTGCAACCGTGTCTCATAATCGTCGCCATAAAAAACCGCCTCGACGCTGATGCGCCGCGCACCGCGTCCCATGTCCTCGATATCGGAGCCGTCCACATAAGGGTAGGTATGTTCGGCGATGGCTCGTTCCGAGCTGTCGTCGGTTTTGACGACCTCGAAAACGATGCCCTTGAAGGATGCATCCTGTAATGTTTGTGACCAAGCCATGCTTTAACGCCTCAT
>JACREC010000039.1 GCA_016218445.1 Nitrosomonadales bacterium
CACACGGCGAACGCGCTTACAGCCTGTAACCCGGGAATTCGAAAAACAGAAGGGCACCTCGCGGTGCCCTATTTTTTGAGTTTTCCTGAGCGCATTAACGCCTGTTGCACCAACTGTATGCACAACGCACCGCAGGTGCGCCGAATTGTGACAGTGCTGTATTGCTGTAGCCACTGTCAATCGCATGCAGCACAGGAAATATGGTTACCGAGATGTTTGGCATGACTATTGCTATGCAATAAGCAGCGATGGGTCAATGAAGGTTAGACAAGGCACCGCTACAGCTTAAGGATAGAACGACGTTTTTACCGGAATGATGGCATGACAGTTACGAAAAAAACAAGGTTGGTAGTCATCGGCAATGGCATGGCCGGGATACGCACGCTGGAAGAATTGCTCAAGCTCGCCCCGGATTTATACGACATTACCGTGTTCGGCGCCGAACCGTACGGAAACTACAACCGCATCCTGCTGTCACCGGTGCTCGCCGGAGAAATGACGATCAAGGACATCATGCTGAACGATGTCGATTGGTACGCACAGAACGGCATCACTCTGCATCTGAACAAGAAGGTGACGCAGATCGACCGCATGCGGCGCAAGGTAGTCGCCGCCGACGGCAGCGAAGCCGATTATGACCGGCTGCTGCTCGCGACCGGTTCCAATCCGTTCATGCTGCCGGTGCCGGGCAAATCTTTGCCCGGCGTGGTTTCCTACCGCGACATCAAGGACACTGGCGAAATGATAGAAGCCGCATCGCGCTACCGCCACGCGGTGGTGATCGGCGGCGGGTTGCTCGGGCTGGAAGCGGCCAACGGCCTCAAGCTGCGCGGCATGGACGTAACCGTGGTGCACCTGATGCCGTGGCTGATGGAACGCCAGCTCGACCGCACCGCTGCCGGCCTGTTGCAGCAATCGCTGGAAGCCAAAGGACTCAAATTTCTGCTGGAAAAACAGACTGCGGAACTGATCGCCGGGGAATCGGGACGCGTCTGCGCAATCAAGTTAAAGCCTGCCCTGAGCAATGCCGAAGGGGATGGTGAAACACTGCCCGCCGATCTGGTGGTGATGGCGGTCGGCATCCGCCCCAACACCGGATTGGCCGAAGCCGCCGGCCTGCATTGCGACCGCGGCGTGGTGGTGAACGACACCCTACAGACTTATGACCCGCGCATCTACGCGGTCGGCGAATGCGTGTCGCATCGTGGTATCTCCTACGGCTTGGTGGCGCCGCTGTTCGAGCAGGCCAAGGTGTGCGCCAATCATCTGGCGCAGCTCGGCATCAGCCGCTATACCGGCTCGGTGACGTCGACCAAGCTCAAGGTCACCGGCATCGATCTGTTTTCCGCTGGCGATTTCACGGGCGGCGAGGGCGTGGAGGAAATCGTGTTGAGCGATCCAGCCGCCGGTGTTTACAAAAAACTGGTGGTCAAGGACGACAAGATTGTCGGTAGCGTGCTCTATGGCGATACCGCAGACGGGTCATGGTATTTCCAGTTACTGCGCGACGGCCAGAATATCCGCGAATCGCGCGACCGCCTGATGTCAGGCCAGAGTCATCTCGGCAACAGCGGGCATCAGGGACAAAGCAATGCAGCGTCCATGCCGGACGACATGGAAGTGTGCGGCTGCAACGGCGTGTGCAAGGGCACTATCGTCAAGGCGATCAAGGAGAAAGGCCTGTTCACCCTGAATGATGTGCGCAAGCACACCAAAGCGTCCGCCTCCTGCGGTTCATGCACCGGCCTGGTGGAGCAGATACTCGCTTCCACCATAGGCGGCGCCTACCAGCCTGCGGATGTCAGCAGAAAGCCAGTTTGCAGCTGCACCGACTACACCCACGAAGAGATACGCAAGGCGATCATCGAGCGCAAGTTGAAATCCATTCCGGAGGCAATGAGTTTTTTTGAGTGGCGTAATGTTAACGGCTGCGCTTCCTGCCGCCCAGCGCTCAACTACTACCTGTTATGCGCATGGCCGCATGACTACCAGGATGACCCGCAGTCGCGCTTCATCAACGAGCGCGCTCATGCCAATATCCAGAAGGACGGCACTTACTCGGTCGTGCCGCGCATCTACGGCGGAATAACAACACCCGCGCAACTGAAGCGCATCGCCGAAGTAGCGGAGAAATATGCCGTGCCGACGGTAAAGGTCACCGGCGGCCAGCGCATTGATTTGCTCGGCGTGAAAAAAGAAGACTTGCCAAAAGTCTGGGCAGATCTCGACATGCCATCCGGTTTTGCTTACGGCAAGTCGACCCGCACGGTCAAGACCTGCGTCGGCTCGGAGTGGTGCCGTTTCGGTGTACAGGATTCGACCAATATGGGCATCGTCCTGGAGAAGGCGCTCGACCGCATGTGGGCGCCGCACAAGGTCAAGCTCGCCGTGTCCGGTTGTCCGCGCAACTGCGCCGAAGCCACCATCAAGGATGTCGGCATTGTCGGCGTTGATTCGGGCTGGGAAATCTACGTCGCAGGCAATGGCGGCATCAAGGCGGAGGTATCGCTGTTTCTCGTCAAGGTGAAGAGCGCGGAGGAAGTGATGGAATATGCAAGCGCCTTTATCCAGCTCTACCGCGAAGAGGCGCGTTACCTCGACCGCACCGTGCACTGGGTGCAGCGCGTCGGCATGGACTATGTGAAGAAACGCATCGTGGAAGACGCTGCAGGGCGCAAGGTTCTTTATGAACGACTTAAAGATGCGCTGCGCGATGAAAAAGACCCATGGCAGGAACGCGTGCGCGGCATGGAAACGCGGGAGTACGCGCCCATCAAATTTCATTCGTTGAATGCACATTAGGGAATAGATATGAGTGAATGGAAAAAAGTATGCGCGCTGGAAGAAATCCCCAGACTGGGTTCACGGGTGGTGCAAACCGGGAAGGGTGATGTCGCGGTGTTTCGCAGCGGCTCGGACGAGGTTTTTGCGCTGAGAGACCAGTGCCCGCACAAGGGCGGACCGCTATCGCAGGGCATCGTGTTTGACCGCAAGGTGACCTGCCCGCTGCACGGATTAACGGTGCAGCTCGACAGCGGGGAAGCTGTCGCGCCTGATAAGGGATGCACGCACCGCTATCGGGCGCGCGTGGACAAGGGCGAGGTGTATCTCAATCTCTCTTGATGTTCGAAGTAAAAAAGGTTGCGGATTAACAAAGCTCAATTGCAGAAACTATTCTCGCCAACCAGAAAAATCTGTAGCTCCTGAATTAAATTACTCATAAAGGAAATTGGCCATGTATCTCGATACGATCCAGAAATTCGCAGTAACAGCGGAACACAAGGCCGCTGCCGTGCGTGCTTCCATGCCATCCTTTTTTGTTGCCGCCATGATGGCGGGGGCTTATGTCGGGTTGGGTATCATCCTGATTTTCAGTGTCGGCGCCAAGGTCGATCCGGCCTACCAGAAACTCATCATGGGTTCATCTTTCGGTATTGCGCTCACGCTGGTGGTCTTCGCCGGTTCGGAGCTGTATACGGGGCACACCATGATCATGCCCATCGGCTGGTTGTGTCGCCGGGTTGGACTTGCTGATCTCGGCAAGGTTTGGACGATAGGCTGGATCGGTAACCTGGCAGGTGCAATCTTTCTGGCACTGATCTTCGTTGCGGGCGGCGGTGGCGTGCTGCTCTCCGACGGTGCTCCGCTGTTGTTTAAGGTAGCCGGCGCCAAGATGAATGCGCCTGCTTTTGAGTTGGTCATGCGTGGGATATTATGTAACTGGCTGGTGTGCCTGGCAATTTGGATGGCGAATCGTACCTCCAGCGATACAGCGAAGCTGGGGGTGATCTTCTGGTGCCTGTTCGCGTTCATCGCCAGCGGTTATGAGCACTCCATTGCCAACATGACGATCTTTGCCATCGCGCTGCTGGGCGAACATCCTGATACCGTCAGCCTGGCGGGCATGGGACACAACCTGTTATGGGTGACATTGGGCAATACGATCAGCGGTACCCTCTTTATGGCCACTGCCTACTGGTTCGCATCGGGTTCACACACGGCAACGAAGGCTTCAGAAGTAACAGTCAAGAATATTGAAAGTGATTTAGAAAGTTGAGCGTTGATAAAAATCGTGACCATTTCAAGATCGCTGTCTATTTCCATTGCGGCGGACTTGACCTGTATCCGGCTCAAGTTACCCATGGAAGAGCCAGATGAATCATTTTTATAACTTTAAACTTGCATTCCACGCGCTCTTGGCACGTGGGCAACGCGATTTTGACTTTAAGTGTAGCAAATTTATTTTGGAGAATGCCGTGTTACTCAAGAGGTACCCTGTATCTAGTATCGCTGCCTTGTCAGCGCTTCTATTCACACAAAGCGTTTGGGCAGCGGATACGCTGACTGACGCATTGACCGGCGGGAAAGCTTCTGCCAATTTGCAATACCGCTATGAAGGCGTCAGCCAGGTGGGGAAGCTTACCGCGAATGCCTCAACGGTGCGCCTGCGCTTGGGCTATGAAACCGGGACATTCAACGGTTTCGGCGCGATGATTGAAGCAGAAACGCTGAAAACTTTAGGCGGCGATAACTACGACAGCAAGGCAAATGGCCTGACTCAATATGCTACCGTAGCCGATCCGGAAGCCACTGAAGTGAACCAGGCCTACCTGAGCTTCAGCGGCGTCGCCAATACGAACGCAAAGTGGGGCCGTCAGCGCATCAAGCTGGATAATGACCGCTTTATCGGCAACGTGGGCTGGCGCCAGAACGAGCAGACTTTTGATTCCTTCACGCTGGTCAACAAATCGCTGCCCAGCACCACGCTTACGGCTGGTTATATCACCAACGTCAATCGCGTGTTCAGTGATAATTCTCTTACTCCCACCGTTTTCACCACTGCGGGTAACGCGAAGATGCGGTCGCCCATCTTTAACGTGAATTACAAGGGCTGGAGCTTCGCCGAAGTGGTTGGCTACGCCTATTTGCTGGATTACACCGACACCGATGATAAGTTCAATCTTTTCTCGACGGATACCTACGGTCTCCGGCTGAACGGCAGCGCGCCGATGGGCGGCAATAAGCTGCTGTACACGGCGGAATTTGCGTCCCAGTCTGATGGTGGCAATAACACGGTCAACTACAAAACCAACTACACTTTTCTGGAAGGCGGCATAGACATTACCAGTGCAGTATTCAAGCTGGGTTATGAAGTATTGGGCACCGATACCGGTGCTAACACTAAGGGCACAACTACGATTGTACAAAAATCCTTCTCGACTCCGCTGGCTACGCTGCATAGCTTTAATGGCTGGGCCGATATGTTCCTGACCACGCCTGCACAAGGTCTGAAGGATACCTATGTGTCGGCAGGAACCAAGTTGGCCGGATTCAATCTTGAAGCGGTCTATCACGACTACCGTGCGGACAAAACCACCGTGATCCAAATCTCCAACTTTGGGACAGAATGGAACCTCATGGCAACAAAGGCCTTCGGCAAGAACTACACGATTGGGTTGAAATACGCAGACTATAAAGCCAAAGGCATAGCAGCTACTACCTTTGCCACCAATGTCAATACTAAAAAGACATGGTTGTGGTGTGAATTCAAGTTCTAATCGGTGCGTGCAACCAACTTGCCAATGTTTCTCTCTCGGCAAACATCCAGAAGATCTGTGCCGTCATGGTTCGGCAGATAAGCGCTGCGTTCTCTCTTCCAGACAGGTAAACCCCATCGAGAATATGTGGATGGCGTATTGGTTCTGGCCAAGTACAGGCGGTTGTCGAATACGCACCCACAGCTGTGCAAACCACTGAACAAGCGTCCGTCGACTGGCTCCATTACCAGAAGCTGGGCTTCGAACATTCGCATATGGTGGTGCTGCGCAGGCGGCTTGTTTCTCCCTCAAGTTTGTAGATCGAGCTAGCGCAGCGTGAGCTAGCGAAACACTATCGTCTTGTTGCCGCACACCAGCACGCGGTCCTCGACATGGTAGCGCAGGCCGCGCGCCAGTACGGCTTTCTCGATATCCTTGCCGTAGCGCACCATGTCCTCGACGGTATCGCCGTGGTCAATGCGCATGGTGTCCTGCTCGATGATAGGCCCGGCATCCAGTTCTTCGGACACATAATGGCAGGTCGCGCCGATCAGCTTCACGCCGCGCTGATAGGCCTGGTGGTAGGGCCTGGCGCCGGCGAAGGAAGGCAGGAAGCTGTGGTGGATGTTGATCACGCGCCCGGCATAACGCTGGCATAAAGACGGCGGCAGTATCTGCATGAAGCGCGCCAGCACCAGTGTGTCGCCCTGCTGCTGCTCAAACAGGGCGGCGATTTTTTCAAACGCGGTGGACTTGTCATGCCCCGCCTTATCTTGCATGGGCACGTAGTGAAACGGAATGCCATGCCATTCGACGAAGCCGCGCAAATCCTCATGGTTGGAAATTACGCAGGGGATATCCACTTGCAATTCACCGCTGCGCCAGCGGTGCAGCAAATCGTTCAGGCAGTGGTCCTGCTTGCTTACCAGAATCACCACGCGTTTTTTCTGCGCAGAATCGCTGACCCGCCAGTCCATGTTGAACTTGCCCGCCAGTTCAGAAAAGCGCGCGTGGAATTCAACCACATCAAAAGGCAATGAGTCAGCGAGAATCTCCTGACGCATGAAAAAGCGCCGAGTTTCCTGATCGGTGTGGTAACTGGCTTCCACGATCCAGCCGTTATGTTGCGCGACAAAGCCGCTCACCGCTGCGACAATGCCCACGCGGTCCGGGCAGGAGAGGGTTAGTGTATAGCGGCGCGCGGAGTTCATATTTTTATTCCTCGGGTAAGTGATGCCGTTTGCTTTGCCTGCTGATTCTAACAGGCTGCCGGAAAAAGCTTATTGTGAATTAGTCGTGAGATCATCGCCATCAAACCCGGTTTGAGATATTCTTCGGAAAAGAAACACACAATGCCATTCCATCATGCATTGAACCCGTGACATGAAAAAAGCTGTAATTTTATTATCCGGCGGGCTGGACTCCGCTACTGTTCTGGCACTGGCGCGGCAACAGAATTTCGCCTGTTATGCGTTGAGCGTGGATTACGGGCAACGGCATCATGCCGAACTGGCTGCGGCACGGCGCGTGGCACAGGCGCTGGGTGCGGCCGAGCAGCGTGTCATCAGCATTGATCTCACCGGGTTCGGCGGCTCCGCACTGACTGACGCGCGCATTGCCGTGCCGGAGCAGCCGACGCAAGGTATTCCGCTTACCTATGTGCCGGCGCGCAACACCATCATGTTGTCGCTGGCTTTGGCCTGGGCGGAAGTGTTGCAGGCGCAGGACATTTTCATCGGAGTGAATGCGGTGGACTACTCCGGCTACCCCGATTGCCGTCCCGAATACATCGTGGCTTTCGAACGCATGGCCAATCTCGCCACCAAGGCCGCGGTCGAGGGCAAGCGCCTGACCTTGCACGCGCCCTTGCTGCACCTGTCCAAGGCCGGCATCATCAAGCGCGGGGCACAGTTGGGCGTGGATTACAGCCTGACAGTATCCTGCTATCAGGCCGACGGGAAGGGCCGCGCGTGCGGTGTGTGTGACTCCTGCCGGTTGCGCCGTGCTGGCTTCGAGGCCGCTGGAATGGCCGATCCGACGCGCTATCGCCGTGTATGAGGTGTGCTGTTGCGTTGACAGTAATTGGCTAATCCGTATAATGCGCGCTTCCCTGATCAGGGATGTGGGTCGTTAGCTCAGCCGGTAGAGCAGCGGACTTTTAATCCGTTGGTCGCCAGTTCGAATCTGGCACGGCCTACCACAGTTTCAAACGGGTTTTTTCAGCGTGGTAAGTCTTCTGGAATATCCGCCAATGTTGTATCGCCGCCTTAGCTCAGTTGGTAGAGCAACCGCCTTGTAAGCGGTAGGTCATCAGTTCGAATCCGATAGGCGGCACCATTCGTCACAATCAAAGCAGAGTATTTTCCAGGCTGATTCTGGCTGCGGTTTTACTTGCGGCTTGCGGGGGAAAGGTTGGTCTTCACCGCAACTTGGTGTTATAAGCAACTTGGCGTTGCTTACAACACCAGGTTGTGGTTCCGACATAACTTACAAAGTTAGTCTCCACCGCAACCTTGTCTTGCTGTTGCTCACAGCAAGACAAGGTTGTCCCTATGTATCATTTCCAGTTCATCCACATAGCCCAGGATCGTTTCAATCTCATGGCTGGAGTGGCGGGCGATGCGGCGTGCTTCCGTTGCATTGTAGTTGATCAGGCCGCGCGCGATGTCCTGGCCGTCTTCGCTCAGGATGGCGACCACCGCGCCGCGCTCGAATTCGCCGACGACCTCGGTAATCCCGATCGGCAGCAGGCTTTTGCCTTCGCTGCACAGGGCGCGCACCGCGCCTGCATCCAGCACCACCTTGCCACTGACTTGCAGATGGTCTGCCAGCCATTGTTTGCGCGCGGCCAGCGACAGGGCTTGGGCTTCGAGCAGGGTGCCGATGCTCTCGCCGCGCATCAGGCGCGGCAGCACGTCGCGTTCGTGGCCGGAGGCGATGACGGTGTGCGCGCCGCTGCGCGCCGCGCGCCTGGCGGCCAGCACTTTGGTGATCATGCCGCCGCGCCCGATCTGGCTGCCTGCGCCGCCCGCCATGGCTTCCAGTTTTTCATCGCCTGACTGCGCCAGGCTGACCAATTTTGCATCGGGGTTTTTGCGCGGGTCGGCAGTGTACAGGCCGGTCTGGTCGGTGAGGATAATGAGCGCATCAGCCTCGATCAGATTGGCGACCAGCGCGCCCAGCGTGTCGTTGTCGCCGAACTTGATTTCGTCGGTAACCACCGTGTCGTTCTCGTTGATGACGGGGACAACATTCAGGTGCAGCAGCGTGCGCAGGGTGGAGCGGGCGTTGAGGTAGCGCTCGCGGTCGGCGAGGTCGGCGTGGGTGAGCAGCACCTGCGCTGCGTGCAGGCCATGCTCGCGGAAGCAGCTTTCATACACCTGCACCAGGCCCATCTGCCCCACCGCAGCGGCGGCCTGCAATTCATGCACGGCGCTGGGGCGCTGTTTCCAGCCTAAGCGTTGCATGCCTTCCGCAATCGCACCGGAGGAAACCAATACCACTTCGAGCCCCATCGCGCGCAAGGTGGCGATCTGCTGCGCCCAGTTGCCGATGGCACGCGTATCCAGCCCCTCGCCATGGTTGGTAACCAGGCTGCTGCCGACTTTGACGACGATACGCTTGCAGTGGGTCAGGACGTTTTTCATGGCGTATTAGAGTACAGGAATATCGCTTTCTTGCGCATTTTAGTTACGGCATAACCTGAAGGTTAGCCTCCACTGAAACTTCGTTTTAGTTACGGCATAACCTGAAGGTTAGCCTCCACTGAAACTTCGTTTTCGGCAATGGCCGCTTGTTCCAGTTTGGCAACCTGTTCCAGATGTTCCATGATAGCGTAGGTCAGTTCCTTGCAGCCATCGCCGTTAATCGCGGAAATGGCAAAGTGGCGTGTGTGGTCGCCGAATTCGCGCAGGAAGGCGGCGACTTTTTCATCCTTGTCCTGCAGCAGATCCAGCTTGTTCAGTACCAGCCAGCGCGGCTTGTGGTACAAGGCCTCGTCGTATTTTTTCAGCTCGTTTAATATGGCATGAGCCTCATGCACCGGGTCGGTGCCCTCGTACATCGGGGCGATATCCACCAGATGCAGCAGCAGGCGGGTGCGCGCCAAATGGCGCAGAAACTGGTGTCCCAGCCCGGCGCCTTCCGCCGCACCTTCGATCAGGCCGGGAATGTCGGCAATCACGAAGCTCTTTTCAGCCGACACGCGCACCACGCCCAGATTGGGATGCAGCGTGGTGAAGGGGTAGTCGGCCACTTTTGGGCGCGCGGCGGAGACCGCACGGATGAAGGTGGACTTGCCCGCGTTGGGCATGCCCAGCAGGCCAACGTCGGCCAGTACTTTCAGTTCCAGTTGCAACTCGCGCCGTTCGCCTTCTTCGCCCGGCGTGCATAGCCTTGGCGTGCGGTTGGTGCTGGATTTGAAGTGCAGATTGCCCAACCCGCCCTTGCCGCCCTGGGCGAGCAGCGCCTTTTGTCCGTCGTGGGCGAGGTCGGCAATAAGTTCGCCGGTGTTGAGGTCGGTGATGACTGTGCCGACCGGCATGCGCAGAATCACGTCGTCTGCGCCCTTGCCATAACAGTCCGCACCGCGCCCGGATTCGCCGTTCTTGGCGCGATGATGGCGCGCGAAGCGGTAATCCACCAGCGTATTGATGTTGCGGTCGGCCAGTGCATACACGCTGCCGCCGCGCCCGCCGTCGCCGCCGTCCGGGCCACCCTTGGCGATATGTTTCTCGCGCCGGAAGCTGGCGGCGCCATTGCCGCCATCGCCTGCGATGACCTCGATTCTGGATTCATCAATAAACTTCATTTGGAAATTCTATTTTATTTTTCCGCTAGAAACAAAAAAGCCCTACCTTGCGATAGGGCTCATTGTACTTGGCCAGGAACGCTTAAGCTGCGACCACGCAGACTGTCTTGCGCTGGGTAGCCCCCTTGGTGGTGAAGAACACCTTGCCGGTAATCTTGGCAAACAGGGTGTGATCCTTGCCCATGCCGACGTTGTCACCGGCGTGGATTTTGGTACCGCGCTGACGCACGATGATGCTGCCCGCATTGATGAGTTCGCCGCCGTAGCTTTTTACGCCCAGGCGCTTTGAATGTGAGTCGCGGCCGTTACTGGTACTGCCGCCGCCTTTTTTTGATGCCATGGTTCTGCTCCTTTAGCGTTATGCCCAGTTAATGTTTAGGCAGAGATGCCGTCAATACGGATTTCAGTGTAGTTCTGGCGATGCCCCTGGTGTTTCTGGTAATGCTTGCGGCGGCGCATCTTGAAGATTTTTACCTTGTCATTGCGGCCGTTCGACAGGATGGTTGCGCTAACGGTGGCGCCGGCCAGCAGGGGCTTGCCGACAGACAACTTGTCGCCATTGGCAACCATCAGCACCTTGTCCAGCACGATTGCGCTGCCGACTTCGCCGCCGACGGATTCTATTTTCAGGGTTTCACCTGCGGTAACGCGGTATTGCTTGCCACCGGTCTTGATCACTGCGTACATAACAACCTCGCTCGAATGCGGTTTTAGTTACGGCATAACCTGAAGGTTAGCCTTCACTGAAACTCCGTTTTACAGAGCCGCGCATTATACACAAACGGCACCAGCCGTCAAAATGGTTTTTAACGCCGCATGGAGTCGAAGAAGTCGGCGTTGTTCTTGGTTGCCTTGATCTTGTCCAGCAGGAATTCCATCGCTTCCAGCTCGTCCATCGGGTAGAGCAGTTTGCGCAGCACCCAGATTTTTTGCAGCACGTCGGCCTTGATCAGCAACTCTTCCTTGCGCGTGCCGGAACGGTTGACGTTGATCGCCGGGTAGATGCGCTTTTCGGCCATGCGCCGATCAAGATGGATTTCCATATTGCCGGTGCCCTTGAACTCCTCGTAAATCACGTCGTCCATGCGCGAGCCGGTATCCACCAGCGCGGTGGCGATGATGGTGAGCGAGCCGCCTTCCTCGATGTTGCGCGCCGCGCCGAAAAAGCGCTTGGGGCGTTGCAGGGCATTCGCGTCCACACCGCCGGTCAGCACCTTGCCGGAAGACGGCACCACGGTATTGTAGGCGCGCGCCAGGCGGGTGATGGAATCCAGCAGGATCACCACGTCTTTTTTGTGTTCGACCAGGCGCTTGGCTTTTTCCAGCACCATCTCGGCGACTTGCACGTGGCGCGTGGCCGGTTCGTCGAAAGTTGAGGCGACCACCTCGCCGCGCACGGAGCGGCTCATTTCAGTGACTTCCTCGGGGCGTTCGTCAATCAGCAGCACGA
>JACREC010000008.1 GCA_016218445.1 Nitrosomonadales bacterium
CTGCATCCCAAATCGACGTTAGTGAAGACAGGGTGGGGACATGGCTACTTGAGTCTGTCCGCAACAACGGCAGATAGCCCGGATCGTCCCTCCACCCCGGCACCCTATGGGTGCGAGTTGAATCATACAAGCCCGGATGCAATCCGGGATTCAACATCCCATCTTCCCCGGATTCCGCTACGCTGCATCCAGGCTACAAACGCCCTCACCTCTCCACACCCCGATTCACTCTTTCCCCGGCGCGGGTATAATTCGCCCCACGTTAAAACAACAACAAAATATTCAGAAACTCTCGACTCGCATACAAGACATCAAGCCCATCCAACGGTTGGAAGCGGGTAAAACTCGAACTGCAACTAAAGGGAATAATATGGCAAGTGGATTATTCAGCAGGCTGATTGCCCTGGTGTCGCCAAACAGCGACAATTATTTTTGTCTCTTCAATGATCTGGCGGCCTGTTCGGTGCGCGGTGCCAAGGTTCTCGCAAAGATGAGTTCGGTGCATGATCCGGAGGCCTTCAATCAGCATTTCCAGGAAATCAGGAAGATCGAAGGCGAGGCGGACGAAGTCACGAGGAGCATCCTTCTGTCTCTGCACAAGACATTCATCACGCCCTTCGACCGGTCGGAGATCAAGGATCTGGCCATGGCGCTGGATGACATGATCGATTACATGGAAGACATTCCGCAACGTGCTGCGCTATATGGCCCCGGCGAATTCACGCCGGAAATGGCGGCTCTCGGCCAGATTGCATTGCGCGCGACGGAGAAGGTTCAGGAGGCCGTCGCTTTGTTGTCAGACATGAATAACGCCGAACGCATCCTGACAATCTGCCAGGAAATCGGCGAGATCGAAAGCGAAGCCGATAGTGTCATGCGCGCCGGGATGACACGGCTTTTTGTCGAGGTCTCGGATGCCCGTGCGCTGATTCGCGCCAAGGAGCTCTACGAACTTTTCGAGGAGGCGGTTGACCGCTGCGAGGACGCGGCCGATGTCATTCACGGGGTAGTGCTGGAACGCATATGAACGAACAGATGTTCCTGATCATGGCGATCCTGGTCGTCGTGGCACTCCTGTTCGACTTCATGAACGGTTTTCACGATGCGGCAAACTCGATCGCGCTGATGGTTTCGACCCGGCTGTTGACGCCGCATGCGGCGGTCATCTGGGCCGCGTTTTTCAACTTCGTTGCCTTCCTGATTTTCGGGCTGCATGTGGCCAATACCGTCGGCTCCGGCATCGTTTCGCCGGCCATCATCGACAATGCGGTGGTCTTCGGCGCGCTATGCGGCGCCATCTCGTGGAACATCATCACCTGGTGGTTCGGCATTCCATCCTCCTCATCGCACGCGCTGGTCGGGGGATTGGTCGGTGCGGCACTGGCCAAGACCGGCTGGAGCGCCATCATCGCGCAGGGCTTGATCAAGACTGCGCTGGCAACCATCCTGTCCCCGCTGTTCGGGCTTTTGCTGGCGTTTGTCATGGCCATCGCCCTGCTCTGGATTTTCGAGAAGGCGTTGCCTTATCCGACCGAACGAAAGTTCAACAAGCTGCAGTTCATCTCTTCTTCGCTCTACAGCCTCGGCCACGGCGGAAATGACGCGCAGAAAACCATGGGCATCATCGCCGTCCTGCTGTATGCCAACGGCTACCTGGAGGGCGGGTTCCATGTCCCGTTCTGGGTGGTGATTTCCTGCCATGTTGCCATGGCTCTCGGCACCCTGTTTGGCGGCTGGCGCATCGTAAAAACAATGGGCATGGGCATCACCAAGATCAGGCCCACGGGCGGTTTCAGCGCGCAGACTTCAGGCGCCGTGACGCTGTTTCTTGCGACCTGGATGGGCATCCCCGTCTCGACAACGCACACCATCACCGGCGCCATTGTCGGTGTCGGCCTGTCGCGCCGTGTTTCCGCAGTGCGCTGGGGACTCGCCTCGCGCATCGTCTGGGCATGGGTGCTGACCATTCCCGTATCCGGACTGATCGCGGCTATTTTCTGGTACCTCGGGCGCGGTTTTATGGGGTAACCCGACAAATGCCAACGTAGCCCGGATGCAATCCGGGATTCAACATCTCAATTTCCCCTGGATTCCGGCCTGCGGCCTGCATCCAGGCTACAAGCTGAACGTCATCACATGATGGGAGCCTCTAAAAATTCAGAGTTCGCCCAAAGGCAAGGCGCGGAAAAGGGGTAAGCAGGCAAGCCGCATGCGGCTGCTCGCAAAAAATTTCGTAGCGCCGCATATGTGTTATATGTAAGCAAGAAAACGAAGTTTCAGTGTAGGGTAACCTTCAGGTTGGCCGAAACTAAATTTTTTACGCAACGCAGCATTTGGGATGAAGTGGTGTAAGCAGGCAATCCGCGTAGCGGATGCTCGCAAATGTGAATTTTTAGAGGCTCCCATGAAAAACCTTGCTCATCACACCGCTTCATTGGCAATAACCGCCTGGGTCGGCGGACTGTGGGCCATAGGCTATATTGCCGTATCCATCCTGTTCCGTGCCCAGCCGGACAAGCAGCTCGCCGGGATGCTGTCCGGGCAGATGCTCACGGTGATGGGTTATATCGGGATCGTTTGCGGAACGTATCTGTTGCTCTACCGCCTGTCCATATCCGGCAAGGCCGCCGCGCGTGAATGGGTGTTCTGGCTGGTTGCAGCGATGCTCGCCATCACGCTGCTGCTCCAGTTCGGCATCTATCCCCTGATGGCGGAAATCAAACTGCAAGCCCATTCACCGGACGTGATGCAAAGTACATTGGCTCCGCGCTTCAAGATGTGGCATGGGATATCGAGCATCCTGTATCTGGTGGAAAGTTTGTTCGGCGCGGCACTGGTCATCAAGGGAATCTCTAATAATCCATAGTTCATCCCAACTGCAGCGTTGCGGAAATAGGGGCAGGCTGCCCCCTGATTATGGCGGGGGAAAGCGCGGTTTCATGGTGAGCTATTTACGTGACACCGCACCAGGCGTAGCATCACTTTTGGTGAATCACAAGAACCCGACAGGAGGTAATAACATGGCTACTCCGATACATCCAGAAATCCAGCCCCAGATGGTTTCCTGCAGCATGTGCCACAAAGAAATCCCCCTGAGTGCGGCATTGACACCGCAAGGCGCAGATTATGTCGAGTATTTCTGCGGAATCGAATGCTACAACGAGTTCGCCGAGCAGAAGAAATCCGGCAAACCGGAAAAACCTCAGAAATAATTCCTTAGCATCTATTGAGCCAGCGTAGCCCGGATGCAATCCGGGCTACAAACGCTCCCTCTCTCTGCACCCCGATTCACTCTTTCTCCCGCGCGGGTATAATTCGCCCTCACGTTTAAACAGCAAGGAAATATCTTGGAACTCTCCAGACGCGTACAGGCCATCAAGCCCTCCCCCACCCTTGCCGTCACCGCGCGCGCGGCGAAGCTGAAAGCCGAAGGCAAGGACATCATCGGGCTGGGCGCGGGCGAACCGGATTTCGACACGCCGCAGCACATCAAGGATGCGGCGATAGTCGCGATCAACAAGGGCTTTACCAAATACACCGCCGTCGGCGGCACGGCTTCGCTTAAAGCTGCGGTCATCGCGAAGTTCAAGCGCGACAACGGGCTGGACTACACCGCCAAACAGATTCTGGTTTCCTGCGGCGGCAAGCAGAGTTTTTTCAATTTGGCGCTCGCCTTCATCAATCCCGGCGACGAGGTGGTCATCCCCGCGCCTTACTGGGTGTCTTATCCGGATATCGTGCTCATCGCGGAGGGCAAGCCGGTGATCGTGCAGGCGGGCATCGAGCAGGGCTTCAGGATGAACGCCGCGCAACTGGAAGCGGCGATTACGCCCAAGACCAGAATGGTGGTGATCAACAGCCCGAGCAATCCGTCCGGCGCGGTGTACACCCTTGAGGAGTTGAAAGCGTTGGGTGAGGTGCTGCGCAAGCATCCCGGCATCCTGATCGCCACCGACGATATGTATGAGCATGTCGCGCTGACCGACGCGAAGTTCGTCAATATCCTGAATGCCTGCCCCGACCTGTATCCGCGCACGATGGTGTTGAACGGTGTGTCCAAGGCTTACGCCATGACCGGCTGGCGCATCGGCTACGCGGCGGGACCGGAAAATATCATCACGGCGATGGAGAATGTGCAGTCGCAGAGCACTTCCAACCCCACTTCGATTTCGCAGGTGGCGGCGGAAGCGGCGCTGAACGGCGATCAGGGCTGCATTGCGCCGATGCTCAAGGCATTCCGCGAGCGGCATGTGTTCGTGGTGAATGAATTGAACAAGATTCCCGGCGTGAAGTGCATCATGGCGGGTGGCGCATTCTATGCCTTCCCCGACATGCGCCTCGCCATCGCCAAGCTGCACCAGCGCGGCACGCTCAAGGAAGCCAACGACCTGGCGCTATCCGAATATTTGCTGGAACAAGCCGGTTTGGCGGTCGTTCCCGGCTCGGCCTTCGGCAGCGAGGGCTACATTCGTTTGTCGTTTGCCACTTCGATGGACAACCTCACGAAAGCGCTGGAGCGCCTCGCGAAAGCGCTGTCGTGAGGTTTCGGTGGAGTTATGCCGGAGCCAAAATTTGCAGAACGCGATCAAGCGCATCGCAAAAGCATTCGCCTGATTCCAATCATTGTATTGGCTGATTAACGCAGCACCGGTTTGCCAGCCGTACCGGACAGGGACAACGGCACACTTCCCATCCCCGCACGCATTTTCAAGTCAACGTTCAGCCGTCCGGATAATTGCCTGCCGGGGCTGACGTCAATAAAACCGTTTGCGCTCATTACTCCCGCTGAGATTTTGACCTGGCTGAGATGCTGGCCGCTGTTGTCTGCCTGCAGCACTCCACTCAGTTCATCAAAATGTGTGCGCCCGCCTGCTGCGCCTTTGCGATTGGCCGCGATTTCCACCACGTCAATGTTGTTGATGACCCCCTTCTTGACCAGGAAGCTGCCATCCAGATTCAGTGCATTGGTCAGTTGCGGCAGTTTTGCCCCGCCCAGTGTAAAGTTGGCATCACCCTCCATTTCCCCGGTAACGCCGAATTGTGGCAAGGTGTTCTGCAACTCCATTGCTTTCACAGTTAGGTGTCCCTGCATCTGCCAGTCCTTCTGCCAGGTCAGGTTTGCGTTGCCCATCAGCGCCCCGCCGTACAGGCGCCCATCAATCTCATTAAACCTGGCTGCACCTTCATCCACCTCGCCTTTAGCGTTAAGTTCATTGAATGGAATTCCCGGCAACAATGGCAGGCTGCTTTCCTTGAGGTTCAATGCAATCTGCCAGCGAGACTGCTGCGGCTTGAGTTCCATGCCGAGCTTGCCATCCTCGCTGCCCAGCACGACTTTGGTGAAATGCCCTTGCGCATCCAGATCGGCACTGCCATTGACGGACGGCAGGCTGATCCCCTCGCCGCTGACGCTCGCATGCCGCAACTCCATATGTGCCACCGGATAATTTGCGTCACCGCCCGCCGCCTGCAACCAGCCCAGCGCCTTGTCGAAAGATTCTGCGCTTAGCGTAAGGTTATCGATTTCCACCCTGCCAATCGCCTTGATCTCGGAGAACAGCGCAGAAAAACCGAAATTCAACACCACATTACCCGCTTTCAATTCCCGTGCGCTGCCCACGGCAATATCCTGCAATTCCAGTTTCGGCAAAGGCAACAAAGTTGCTTTCAGATGCCCGATGTGCACTGGCTGCCGCAGTTGCGCGGACATTTTATTTTCTATTTTTTCGGCATAATCCTGCATCGGCCATACGTAAGGCAGTACAGCAACCAGCACCAATGACAGAACAACCAGCCCGGTAATTATCCTGCCCCAAGGCAGCGGTTTGCCGCGTTTTTTGGCAACACGAGGAATGGCCTTGGTTTGCGGCTTCCCGCCAACCTGCTGTTCCTTGCCCTCCATGTTGGCTTGTGCCTGGGCTGCCGCCTCCTTGGCACGTTGCTCGGCATCAGCCCATACCTTGGCCTGCTCCTCGGCCATCTTGCTCACGGCTTCCGCTTCGGCGCGCTGCTCGGCTGCCTCTTGCTCGGCATGGATAGGTGCAGCTTCTGCATCCTGCCGCGCCTTAAGCTCCGCTGCCGCTTTCGCCTCGGCGTCAATCTCCTCTGGCGTCTTCTGCACAGCCTCTTCCGCTTGCGGTGCGGCCTTGATCTCCTCTTGTGCGGCGGCAGTTTTCCCGGTTTTGGCAGGGGCTGCTTCCGGTGCCTCACCGTACGGCGCATTGCCCGCTAATTGCGCGGAAGCCGCTGCGGATTTATCAAAACCGTTCAGCGCGAACGGTTCGAGATTGATTTCAAATGGGCTGGATCCTTGCTGCTCAACAGGCTGCTCAACCACTTCGGCCCGCTCATCTATCACCTCGTAGACCTGATGCTCGCGCCCATGCTTGTCTTTTTCCACGCCATGATATTTGAACAGATTGGCATATTCGGCGGTCAGGCGTGAAACTACATCGTAGTAAGGGCGCGAAATATAGATGTGATCAGCCTTGGCAAAACTCATGATGCGTTGCGCATCATTGATGCCATCGCCCACCATATTGCTCTGGCCGTTCATGTCCTTCACGATATTCACCGGGCCGAGGTGGATGCCCATCCTGACCTTGAGTTCGGGATAATCACCATGTTTGTTTGCGGTTACCGCATGGCGGAACTGCATGGCCACTTCAATCCCGTGCTCGGGATGTTGCAGGAAACCTATCGCCGCACCATCGCCGGTATCCAGAATGATGCGCTGGCTTTCGTCGATATCCTTGATGAATTCCGACACCAGTTTGTTGAACTGGCCTTTAAGCTCAATCTGCTTGGAGACGGATTGTTTGGTATACCCCACCACGTCGAAAAACAACACCGTGGCAATCGTGCTGCGTGTCGAAGCGGCATCCCGCTCGGCCCTGAGGTGTGCAGCCTTGGCCTTTGCTTCAGCCTCCGACTGCACTTTGGCAGCTTCGAGTTCCGCCTTCACCCGGGTAGCCTTCTGTTCCGCTTTAAAGCGCGCCACTTCGGCATCGGCATTGGCCTTGGACACCTCTTCCGCCACCTTGCGGTGAGCAACCTCCGCTTCCTGTCTTGCCTTGGCCTCAGCCTCGGCTTTTGCCTTAATGGCATCCTGTTTGGCTTTGCTACGGGCAGCATCGATTTCTTGCTTCAACCTCGCTTCTGCCTTGGCGGCCTCCCGCTCTGCCTTGACACGAACCGCTTCCGCCTCAGCCCGCGCCCGCTCTGCCTCCAGGCGCGCCGCCTCTGCATCCGCTTTTGCTTTGGCCGCGTCCTGTTCAGCCTTGATGCGCGCAGCTTCCGCTTTGGCTGCCTCTTGCTCGGCTTTGAGTCGTGCCGCCTCGGCTTCCTGCTTCGCTCTCGCTTCCGCTTCGGCACGAGCCATGGCTTCGGCTTCCGCCTTGGCCTTGGCCGCTTCGAGTTGCGCCCTGGCCGCCGCCGCTTCCTGCTCTGACTTGATGCGCGCGGCTTCCGCTTCGGCGCGCGCTTTGGCAGCCTCTTGCTCGGCCTTGAGCCGTGCCGCCTCCGCTTCCTGTTTCGCTCGCGCTTCCGCTTCGGCTTCCGCCTTGGCCTTGGCCGCCGCCGCTTCCTGCTCTGCCTTGATGCGCGCGGCTTCCGCTTCTGCGCGCGCCTTGGCAGCCTCTTGCGCAACCTTGAGTCGTGCCGCCTCCGCTTCCTGTTTCGCCTTCGCTTCTGCTTCGGCGCGAGCCCGGGCTTCGGCTTCCGCCCGGGCTTTTGCCTTGGCAGCCTCAGCTGCCATGGATTCCGGGGTGGGTACATGCATGTCTGCGGTGATCGTAAAGTCGAGTTCCTCTCCCTCGCTTTCCACCTTCCTGGCCGGAACGGACATCTTGGGCGTGGCCATCTTTACTACATTGCCTGATTTAGCCTGGGCTTTGTCCTGAATGAACCCGCCGTCCACCAGCCTCTGCAACATGACGGGCAACTCCGCGCGCAAGCTGGGAGCGGCCCGCCTCATCAGTTTCTCCACCGTGGACTCATCATCTATCAATGCCAAGGCGCGCTTGACATCCTCGGACAGATGGCGGGTTTGATTTTTTATTTCGCCCTCCCCTTTGAGGGTCACGACGAAAATGGTTTTGTTATCCATGTCAAATTATCGCATCTAAATCACCTGAACGGATGCCCCATTACTTCTTCGGCGCAATTTCTTTTTTCTCGTCCGTTTTTTCGTTCTTCTTCCCGAACAATTTGTTCAGCAGGTTACCGGCCTTGATGCCCAGCGCCGTTCCCAACCCCGGGCCCAGAATAGCCGTGCCCACTGCGGCGCCCGCCAGCGCCGATTTGGTGGGACGCAATACCGGATCGCGCAATGTGCCGGAAACCACGAGCGGCATGCTGATCAGGGTTGCGGTTCCCTTCAGGTCGGTGTCCAGCAATCCGCTTAATTGCTGTTGCGGAGAAATGTCCAGCCTGCCTTCCGCATTCATGGCACCGGACGATACCTTCAACTTTTTGAAATGATACCCAGCGGCATCCACCGAGAGCAAGCCGGAAAGCTCATTAAACCGCGTTGTTCCGCCCTTGTTCCCCTCTTTCAACGGATTGCTCGCCGCCTGCACCAGGTCAACCTTGCCCAGCACGCCATTTTTGACGTTAAACGCACCGTCGAGCTGCAAACCCTGCGGAAAATGCTCGATTTCATTCACCTTGGCGGAAAATTTCGCCTGCCCATCCAGTGTACCGCTCAGCGTCGCCTCGTTACTCAACACTTCCACCACCGGCTGGATCGCCATGTTGGTCAGCGCCACATCCGCGCTCACCAATGCATCCGCGCTACGCACCACGGCGGAACCGGTCAAGACACCGCCGTACAACTTGGCCCCAATATTAGCCAGCTTATACTCCGCCAGGCTGCCGGACAGGTTCGCCTTAATTGCATCCACCGCCAGCGGGCGCTTGGAGTCGGCGGACACACGCACCGTGGCGTTCTTTATTTCCACTTCCACATCAAATTTAAGGTTGCCCGGCAGTGCCTGCACCTCCCTGCCATGCGTACTCAAACGCCCCTTGCCATGCAGGCTGCCGGTCGCCGCGATGGGGTTACCCAGCACCGGCAGCAGACGTTCCACCTGTCCATCCAAAGCATCCAGCCTAGCCGTCAGCTTCCACACCGGCTGCCATTCCAGCAGCGCACCGCCCTCCAGATGCGCGCCGTAAGCATCGGCGGAAAATTTCTGCGCGTTAAACTGCGTGCCTGCCAGTACGCCGTTGACACTCAGGCTGTCGAACACGATGGCGGGATAATTCGGCGGCGACCATGCGCTGGCCTGCGCCTCGATGGCGAATGCGTTGCCCGGCTGCGGACGCACGATAGCGGTGGCTTTTTGTTCCGGCAGGGAAAACCAGGCGCGCGTGAAACTGCTGTCCGGCGCGAATTCCAGCTTACCTTCCAGCGGGCCTAGTGTGAACTTCGGCATCACCAGACGAATGCCGTTAAACTGCAACTCCTCCACACGAAACGGGGCAGGCTTAGCGCCCTCGCCTTGCAGCAAGGCAGGTATTTTCTCCAGTCGGGCCTGCGTAACACTGCCATTTTCCAGCGTAATGCTGTGAATCACGCGCTGCGGCTCAAACAGCGAACGGGCATCAAACACTATCCTCACGGACTGCAACGCGATATCCGCCTGCTCGCCAACCTGCAAGCCTTCCAGCACCAGATGGGGAATGGGCAGCGCGCCGATTTTCAGGTGCCGGATTTTTACCGGCTCGTGCAAATTCGCACTCAACACCTGTTCCACTTTCGGCACATACACGTCCAGCGGCGTAAGGTAAATCGCCGCTATCGCCAGCAGCACCAGCAACATCACGGCAACCAAAAAACGCCGGAACCACTTCATCATCTCAGTAAGTTGGTATTGACCAAAAAGCCCATCGCCGCTAGTATAGCGGCCTTGTCAATTCCCTGATAGCTCAGTTGGTAGAGCGACGGACTGTTAATCCGCAGGTCCCTGGTTCGAGTCCAGGTCGGGGAGCCAGTTCGCTGAATCACAACTCCTTGCGGACGCATTTGATGCCGCTATCTTCCGCGCTGGTTTCGATAGTGAAACCAAGCCGGGCCATGAATTTCAGCATGCTGCTGTTGCTGGCGATTACTTCGCCTTCCATGGTTTTGAGTCCCTTCGAACGGGCGGCATCCATCAACGAGCTTATCAGCTTCTGCCCGAGGCCTTTGCCGCGCATGTTGTCGGCGATCACGATGGCAAATTCGCAGCTCTCTCCGTCCGGGTTGATGGCAAAGCGCGTCACCCCCAGCTCAACTTCCTTATCCTGCACCTGGGTCACGGCGATGAGCGCCATTTCACGGCTGTAATCAATCTGGGTGAAGCGCACCAGCATGGTCGGGGTCAGTTCCTGCACGCTATTCATGAAACGGAAATAGCGCGATTCCTCTGACAGGCCGTGCACGAATTCCTGCTCAATTTCGGCATCTTCCGGGCGTATCGGGCGGATGGTGATGTCGGTGCCGTCGGCCAATTGCCAGTTGCTGATGAGGTAGGTCGGATAGGGATGAATCGCCATATGGGCGTAACGGTACTTGGCGGGCTGGCGATATTCCACCACCACGCGCGCATCGGCGGCGAGTGCGCCGTGCTCATCCAGAATCAGGGGGTTGATGTCCATCTCCATCAGCATGGGCAGTTCGCACGCCATTTCCGACACACGCAGCAGCACGCTTTCCAGCGCGGCCATGTCGGCCGGCGGCATGTGGCGGAAAGCGCCCAGCATTTTGGCAACGTGCGTGCCCTGAACGAGATCCTTGACCAGGAAGGTGTTGAGCGGAGGCAGCGCGACGGCACGGTCGCCCATCACTTCCACCAGCGTGCCGCCGGCGCCGAAGGTGATCACCGGGCCGAATACCGGGTCGTTGGTCACTCCCAGCATCAGCTCGCGCCCGTTCGGCTTGACGATCATCGGTTCAATCGAAATTCCGTCCAGATGCGCATTGGGCCGGCTGTGTTTTACGTTCTCCATGATCTCGTGGTATGCCGCACGCACGGCCTGCGCGTTGCCCAGGTTAAGCATCACGCCACCGGTATCGCTCTTGTGGGTGATGTCGCGGGAATTGACTTTCATCGCCACCGGGAAGCCCAGTTGCTGGGCGATCAGCAGCGCCTCGTTGGGTGAATTGGCGACCATGGTTTGCGCCACAGGAATATGGAAGGCCGACAGCAGCGCCTTGGATTCCATTTCATTTAGCACCTTGCGCTTGTCCTGCAAGGCGCCTTCGATCACCATGCGCGCGCCCTCCACATCCGGCTCCAGATGATGGGACAGCGATCCCGGCACCTGCATCAGCAGCTTCTGGTTGCGGTAGTAATCGGAAAGATGGGAGAACACTTCCACCGCCGGTTCCGGGGTGCGGAAGGTGGGCTGCCTGGCGCGGGCAAAGGCGGCGCGCGCTTCCGCAACCTGCGACTCGCCCATCCAGCAAGTGAGCAGCGGTTTCTTGTATTGGCCGGTAAGTGCTATCACCGCCTGCGCGGCATCCAGCGGCCTGGTCATGGCCTGGGGTGTCAGGATGGTCAGCACGCCGTCCACATTGGGGTCTTCCAGGCATGCCTTGACCGCATGGTGGTAACGGTCGACCTGGGCATCGCCGATGATGTCCAGCGGATTTCCATGCGACCAGTTGTGGGGCAGCACCGCGTTGAGCTGCTGAATGGTGGCATCGGACAGCGTGGCGATCTCCAGCCCCAAATCGGAGGCGCGGTCGGTGGCCATCACGCCGGGCCCGCCGCCATTGGTGACGATGGCGAGCCGGTTGCCCTGGGGATGGAAGCCGCAGGACAGCGCCTTGGCGGCGGAAAACAACTGGGTGATGGTCTGCACCCGCACCACTCCGGCGCGGCGCACGGCGGCATCGAATGCATCGTCGGAGCCCACCAGCGATGCGGTGTGGGACATGGCCGCTTTGGAGCCTGCGGCGTGGCGCCCGACCTTGACCAGGATCACCGGCTTGACGCGGGCGGCGGCGCGAATCGCGCTCATGAAGCTGCGCGCGTTGCGGATGCCTTCGATGTAAAGCAGGATGTTCTGGGTCTGCTGGTCGAATACCAGGTAATCGAGTATCTCGCCAAAATCCACATCGGCGGACGAGCCCATCGACACCACACTGGAGAACCCCACATCGTTGGTGTGCGCCCAATCCAGTATCGCGGTGCACAGCGCGCCGGATTGCGACACGAAAGCGAGATGCCCGGTGTTGGCGCCGCCCTTGTTGAACGTGGCGTTGAGGCCGATGCCGGGGCGCATCACGCCGAGGCAATTCGGTCCGATCAAACGGATGCCATAACGGCGCGCGTTCTCCAGCACCGCACGCTCCAGCGCCTGGCCTTCGGGGCCGGTCTCGCCAAAACCCGCGGTGATGATGACCGCCGCCTTGACGCCATGCTTGCCGCAATCCTCGATGATGTCCGGCACGGTATGGGGCGGCGTGGCGATGACCACCAGCTCCACCGGCTCGCCAGTTTTGGCTAGGGAGGAATAAGCCTTGCGCCCCTGCACCTCGGCATTCTTTGCGTTGATGGGATACAGGCCGCCCTGATAGCCGCTTCCCAGCATGTTCTGGAACACGATCTGGCCGACCGAATCCACCCGGTCGCTGGCGCCGAACACGGCAACGGACTTGGGTGCGAAGAGCGGATTGAGATAATGCTGGCCCATGATTTTTTCTATACCAATGTGATTATTGTTTGCCGGGGTACGCTTAAAGGCTCTAAAAATTCGTCACACCGGCGAAGGCCGGTGTCCAGCCTATTCAAAACACTGGATTCCGGCCTTCGCCGGAATGACGAAATCTGAATTTTTAGAGATGCCTTTAAGCTATTGAGCCGTGCAGGCTTCATGTTTTTCCGCATCCCCATACGCTTGTTGCTGCACCCGCATTTCCCACGCCGCAGCTTCCGTTCCCTGCAACAGCTTATGCATGAAATTCATTGCACTATCCAGCCGGCTGGCGGCTGCCGGTGAAAGCGGGGAACCCAGTTCAAACTGTTCGCCGCGTATGCACAGGATAAATGCCGGCGGCGGAGCTTCCCGATAAATCTGCGGGTACACAGCCAGCACTGCCTCGGGTGCCAGGGCGTGGCTGTATGGAGTGCTGGTATCCCCTGCCAGGGCACGGTAGAAGGCATAAGGCTCTGGCGTATCCATGCCGGCATCAATAAACAGAACCAGCCGGCGTCCTGCCATGTCCATGGCGTGCTCGACTTGCAATTGAAAATCTTCAATCAGTTCGAAGTCCGCGCTGCGCCCTTCCTTCTGCAGCCATGCATCCAGCCTGCGCAGGAGCAGCGGCGCCAACGCATCATCGCCACGCGACTCATTGCCGACAGCAAAGATGAGGACAGGCGCGGCCATCAACTGAATGCACCGTCCGCCGAACGGGCAAGCGTTGAGAGCACACCGCCCTCAACGTCCAGCAACTCGACCTGCAACGGCATCTTGCCGAGCGCGTGGGTCGCGCAGGACAGGCAGGGATCGAAGGCGCGGATCGCCACCTCGATGTGGTTGAGCAAGCCTTCGGTGAGCTTGCGGCCGTCGAGGTATTGCCGCGCCACCTGGCGGATCGCCTCGTTCATCGCCTGATTGTTGTGGGTGGTGGAAACGATCAGGTTGCAGCGCACGATCTGGTCGTGCTCGTCCACTTTGTAATGGTGAATCAGCGTGCCGCGCGGCGCCTCGATCACGCCCACGCCGCGCTCCTGCCGCTGCCCCTTGCTGACCAGATCGTTGCCTTGCAGGTCGGGATCGTGCAGCAGTTCTTGTATCAGTTCGGCGGCGTGCAGCATCTCGATCATGCGCGCCCAGTGGAAACCCATTGTGGCGCCTGCCACCGAGCCGCCGGCAAACGCCATGAAGGCCTTGCGCGCCTGGTTGGCCAGCGGCGTGGGAATGAAATCGCATTGCGTCACGCGTGACAGCGGCCCCACGCGATACCAGCCTCGCTCCGGTCCGAGGCTGCGCAGGAACGGAAACTTCATGTACGACCACGGCTTCACGTCCTCGAAGATGACGTCCCAGTAATGGCGGGAATCGTAATGGTCGAACAGCGTGTTGCCGTCCATGTCGCGCGCGCGCAGCCCGCCGTGGTACAAGTCCAGCGCACCGTCCTCGCGCACCAGGTTGAGCGTATGCGTCTTGAAGCGCCCGAAGTTGTTGTAGAGATCGAGATTCTGCTCGAACAGTTGCCGCACCAGCACCAGTGCATCGCGGCTCCATGCGATCATCTGTTCGATGTCCTTCAGCAGATAATCGCGTTCCTCGGTACTCACGTTCTTGTTCACCCCGCCCGGTATTGAACCGGTGCCGTGGATGCGCTTGCCCGCGGTAATGCGGATCACCTCCTGTCCGAACTTGCGCAGCAGCACGCCCCGCTTCGCGACCTCGGGATAGGCGGCGGCGATGCCGGCGATGTTGCGCCTGGCGACATCCGAATCGAAACCAAATAATAAATCCGGCGAAGAGAGATGAAAAAAGTGCAGCGCATGGGATTGCAATATCTGGCCGTAATGCATCAGCCGCCGCACCTTCTCCGCAGTCGGCGTGAGCGTTGCGCCGACGATCATGTCCATCGCCTTGGAGGCGGCGATGTGATGGCTCACCGGACAGATGCCGCAGAGCCGCTGCACCATCACCGGCGCTTCCCAATAGGGGCGCCCCTGCACGAATTTCTCGAAGCCGCGAAACTCGACGATGTGCAGCCGCACCTGGTGCACGCGGTCATTCTCATCCAGCAACAGCGTCACCTTGCCGTGGCCTTCGACGCGCGACACCGGGTCTATGGCGACGCGGCGCAGGTTCTCGGGGTGGGCGGCGGTTTCCAGATTACCGTTTTTATCATTCATGTTGGGAATGTCAGTGCCGTAGGGTGGATAAAGCGCAAAGCGCGTATCCACCATTCGTGCAGGTGGATACGGCCCCAGGCCTTTATCCACCCTACATGTTTGTCGATGAGGTCAGTCATATTTGATCAGCCCATGCCCCAACTCCGGCGTCTTGCCCGCGATCAGGTCGGTTACAAATTTCCAGATGGCGTCGCCCGATGGTGGGCAACCGGGGATGAAGTAATCGATCTTCACCACTTCGTGCAGCGGATGCACCTTGTCCAGCGGCAGCGGCAATTCCGGGTCGTTCGGGATGTAGCCGTGCGCCAACCCCGGCTCGGTGAGGTACACCTCGGTCAGGCAACTTCCCAGATCGAGGTGGTTGCGTTGTGCGGGCAAGCCTCCGGTGATGGCGCACGAGCCGATGGCGATGAGTATCTTGCAATTCTTTCTGAACTCGCGCAGCACATGCACGTTCTCCGCGTTGCAGACGCCGCCTTCGATCAGGCCGATGTAGCAACGGCCGCAATGCTTGATATCGGTGAGCGGCGAGCGGTCGAATTCGATGAGATTTAGCAGCGTAAACAAGCGCTCGTCGATATCGAGCGCAGACATGTGGCAGCCGAAGCAGCCGGCCAGAGATGTGGTGGCGACGCGCAGTTTCTTGCTCATGATTTCCCCTCGCAGGCGTCGCAACTGCCGCTGATGGCTGGGCGCGGCGCATCGTCCAGCGCCTGCGCGCCGACCGGGCGCTGATCGTAGCGCCGTGCGCCTATGGGCACGCTGAAACCCACGCCCTTTTTCAGGATCACGCCCACCGGGCAGACGTGCATCGCCTTGTCTTCCAGCGCGATGTCGGTGTCCCTCAACATACCGGATTCGGCGTTGACGATGAGGTGCTTGGTGATGCCGCGTCCGGCCAGCGCGAACACGTTCTTGCCATCCATCTCGCAGGAGGCGCGCACGCACAGTTCGCACAAAATGCAGCGGTTAAAGTCGAGCAGGATGTCCGGGTGTGAGCCATCCAGCGGGCGATCCGGGAAGAATTGGTTAAAGTGCGGTGTCATCACCTGCAGTTCGTAGGCGGTAGCCTGGAGCTGGCAATTGCCGCTGGCCTCGCAGGATGGGCAGAAGTGATTGCCCTCAACAAGCAGCATTTGCAGCAGCGTGCGGCGCAGTGCGTTCAGTTCCTCGATGTTGCTCTCGGCTTGCAGCCCGGCTTCGGCGGGCATGGTGCAGGCGGATAAAGTGCGTCCGCCGACTTTGATCGTGCATAGCTTACAACTGCCGTGCGGCTTGAATTCGGGGTGGTAGCACAGGTGCGGGATGTAGCGCCCGGCGGTCAGTGCGGCCTGCATCACGGTCTGGCACGGCTCGAAGGAAACGGTCGCGCCGTCAAGCTGGAAGGTGTCAGTCATTTCACATCATCCACGTAAAAGCCGTCATTCCGGCGCAGGCCGGAATCCAGTTGATTGAAAAATTCTCGCGCAGCGAGACAACGCCAGATTTTGATCCGCTACGCGGGCTGTTTGTCTTGCTGGATTCCGGCCTGCGCCGGAATGACGGGACTGATCAATCATGCTCCCTCCGTCTTCAAATGTGCGCCGGCATCGTCGCGCCCGGTCATCTGGCGCGCGCGCGCCAGCGCACCATCCAGATCGAAGGCCGGTTTGAATTCCAGCGATTTCAGGCGGCTCTCATAAGCCGGGCGGAAATGCCTGAGCGTGTGCAGCACCGGGTTGCAGGCGGTGCGCCCCAGCCCGCAGTGGGAACTGGTCTGCAACACCTGGTCCAGATTTTCGATTTCGTGCAGGTCATATTGTGTGCCATGCCCGGCGGCGATCTTGTCCATGGTCTGCTTCAGCAGCGCAGTCCCGACGCGGCACGGCGTGCAGAAACCGCAGCTCTCGTGGGCGAAGAAATGCACGAAGTTGCGTGCCACCTCGAACAGGTCGCGGCTGTCGTCGAACACCATGAACGCCCCGGCGGTGGGCAGGTCCTCGAAGCCCAGGCGATGGTCGAATTCGCTTGCGGCGACGCACACGCCGGAAGGGCCGCTGACCTGTACCGCGCGTGTATTCACCGCGCCGCAATCGGCCAGCACCTCGCGCACCGAGACGCCGAATGGATATTCATAGATGCCGGGGCGCGGACAGTCGCCGGACACCGAGATCAATTTGCTGCCGGAGGATTTCGGCGTGCCGATAGCGCGATATTTCTCCGCGCCCATGTGGATGGCCAACGCTGCCGCACAGAAAGTCTCGACGTTGTCCAGCGCGGTCGGCTGTTGCAGATAGCCGTGGGTCACCGGGAACGGCGGTCGGTTGCGCGGCACGCCGCGCTTGCCTTCCAGCGATTCGATCAGCGCCGATTCCTCGCCGCAGATGTAGGCACCCGCGCCGAGGTGGATGACGATGTCGAAATCGAAGCCGGGCTGGCCGAGGATGTTCTTGCCCAGCAGCTTGTTTTCGCGGCGGCGTTGCAGGGCGGCCTGCAAGGGCTCGAGCAGGTAGCGGTATTCGCCGCGCAGGTAAAGATAACCGTGTTGCGCGCCGACTGCCAGCGCGCACAGCGTCATGCCCTCGAACACCAGGTCAGCCTGGCGGGTGAGCAGCACGCGGTCCTTGAAGGTGCCGGGCTCGCCCTCGTCGGCGTTGCACACCACATGGCGCGCCTCACCCGGCGCGTTGCGGCACGCCTCCCATTTCAGCCCCGCAGGAAAGCCCGCGCCGCCGCGCCCGCGCAGACCCGATTGCTTGATCTCCTCGATGATGTTTTCGCTGCCGAGCGTCAGTGCGGTACTCAGCACAGCGCCGGGTGCGAGGGTGTTGCCGAGCAAAGGGCCGCTGCGGCGGATGTTGTCGTCCACAGCAAAAAAATCGGATGGCCAGTCTGAAAGCGGCGTGCGGTTGCGGATCAGTTGACCGATCTCCTGCACGCGCTGCTGCGTCAATCGAGTAATGGCGCGCCCGTTTACCAGCATCGCCGGCCCCTGATCGCACATGCCGGTGCAGGACGTGGTGTTGATACTGACCAGCCCGTCTTCCGAAACCTTGCCCTGTTGCAGCCAGAGTTGTCGGCACATTTCCTCCAGCAGTGGCTGGCTGCCCAACATGCGGTCGGTGATGTTATCCGAGAACAGCACACGGTATTCGCCGTGCGGCCGCAAATGCAGAAAGGAATAGAAACCGGCAACGCCTTCAATCCGCGCACGCGGAATGCCGAGCTTCACGCTGATATAACTGATGGCGGACGGATGAATGTAACCGTAGTGTTCCTGCGCTTCACGCAGGATTTGCAAGAGGCTGGTCGCAGCATACCCGTGGCGCTCGAGTATCGGGCCTAGATAAGTGGCGTGCAAACCGGAATCTGATACCATAAAAGCCGCTCCCCGGACTGGCGCATCCTCTTGCATGGGGATGCTTTTACACTGCCGGTAAGAAGGCAGTATCGCAATCGTAGCCCGTTTCACTTTGAAAGCAAAGCGGGATTTTATGCAGTCAGAAACAGTTCGCTATAATACCCGTCCATTACCAGGGGAGCCCGCATGGCGCTGCTTGAAATCAAAAATGTAACTCGCCGCTTCGGCGATTTTGCTGCGGTGGACAACGTCAGTCTCAGCATCGAGGCGGGTGAATTCTTCACATTGCTCGGGCCGTCCGGCTGCGGCAAGACCACTATCCTGCGCATGATCGCGGGCTTCTATTTGCCCGATAGCGGGCAGATACTATTGGATGGCAAGGACCTGGCCGACACGCCGCCGGAGAAGCGTCCGGTGCGCACCGTGTTCCAAAGCTACGCGTTGTTCCCGCACATGACCGTGGCGCAGAACATCGCCTTCCCGCTCAAGATGGCGCGCTGTGCGCCGCAGGACATCCAGAAACGCACGCGCGAAACGCTGGAACAGGTGCGTCTCGCCGACAAGGCGGAGCATTACCCGAATGAGTTATCAGGCGGGCAGCAGCAACGCGTGGCGCTGGGACGCGCCCTTGTAAGCCACCCGCGCCTGCTGCTGCTGGACGAGCCGCTTGCCGCACTGGACGCAAAACTGCGCGAAGAAATGCAGCTCGAGCTGATCAGTTTGCAACGCGAAGTGGGCGTCACTTTCGTGTTTGTCACCCACGCCCAGGACGAGGCGCTGGCGTTGTCGCACCGTATCGCGGTGATGAACCGGGGGCGGGTGGAGCAAGTGGACGAGCCATCGAAGCTATACGGTTTTCCCCAAAGCCGTTTTGTCGCCGACTTCATCGGCCACATCAACATGATGGATGCGCAGGTGATCGAAGCGGCGCATGGCCATACCCGCCTCGCCATTCCCGGCCTGGGCGAAATCACCGCGCCGCCGGTTGCCGGGGTGACGGCGGGCGGGCTGGCGTCCGGTGCCAAGGGCGCGTTCGCCATCCGCCCGGAACAGGTGCGCATCGGCATCCACGGTGAAGCGGCGGAACTGAAAAACCACTTCCCGGGCGAAGTGCGCAACCTTCTGTATCGCGGCGATGTCACGGTGTACAAGGTGCATCTCGCCAACGGCCTGATGGTTGAGGCGCTGCTGCCCAATTCCGCGCCCGGGCGCGCCGAGATATTCGAGGTGGGCGATACGGTCAGTATCGGCTGGCGCCACGACGCAGGGGTGTTCTTGCATGCGTGACAATCGCAGCAGATTATCGCCCGCCGCTCGCCTGACCAAGTGGCTGGTGAGCAGCCCGCCGTTTGCATTCCTGCTGCTGTTTTTCGTCGCGCCCGGCATCATCATGGTGTTCGCCTCATTCCGCTATCCCGGCGAGTTCGGCGGGCTGGCGCCGATCATCGCCGCCGACCCCAACACCTTGCACGGATTCACGCTGGAGACTTACCGCTTCTTTTTCGGCGATTTTATTTACACGGAAATTTTCGCCAAGTCTTTTCTGGTTGCGCTCGCCACCACGCTGATTTGCCTAATCATGGCTTATCCGCTCGCGCTGCTGATTGCGCGCAGCCCCAAAAACAGACGCGACTTGATGGTGCTGCTGGTCATCCTGCCGTTTGCCAGCAATTTCCTGATCCGCATTTATGCGTGGATGATCCTGCTCGGGCCGCAGGCTGCTCTCAGCCTGCTGGTCAACGGCCTGCTCGGCGCGTTCGGCGTGGCGCCGGTGCGCTTGCTGTTTTCGCCTTTCGCGGTGCTTGTCGCACTGGTGTACGTGCACCTGCCGTTCATGGTGCTGCCGCTGTACACCAATCTGGAAAAACATGATCCGGCGCTGCTCGATGCGGCGCGGGATCTGGGAGCGAATGCCTGGCAGCGCTTCTGGCGCGTGACTTTCCCGCTGTCGCTGCCCGGAATTTTTTCCGGTTCCACCCTGGTGTTCATTCCGGTGCTGGGCATGTTCGCCATCCCCGATATTCTCGGCGGCACCGGCGACATGCTGATCGGCAATCTGATAAAGGAACAGTTCCTCGGCACACGCGACTGGCCGTTCGGCTCCACGCTGTCCATCATGCTCACCATCACGGTGCTGGCCTGCGTCTGGTTTGCCGCCAGGCTCGGCGGCAGGAGGAGGCGCCATGCGTAAGGAGGCTGGGCGCAGGGGAATGGGGCTGTGGGTGGCCGCACTCGCGGTGTATGCTTTTCTGTACCTGCCGCTGCTCATCGTCGTCATTTATTCCTTCAACGATTCGCGCCTCAACGCCGAGTGGGTGGGCTTCACCTGGCACTGGTACGACGTGCTGCTGCACGACGAAGACATGCTGGCGGCGGCGGGCAATTCTCTGCTCATCGCTCTGACATCCAGCCTCATGACCACCATCCTCGGCACCATGGCGGGCATCGCCATGCACCGCTACCGGCTGAAGGCGCTGACCTTCATGGTGATGACCCCGGTGGCGATGCCGGAAATCCTGCTCGGCGTGTCGCTGCTGCTGTTTTTCATCCAGATACTCAACCTCACCCTGGGCATGGTGTCCATCATTCTTGCGCACATCACCTTCTCCATCGGCTTCGTCGCCATCGTCGTGCGCACCAGCCTGGCCGGCATGGACGAAAGCATATTTGAGGCGGCGCGCGACTGTGGCGCCTCGCCCTGGAGAACCTTCCGCCACATTACCTTTCCGCTGATTTTGCCCAGTGTGGTTGCCGGCGGGCTGATGGCGTTCACGCTGTCCATAGACGATTTTGTCATCACCTTTTTTACTGCCGGAGTCGGCGTTTCCACATTGCCGCTGCGCATCTATTCGATGATCAAGATCGCCGTCACGCCCGAAGTGAACGCGGTATCCACCCTGCTGATGCTGCTTACCCTGGCGCTGATCGTGCTGGCTTCCCGGATTGCGCCGAGCGTGCTGCGGTTTAAAACATGACGCGCGGCCTGCTGCTGTTCCTGCTGTTGCTGGCCGGAAATGCGCGGGCCGATGGTGTGCTGCATCTCTATAACTGGAACAACTACATCGCGGAGGAAACAATTGCGCGTTTCGAAGCGCAGTGTGCGTGCCGTGTGGTGCAGGATTATTATTCCGACAACGAGGAAATGCTGGCCAAGCTGGCGGCAGGCGCGAGCGGCTACGACATCATCGTGCCGACCGGCAATGCGATGGAGTCGCTGATCCGGCAAAGGGCATTGCGCCCGCTCGACAAATCCATGCTGCCCAAGCTGAAAAATATCAACCCGGCTTACCTCGACACGGCATTCGATCCGGGCAACCAGTTTTCCGTACCCTATGCCTACACCCTCACGCTGATCGGCTACAACGTCGAGAAAATGCGCGAACTGGGCCTGCCAACCGACACTTGGGCGGTGATCTTCGAGCCAAAATACCTGGAGAAAGTGAAAGGCCGCATCACCGTGCTCGATTCCCAGCGCGAACTGATTGCGGCGGCGCTGAAATACCTCGGCTACTCGGCCAACGACACCGACGAGGCGCACTGGAAGCAGGCGCGCGACCTGATCATCCGCGCCAAGCCCTATTGGGCGGCATTCAACGCATCGAGCTATATCAAGGAGCTGACCGTCGGCGACATCTGGCTGGTGCACGGCTATTCCAATGACATCTTCCAGGCCAACCTCGACGCGCAAAATGCCGGCAGGAAATTCAGCATCGCTTCCAGCATCCCGAAGCAAGGCGCAGTGCTGTCGCTCGATTCCATGGTACTGCACAAGACCGGGCCGCAGCCCGATCTGGCGCACCAATTCATCAACTTCATGCTCGACGGCAAAAATTCCGCCGAGCTGACCAACCTGATCGGCTCCGGCAATCCCAATCTGGATGCGATGCGCTACATCAAGCCGGAGATCGCGCAAAACCAGGCCATATTTCCCGACCCGCAACATCTGGCAAATCTGGAAATGCTGCGCGATCTTGACCGCAACCAGCGGCGTATACTGTCGCGCATCTGGACCGAAATCAAACTGAGATAGGAGAACCCCATGAAACAATCTTCGCGGTGTTTGAAGTTTCTGCAATTGGCTACCGTGGCGCTGTTCGCCATTGGCATTCCATCGCTCGCCCATGCCCATGCCGGCATAGGCCATGCCAGCGGCTGGGCTCATGGGTTGTCCCATCCCGTCGGCGGGCTGGATCATATCTGCGCGATGATTGCCGTCGGCCTGTGGGCTACCCAAATGGGAGGGCGCGCGATCTGGCTGGTGCCGCTCACCTTCGTCACCGTCATGGCGCTGGGCGGGGTTCTCGGCATGGCCGCCGTTCCCCTTGCCTACACCGAGCAGGGCATCGTCATGTCGCTGCTGGTTCTGGGCGTGTTGATTGCCGCCGCGATCCGGCTGCCGCTGGCCGTGAGCGCCGCTGTAGTCGGTGTATTTGCTGTATTCCACGGTTACGCGCACGGCGCCGAGATGCCGCAGAGCGCATCGGCTCTGGCCTACGCAGCAGGGTTCATGCTGGCCACCGCTTTGCTCCATGCGTCCGGCATAGGCATGGCTTTATTCGCCAAAGGTATCGGTCGCGCGCAATGGCTGCGTCTTGCCGGCGCAGCGATTGCCTTGTGCGGCGGCGGTCTTTTGTTTGTGGGTTGATTTAACGCATGCATGAAATGTCGCTGGCTGAAAGCGTGTTGCAGATCATTGAAGAATCGGCACGCACGCAAAATTTCCAGCACGTGCGCACCGTGGTGCTGGAGATCGGCGCACTTGCCGCGGTGGAGCCGGATGCCATGCGGTTTTGTTTTGATGCCGTGACGCATGGCAGCATTGCCGAAGGCGCGCAACTGGAGATTCTCGACAAACCCGGTGAGGGATGGTGCGCGGAATGCAACAAGACCGTGCTGCTGTGCGAACGGTTTGGACTCTGCCCGGAGTGCGGTGGTGCGCATGTGAAAATTACCGGCGGCAGTGAAATGCGCATCAAGGATTTGGAAGTTGAATAAACACCGTAGGGATTCCTTTATGGGAGCCTCAAAAAATTCGTCACACCGGCCATCCCTCATCCCAACCTTCTCCCAGAGGGAGAAGGAGCGATTGCCTCCTCTCCCGCTCGCGGGAGAGGATTGAGGAGAGGGCGCCGGTGTCCAGCCTATCGAAGTGGGGTAAGCAGGCAATCCGCGAAGCGGATGCTCGCAAAATACTGGATTCCGGCCTTCGCCGGAATGACAAAATATGAATTTTAGCGGTGTTTTTATGAGAGGCAATAATATTCATGTGTACTACTTGCGGCTGCGGCGGTGACGATACGCTGATTAATGGTATAGCCGTGTCGCGGCGAAACCTCAATCGCCCTTCGAATCGGAATGGCGATGCGTCATCCGCCGGGCGTCTGCTGTTCCGTCCGCACCAACAACATCACCATCACGACCCTGCACCCGCCGATACAACGACACGCCGCATACAAGTCGAGCAAAACATCCTCGCCAAGAATGATGCGCTGGCTGCGGACAATCGCGCCCTCTTTACCGGGCACAACATCCTGGCGCTCAATCTGGTTTCCAGCCCCGGCTCCGGCAAGACCACGCTGCTGGTGCGCACCATCGAAGCCCTCAAGGGGCAGGTGGCGATGGCCGTCATCGAAGGCGACCAGCAGACCGACAACGATGCCGAGCGCATCCGCGCCACCGGCGTGCAGGCCATCCAGATCAATACCGGTAAAGGGTGTCACCTCGACGCGGAGATGGTCGGCCATGCGCTGAAGCAAATGGCCTTGCCTGACGGGGCGCTGCTGTTCATCGAGAACGTCGGCAATCTGGTGTGCCCCGCCGCGTTTGATCTGGGCGAGGCGGCCAAAGTCGTCGTGCTGTCGGTGACGGAGGGCGAGGACAAGCCGCTCAAGTACCCCGACATGTTCCGCGCCGCGCGGCTCCTGCTGCTGAACAAGTGCGACCTGCTGCCGCACCTGTCTTTCGATATTGAACTCGCCGAGAGCCATGCCCGCCGCGTCAATCCGGATATCGAAATAATCCGCCTGTCGGCGACCAGCGGCGAAGGCATGCAGGCATGGTTGGACTGGCTAACGGCAGGTTACCGTAATGCGGTCGCTGGAAAACATCCCGCGTAGGGCGTCAATAAGCGTAGCGCATTGCGCCGAATGTGGCTCTATGGTGCAATGCGCTACGCCCTTCGACTGCGCTCAGGACAGGCTTATTGCACCCTACCAAACCATTCCCTCTCTCTTGGAGGGAGAGGATTAGGGAGAGTGGGATTGGACGAACTCATCGAACACGTTATTTCTCTGCCGCGCACCGTCAAACCGGTGCTGGCGATGGGCGCATGGTTCAAGAACACCCTGTGCATCACATCCGGGCAACAGGCATTTATCAGCAAGACTGCCGGCGACCTCGATAGCCCGGATGCCTGCCGCGCCCATGTGGATAAGGCCCGCGCGCTGCTGGCCTGGCTGGGAGAAAAACCGGCAGTCATTGCGCATGACCTGCACCCGGACTTTCATTCGACCCGCTTCGCCGCACAGCTTGCAGCGGAGCTGGATGTGCCGCTGGTGGCGGTGCAGCATCATCACGCCCACATCGCGGCAATAACTGCCGAGCATCAGATAGATGAACCGGTGCTGGGTCTTGCACTGGATGGCGTCGGCCTCGGCAGTGACGGCAGTGCATGGGGCGGCGAGTTGTTGCGCGTGGAAGGCGCGGCATTCGAGCGTGTCGGCCACCTGCGCCCGTTGCCGCTGCCGGGCGGTGACCGCGCGGCACGCGAGCCTTGGCGCATGGCGGCGGCGGCGCTGCACGAATTGGGACGCAATGAAGAAATCGCGCGGCGCTATGCCAATGAGCCCGCAGCAATAACCGTAGCAACAATGCTGCAGCGCGGCCTGAACTGTCCGCGCACCTCCAGCATGGGGCGCGTGTTCGATGCCGCCGCCGGGTTGCTTGGCCTGTGCCACAAGATGGAATTCGAGGCGCAGGCCGCCATCGCGCTGGAGCAGGCAGCAACGCATTACATTGCCGCGCATGGCATGCCGCAGCCAGCGGCGAATGGCTGGCATATGGATGCAGCAGGCCAGCTCGACTTGCTGCCATTGCTTGCGCTGCTAGCTGACGAGCGTGATGCGGAGTATGGCGCGGCAGTTTTCCATGCCACGCTGATCGCCGCACTCACCGACTGGGCGGCGCAGGCGGCACAACGCAGCGGAATAAAAACCATCGCCTGCGGCGGCGGGTGCTTTTTCAATAAATTGTTATCGGCGGGCTTGCGCGAGTGGCTTGATGGCACAGGTTTGAAAATGCTCACGGCAAAGCTGGTGCAGCCGGGTGATACGGCCATCGCGCTGGGCCAGGCGTGGGTGGCTGCGCAGCTTTTAACCCAGGATTCATTGGGTTTGTAAGGTTGGTCATCGCGCAGCGCTCCTGCAACACTGGTGAAGTTCCTTACAGACCGGCGCATCACTCAACAGGATGAAAAACTGGTAGCATGAAACCCACCCGCTGGAAGACAAAAAACAGAGGGAAGCTCAATTACAATTGAAGTTCGATTTATGAGGGATTGCAATGCGTAAAGTTATTTTGATGATGTTGCTGGCTGTTGTGAGCAATAGTGCGATGGCGGAGTGGGTAAGTGTTGCCAGCAATAAATACACCGCCATCTACGTTGACCCCGCCACCATTCAAAGGGCGGGCAATATGGCGAAGATGTGGATTCTGACTGACTATAAGACGGCCAACAAAGACATGGGTGAAGCATATCTGTCGACAAAGGATCAAAATGAATATGACTGCAAGGAAGTGAAATTTAGAAGGCGCGCTTCCTCCCAGCACTCCAAGAATATGGGCGGCGGTAAAGTGGTCTATAGCGACTCTTATACTACAAGGTGGAAGCCGGTCCCGCCTGACAGCGGCACCGAAATTTTGTGGAAATTTGCCTGTCTGAAGAATTAGCTGCTTGTGGTCTTGACATGCTTTGCCCAACCTACGACTGTCTGTTGTCGCGGTGCCTGCACAAATGCCTCGGCGTCCAGGCATGGGGCGTCTTGTGCACGAACTGGTAGCGGGCATAGTGATAACTCGGGTCGAAGCCGTAGAAGTTGCGGCGCATCTCGGCCAACTCAAATTCGCGGTACAGCACCAGAGGCTTGATTGATTCTTCGCAGCGGCGCATCTCTGCTTTGGCGGCAAGGCGTCCCTCGTAATCCGGCATGACGGATAATTCCAGGGCACGCTTTTTCACCTCGCTGCGGAAAGATTCCATATCCGTTCCAAAACATGCGTCCACGATGCCCATGCGCCGCGCCTGTTCCGCGCCGAGCGGAAGGCGATTTTGCATGATGTCCTGCGCCTGCGCCGCGCCTATTCGCCGCGGCAGCGTGTAGCTCCACAACTCCGAGCCATAAAGGTTGCCCATGTTCTTGTAGTGCGGGTTGAGCACGACACCCGGCCTTGCCCAAACCAGATCGGCAGCCAATGCCAGAAATGCGCCGCCTGCCCCAGCATTGCCCGCGAGCGCCGCGATGGTCAGGTGGCTGGTCGTCCTGAGGATGGCCTCGGCCAGATCATCCATGGCCTGAATATTGTTCCAGGATTCATCCGCCGGGCTGTCGGCCGCTTCTATCAGGTTGAGGTGAATCCCGTTCGACCAGAAGTCCTCTCCCCCCATCAGCACGATGACCCGTGTCGGGCGCGCGCAGGCTTTGCGGTAGGCATCAAGCAGCAGGCGGCATTGTGCGGTGGCCATGGCGCCGTTGTAGAAATCGAAATACAGGTAGCCGACGCTATCCGCCTCTTCGTAGCGAATGCCGTCCGCGCCGGTATCATCCAATAGCGGAAGGCTCTCCGACTCGGAAGCAAAAGCAACGGACGCTGGCAACTTGAAAGTGTGCTCGCCGTCAGGCCTGCGCACGTGCCCGATGCGCACCGCGCCATCGCGCGTGGCCCTCACCACGCCGTGACCGCGCCAGCCCAGCAGGGCGCCCGGGCGGCCCGCCATGCCCGGCTCGGCGTGTGCATCGAAAAGATAGCAGTTCGAGCCAAACAGCTCATCGCGCACGCCGGGAAAACCATCCGCCGCATGAATCTTGCGCAGCACCGTTTGCGTGTCATCCGACTCCCAATTTATTTTCCGGTCGGCCTGCCGCATGAGGGGATGTTCCTTTCCGCGCGCGCCCGGCCATTCTTTCAGTGGGCAGGGTTGAAATCCTCCTTGGAGGTAACGCGCCACAGCCGTTTTGACCGCCCTGCTGGACGCTTCCGTAACCTGGTTGCGATACAGGCTGCTTTTTTTCGCCAATCCCATCGGGAAAGTTTCCGCCGCCCAGATATCGCCCCCGTCCATGACGGCATTGGCCTGCAGCACGGTCACCCCCCATTCATTTTCTCCGCGCTGGATGGCCCAATCCAGCGCGGAAGGTCCGCGGTCTCCGACAATCCCTGGATGAATCACCAGGCACACATTGTTCCGCCATACCGCGTCAGGAATCGCGCGCTTGAGAAAAGGCGCCAGGATGATATCCGGCTGAAAAAGCGCAACCGCTTCCTCAGTCACAGAATCGGCAATATCGAATTCAATGGAAACCTCATGCCCCTCCTCCGTCAGGTCAACGAACAGGCGCTGAGTGAGGCTGTTAAAGCTGTGGGTCAGGAACAGGATGCGCACGTTGGTAAATTCGGGGCAGTTATGATAAGTTGCTTCATGTGTAGTAGCTCGGACTTTATTCGACAGCAAGGAGAACGGCTATGGGTTTGTTTGAAAAAATTCTTGGTCCAAAATCAAAATACGACAAGAGCCTGCCCTATACCTATGAAGCCAGGATTCGCATCCTTGAAGGGAGCGAGGAATACAACTCCTACTTCTCGGACACGATTTGCGGCTTGGTGGAATATCTGCATCAGAATGACATAAAACCCGATGAGGTGCAGATTATCGAGGTTTACCAGAAGCAGGAATCCCCGATAGATACCAAGCTTTTTACCACGCCCGACCATCAGTGGCTTTTCAAGCCGGATATCTGCCGTTCGTTTGAGGAACATTACAAAGGGCACATCCAGGATAACACCTGCTCATTCAAAGACAGGGATTGCAAAGGCAGCGGCCCTTGATGGGTCAGAAACAGGATAGCTACGATTATTGATCTTTCCGTAATTCATGACAAATACCTTTACAGCATCCGTCATTCCGGCGAAGGCCGGAATCCAGACAATTAACATGAACCCCATGCAGTGGGACAACACCTCAAACACGGCTTTGTCCGCTGCGCGGAGCTATATGACAAGCTGGATTCCGGCCTTCGCCGGAATGACGAAGGGGTGGGTCTCGCCTACCGTGGCATTCTTCTCGAAAGTTGTCTTCAACTATGGAAAGCTCAATGCAGCAATGCTGTCCACTTAAAAAAATTTCCGTTCGCCCTGAGCGAAGTCGAAGGGTCACCACGAACGGCTAAGTAAACAGCATTGCGGTCAGCAGATTCTTGGCAGCTGTTCGCCAAACAGCCAGTCCACATTACGGCGGCCACCGAAACGGGTTTTCATCTGCACAAAATGATGCGGGTCGCTGTGCACCGTGCCGATGATGGCAGACTCATCGCCGAGCGGGTGGGCACGCATGACCGCCAGCAGGCGTTCGGCATCATCCGGCGCGCAAATGGCGGCAAGCTTGCCCTCATTGGCGATATACAGCGGATCGAAGCCCAGAAACTCGCAGGCCGCTTCCACCACAGGACGCACCGGAATACTGGCTTCGTCGAGCAGCATGCCGACACCCGATTGCTTCGCAATTTCGTTCAGTGTGGTCGCCAGACCGCCGCGCGTCGGGTCGCGCATGGCGCGGATGTCAGCCCCGCTCGCCAGCATGTCCGCCACCAGGCCATGCAGCGCGGCGGTGTCCGATACGATGGGCGCGTCGAAGGTGAGGTTCTCGCGCTTGCTCATGATGGCCATGCCGTGATCACCGATGGTGCCGGAAAGGAGAATGGCGTCCCCCGGTCGCGCCCGATCACCCGATAATAGAATGCCATCAGCCACCACGCCCACTCCGGTGGTGGTAATGAATACGCCATCACCCTTTCCGCGTTCCACCACCTTGGTATCCCCGGTCACCATGATGACTCCCGCCGTCCGCGCGGCATTCGCCATCGAGTCCACGATGCGTTTCAGGTCCGCCAGCGGAAAACCTTCCTCCAGCACGAAGCTGGCGGCAAGCCACAGCGGGCGCGCGCCCAGCATGGCCAGATCGTTGACCGTGCCATGCACGGAAAGGCAGCCGATATCGCCGCCGGGGAAGAACAGCGGAGAAACCACATGGGCATCGGTGGTCATGACCATGCGGCCAGCCCCTGATGGAGCCGGCAGCACGGCGCCATCGTTGCCCTGCGCGAGGTATTCGTTGGCGAATGCCGCGAGGAAAAGCTCCTCGATCAATTGCGCCATCGCCCGCCCGCCTCCGCCGTGGGAAAGGTCAACGCGCCCTTTGTGGATGTCCAGCGGACGGATGTAATTTGATTTGATGGTGCTCACACTGAAACCTCTATAAGTTTGTCATTCCGGCGCCCCCTATTCCCAACTCCCCCGGAAGGTGAGAAGACAATCGTCCCCTCTCCCGCTTGCGGGAGAGGGTCAGGGAGAGGGGCGTCGAGATAAATGAATCTGGATTCTCGATGTGTGTTCATCCCAAATAATCCATTAACCAGATTGAACATACTGCCACAACCAATTCCTTTAACCACAAAGGCCCATAAGCATTGTCATTGCGAGGCCCGCAGGGCCGTGGCAATCCAGTGAGGCATCACGCTGCCAGAACCTCTGGATTGCCGCGCTTCGCTCGCAATGACGGGTGCAATATACATTTGGCTCACTTTGACAACACGAGCCGCTTGTAGCGAGTTTCGAAGAACGGCCAAAATTTCCAATGGGTGCTGGGTTCATGCAGCAACAACCTCTGCATCCTTGAAGCGCCCATAGGTGTAATGCGCGGCGCAGGCTCCTTCCGAAGATACCATGCAGGAACCCATCGGGTTTTCCGGTGTGCACACGGTGCCGAAAATCTTGCATTCGGTCGGCTTCCTGACGCCGCGCAAAATGGCTCCGCATTCGCAGGCTTTGTTATCGGGAACCGATGTGTAGCTGAGACCGAAGCGGCGCTCGGCATCGAATCCGGCATATTCCTGCCGGATCTTCAGCGCGGAATAAGGCACCTCGCCCAGTCCGCGCCACTCGAAGGTGCGCCGCAGCTCGAACAGCTCGGCCACCAGCGCTTGCGCCTTGCGGTTGCCCTCGCGCGTCACCGCGCGGGAAAATTCATTCTCCACTTCGGCGCGCCCCTCGTTGACCTGGCGGATGAGCATCAGGATGCTCTGCATCACATCCAGCGGCTCAAAGCCGGAGATCACGACGGGCTTGCGGTACTCCTGCGCAAAGTGCTCATATGGCCGGGTGCCGATCACCGTGCTCACATGGGAAGGGCCGATGAAACCATCCAGAGGCAAGGTGCCGTATTCCCTTACCTCGGGGGATTGCAGGATGTGCGTGATGGCGGACGGGGTCAGCACATGGTTGCACAGCACGCTGAGATTGCCGAGTCCTTCCGCCCTGGCTTGCTTGATCAGCATGGCAGTCGGCGGTGTTGTCGTCTCGAAGCCGATGGCGAAGAACACCACGCTCCGGTCGGGATTATTCCGTGCGATGTTCAGCACATCGGCGGTCGAATAGATCATGCGGATGTCGCCGCCGCGCGCCTTCGCTTTCAACAGGGAAAGCCCGTGGGATGCCGGCACGCGCAAGGTGTCGCCATAGCTGCACAGGATCACGCCCTGTTCCAGCGCCAGCCCGATGGCGAGATCAATGCGCCCGATCGGCAGCACACAAACCGGGCAGCCCGGCCCGTGTATCAGCCGGACATTGGGCGGCAGGAAATCCGCGACACCGTAGCGGGAGATGGCATGCGTGTGCCCGCCGCAAAACTCCATGAAGCTGTAATTGCGGCCCGTGTCCGCCGCCTGCGCAATCGCGCGGGCAATACCCAGCGCCAGTGTACCGTCGCGGAATTCATCCACGTATTTCATTATGCGGCTCCGGCATCGGCCTGCATTTCGCTTATTTCCGCAAAGAGCCGCAACGTTCTTTCCGCCTCTTCGGTATCCAGCTTGCTCAGGGCGTAGCCCGCGTGCATGATGACATAGTCGCCCACCTGCACGTCTTCAACCATGGCCAGGGAAATTTCCCTGCGCACTCCGCCCAGGTCAACGATGCCCAGTTCATGCTCCCGCAGTTCCACGATGCGAACCGGCAATGCCAAGCACATCCGAGAATTCCTTTATTGATCTTTCCGTAATTCATGACATCTGAATTTTCAGCAGCCGTCATTCCGGCGAAGGCCGGAATCCAGACAATTGAAAATACCATACGCAGTAGGACAACGCCATAAATACGCCCTTGTCCGCTATGCGGAGCTGTAGACAAGCTGGATTCCGGCCTTCGCCGGAATGACGGTGGGACTGGTTCTGCGTGTTGTCGCCAATTATGGAAACCTCAATAGTCTTCACTGACAACACGCTGCACAGCAGCTTGTTGCGGCGTAGGCTCACCTGCGGAGCAGGTTACGCCGTAGCCAAACTATTAAAGCGACTGCGTCGTAATAATTTTAGTTCCGGCATAACGCGCTACGCGCATTAGCCTCCACTGAAATTACTAAAACAGCTTTGCCGTTTTAGTAGTTTTCACGCATGTAAATAAATTCATTCGCGCCTTTATACACGCCGAAGATGGCGCGCGCGGCCGGGTTCTGGTCATAGTTAACACCCGACCATTTACCCTGCAAATATGCCTTACTCGGAATTTCTGCGGCCAGATTAGCCGTAATGTCCGCAGTACATTTTGCCCCCGGCTTGGTAAGTTTCATATCTCCGAGGCCAGAGCTAAAACTGACGTTGCCGCTCACCGCAGTTGTACAACCAACCGGTGTTTTCACCAGCGCAATATTGGCCGACTGAAGCGTGGTGCAGTTGTCGGCGCTGTTGGTCACGAATGCCGATGTCGTGGCATCCCAATATTGTGTTTGGGTCGGGATGGGCAAATCCAGCAATTCCGAGCCATGCGCATTGGCAAGTTTTAAGCGCCCATAACGGAATTCTTTTCCATTCGACGCACCGCCGCCATCGAAATCAATCCCGCTGCCCGTGCCATTGAACACCAGCGGTGTGGTCGTCGAAATGATGCCATTGTTGGCCACTGCATTTTCGCTGGCATCTGTCACGCTGATGGTGTCGGTGATGTTCGCGGTAAAGGCCGCCTGCGGTGTTGTGGTGTTGCGCAGAAAAGCCAGGATATTGCTGGAAGAGATAGCGATGGTCCCCGTGCCGGCACCGGGAGTCACTGTCGCAGCAGCGGTGGCGGCAGTGGCATTGTCCCAACCCGGCGTGCTCACCGGGGTAAGGGTATAGGCGTAACTCTCGGCCACACTGCTGCTGTTTCCGCCTCCCGTCCAACTGGTGGTGAACAGGCAGATATTGGGGTCGGTGGTGCAGTCCTTGCTGGAGCTCGACGTACCGCCTATCTTCCACAACGTTCCGCTGTAATTGACCGTAGTACTACCGGCAGCGTTGCGCGCGAAAATAGTCGCCTGCGGCGCAGTGTTATAGCCGAACGGCTGTCCGATGTAGGTGAACGTGCGGCGCGGCGCGGCGCCGGTACTGCATACTGCGTCGGCAGCATTAAAGGTTTTGAATATCGGGGTAATCAACCCGGTGACATCGAAATGGTCCGGCACGAAGCGTCCGATTTCCACGCTCGCCGTCGCCGGCACCGTGCGCATCGCAGGGGTTGAGCCGTCAACCGCATCCACACTCGCGTAGGTTGCATCCTCGAGCTGCAGGTTGAAGGTGCCCGCCTCGGAATAATTCGCGGTCGCATTCTCGCGCACCCCGCTGCCCGCAGCAGTCCATGAACCCGCCGTAAAACTCAGCCCGCCGACGGTCGTGCAAAGTGTGCCACATGTGGGGAATCCTGCCACCGTGGTCGGGGTGCCGTCATAATTCGTGGCTGTTGCGGGCAGCGGCGTCGCGCGCAGAGTGAACGGAACAGGCGACAAGTCGGTGGCTGCCTTGTGCACATTGCCACCGCTGGCTCCGGTATTGGCTAACGGGCGGCCAATCCCGGCAGTTGCCCAAGTGGCATCGTGCGCCGTGATGGTAAGACTCATGGGGCGGATCGCAAAGCGGTCGGTCGAGCAACCTTCACCTGCTCCAACCAGGGTTTTCACGATATGTACGCGTACGTCGCGGTAAGAATTGGCAACCGTGAAATTAACCGGGCTTATCACCCCCAGGTTGAAATTAACCAGTTGCGAAGTGCCTGCAATCAAATGCCATTGGCCAACAGCAGCACCAATTGGGCGGCATCCCGTAGCGGCATTCAACGCACCGGTATTATCCGACGAATCGAGCAATTCAACCGTGACGCCAGCCTGTGTGTATGTCGTGTCAACCGCATTCTTCGCAACATTGAGCCGGACCAGGCGCACACTCAAGGCGACACCGGACTGTTTAGTCTGCACCATGCCCAGCACCGCACCTGCCGGAGTCGTGGTTTCGAACGCATTGAATTGACCGGGCAGCGGGGTAAATCCGAAAAGCGGCTCGCCGATGGCAATGTCGTTGGTGGTTGAGGTCAAATCGATATTCTGGGCACGAGTACTGGTGGCAGCGGCGGTAACCAGCGTGGTCGGGCTCCAATACGTCCCGCTGTAGTCTTCAACGATGAAATTGGCTGTGGTCGCCCCCCCATCCACGTCTCCCGCGACGAACTTGAACGTGGCATCGACCGGCACGGCTGTGGTATTGATCGTTGCGGTCGTAAGCGACCAGTAGCGATTCACGCTCTTCGCCGCATCAATCCCGGTGGTGGCGATCGGGGTGGTCACCTGCGGATGATCGGTCGGCGTCACACAGGCGGTCACACTCCCCGCCGTGCTGGTGGTGCCCGCCGTGATTTCGACCGGCGAGTAGTTGGTGGCATCGCCCACCGGAAATTCATCCTGCCCGGCGACCGCGCGGAAGTTGAGTGTCGCCGCAGCATTGAACACCTTGCGCAACGCCCCCTGCACATAGCTGGTGCTGCTGCCGCCGGTAACCGTGCCGGCCGCCGCGACGATGACCGGCACCTGGCTGGCGCAGTCGGTGGCGCAGGCCGGGCTGGTGCCGGAGGTAACAATGCTGCCGCTGGTGAGTGTCAGCGTGGCGTTGACGGTCGGAGAGGGGGTGCCGCAGACGATGGTGACCGTAGCATTGGTGGCGGGTGTGGCGGTATTGCTGAGGGTCAGGTTGTTGAAGGTAGTGGCTGCCGTGCCGCCCAGGGTCTGCGCTACTGTGCCGTTGAATGTCACCGTGCCGGTGCCCCGGTTGAACGTGCCGCTGTTGCTAAAGTTTCCGCCGATATTCAGTATTCCTGCCGCCGTGTGGGTGAATACTCCATCGTTGGTGAAATCTCCGTTCGCATTGATGGTTCCCGTAGTCGAGGTGGTAATGGTTCCATTGGTGGTCCCCGTATTGTTGGTCAGCGTGCCGCCCACCGTGATGGTGCCGGTGCTGCTGAGTGTGATGGTATCGATGCCGGTATTGGTGCCCGTGTTGCCGTTGGTCAGATTTCCTGCAATGTTGAGCGTGCCAGTCGACACCGAAGTAGCAGCGACAATCGCGGCATTGCTATTGGCGAACGTCGCTCCGGCGTCGCTGACGGTAAAGATCCCCGCCCCCACCGATACCCTGTCGCCGTTGTTCACGCCCCCCGCCCCGTTCACCGTGATCCGTCCCCCGGCGACCGTGATCGACACCGTGGACGACGTCGCCACGGTGGCGTTGATGTTCAAATTGCCGTCGACGTTGACGCCGGCCCCCACCGCGCTGGCGCCAGTGACGCTCAGCAGCGCGTCACGGCTGGCAGCTCCACCACCGGTCAGCGTGACATCACCGGTAACGTTGACCGTGCCGGTCGTGACCGTGGCCCTCGCAACGTTGGTGTTGACGGTTCCCGCGTTGAGCACCAAGCTGCCCAAGCTGGCCGTGCCGGTGGTGACGGTCAACTGGCTGATATTACTGGCGCCTCCCTTCGTGGTTCCTCCGTTGATGGTCACGCTGCCGGTGACGGTAAGCGATCTCGCACCGACCGCGAGCGACCGGGTCACGTTGGCGGTTGACGGATTGATAATGACGTTGCCTGACAGACCGCTGGCGTTGGTGACGGTAAGCGTTCCAGCGGCGCCGAGGGTGAGCGCCGTGGCGGTGGTGCCCGTGGCGATCGTGACCGAACCTGCCGTCCCTGCACCATCGACAGTGACATTGATGCCGTTACAGATCGTGACATCATCGGCCGCTGACGGTATCGCAGTCGCGCCTGCTGCGGCGCAACTCACCGAACTCCATGTGCCGACGGCCGACCAGTTGCCAGCGACTCGGGCAAATTTGGCGATGGCCATCGCGTCCCCGCTCCAAGCACCCAAGCCGATCAGCGACAGCAACAAAACGAACGCCTTGGCAAACCTGCTCATGGCTCGCCAAGGCGTGTGGGTTTGCCCGACCACACTACCTGTGCCCCCACTATTACGCCACGTCGCATCCATACGTCTTCGCTCCTTCTGATCGACTCGTCTGGCCCGGCCGCACTTTGCTATCCATGCGGTCTGAAATTCTATTGTGCAATTGTAACGGCCATCTGCCGCTCGACATAGTCCGGGGTTGCCACCGCGCCCTGATTTGCGGTTGAAGTAATCTGGTATATCGTTATTGTTGCTCCCGCCTCCGAGGCTGCTGCGCTACTGCATAAAACATTTACGTTAAAACCCGCCAGCGTATTCACTAGGGCAACCGGTGAACTGGTCGGCCCCGGCTGGCACGCGCCCGCAAATGCACCGCCCGCCACGCCGCTCTGAATCACCTGAAACGCACCCCACTCTATCCCCGCGCGGGATGCCTGATACGCGCGCGCACCCAGCACGTCCAGCGCCGAGCTTTGTTGCTGGGCGGTAAAGAACGTCATCATCACCGCACCCAAACTTGCCAGCACCACCAAAAGAAAAATGGCCGTAATCAGGCTGAATCCGCGCTGTATGTTTTGCATCGTTTTCATGGCGTGTTGCTCACGTGGGCAGCGTTATACAGGCTAACGCTCTCGCCGCTATTGGTAATAGTCAAACGCATGGTCACCAGCCCGGAACGCTGCGCCACCACAAAAGCATCATAAGAAAAATTGCAACTGCTCACGTTGGTTGCGAGCAAGGCGTGGGACGCAGTAGATAACGGAGCGGCGGCTGTGTTGCTGGGCTGCGCTGCCTGAATGGCATATCCCCAATAGCGCGTCAGCGTGCCGCCGCCTCCCACGACCGGATTGCACACATAAGTCACCGGCTGGCTGACAATCTGGAAGCGGTTATTCGGCGAGCCGCCCGATGGGTAAAACGTAGTGGCGGCGAATGTAATTACGTCCTCGGTGGCATTTGGCGTGCCATTGGTCACGCCGGTAATAATTGGTGCACCATGTCCGCAATAGACGCTGGGATTGGCAGTAGTGCAATCGTTTGCGGAATTGTTGTACTGGTTATAGACCACCACACGCGAGGTGTTGAGAACAATAGATCCCTGCCCACTTGCCAGTATGACAGAGGGCGTCCCGGCTGCGCCACTCACCAAATTGCTTACCGTCGTCAGCGCCGTGCAACTGCCCGCATTGAGACAATCAACAGGCATGGTCGCGGTGTTATAGCGTCCGCCAGCGATAGTTTCCAGATATTCCAGATAGACCTGCGGACCGCTGATGGTCACACGCACGCTATTCGGCAACGCCAGACGCAAATCGCGTGTGATGCGACGTAGCGCGGTGTCAGCAATGTCGGCCATATCTGCACGACGCGCGCTATCCACATAACCCTGCACCGGCACTCTGATGAATATCGCCACCATGCCGCCGATGATGCCGGTGATGACGATCACCATGATCATCTCGACCAGAGTGAAACCGCGTTCTTTTGAGAAGCGATAACCAGCCACTTGGTTGCCGCCTTTTGGCAACCTAGTGGAATGGCTAGGGGTTTCATCAGGACTCAGGACTGAGGGCTGAGTGCAAACCATGGCACAGGAACTGCACTCAGTCCTAAGTCCTTGCACCTCAGCACTATGCTTCATCATCATGGCAAATCATTCGGTGCGTAACGGGTGCGGTAGCCATCCAGCACCACATTAGAATTATCCGGTGCAGTGACCGTAATGGTAATGCGCAACGCAGCTCCATTATCCGCTACGCCCAGCAGGGCGGTGCCGGCGCGGGTAATGGACACATTGGCGCTGTAATTGCCCAGTCCGGCGATAGGTGTAATACCGTCTGTCATGCTAAAAATGCCAGGGGGTGCTGGCATGTTGAAATTACCATAGTCCGCCACATTATCGAAAGGATCGGCAGTGGAATAGCGCGTTTCCGTATTGGGTGTCGGCCCGGTAATTACGTCTTGCGAAACCGCACATACCGTCGCATTGACCGCACTTGCCGCAGCCGGATCATTCGGGTCGCAATAGGTGAACGGCATCAGCTCCACTTCTTCCAGCAGCGATTCGGCAATCGCCAGCGCCTGCTTGCGCACCAGCGAATCGGCGCTATGCCTGGTGACCTGGTTCATCACCAGCAGGACGCCCGTCACGGCGACGCTGATGATGACGATGAACATGACGAGTTCGATCAGGCTGACGCCGCGCTGCCTCTTTATTCCAGCAGTTTTCGTAGGTTGGGTTAGCGGCTTCATCGCGTAACCCAACGTGCGCAATGTCGGGTTACGCAAAAAACGCTAACCCGACCTACGCCCCTGAGCCTGTCGAAGGGCGGGAATGACGGTTTAATGCACATAGCCGGTTTCCGCTTCCACCGTGATGGTGTAGCCGCTCACCGTGTATGGTTTTTGAGCAGGGGTGCTGCCTAGAGAAGAAAAGTTCAAGCTCCCATGTGCTGAGGTTATAGACACTCCTGTTGGCGTACAAACCTTGTGCTGATAGTAAACGCCATCAGTGGGGCATCGTTGCGAAGTAAGCACGTTAAGCGGGGTTGTGCAGTTCGCAGCAAACAGACCAATTTCAGTCGCTGTATCAACAACGCACACTGTGGTGTGCTGCGCGATAGCCGTCTTCTGCGCATAGCGCAAAGTGGAAATGGCTTGATCGTAGAAACCACGGATATCGAATACGTTGCGGTCAAAAAATCGCGGGGCGGCAAAAGTGGCAAGAATACCGGCGATCACGATGATCGTGATGAGCTCAACTATTGTAAAACCGAGCATCCGGTTAACAACCGACCTGTGCGATCTATCCATTCCCGGTCCGCCACTGTAAAGAAAAAGGGGCGGGGAAAAACCCCCGCCCCTATTATGCTACACAACCCTTAATTAGCAGTTTGTACGTGCAGGAGACGCACTGACTACAGGAGCACTCGCCGCAGCTGTGTAGGTTATAATGCATGTGGTATGCCCGGAATCAACGGCTATATCTAAAGCTGAGGTTGCTCCTGCACCGCCCGGATTAGGAAGGCCAGTACCAACAACGTAATCGCCCAAACCGCCTGCCGCAGCACCGATGCCAGCCGCATCTGCCGTTGGATAACCGTTAATCATGGTTATGGTTGCGCTCTCCATGGTCACGGACGAAGCCGGATTGAGGCTCTGCACCAACTGCATGGCATGCGCCAAAGCCGCTCCTGACTGCACTGAAGCGCGGGCACCATTGATTTTGGCCAAACGCGCATCAGTCTGCAAGTCAGCAAACCTGGGCAACGCAGTCGCCGCCAGAATGCCCAGAATCACGATCACCACGATCAATTCAATCAGAGTAAAACCTTGTTGTTGTTTCATCTTTAAACTCTCCTTAGTTTTGTTGAGGCCTGCCCTGACCCCCGCCGAAGGGCCGCAGCCCGTTAAATAACACACTTCCAAACTCCATGCAGCATTGCTAAACCGGATGATATTGGCCGGATTGGGAGCACGGCACACCAAAAAACACCATCTGACTCGCGCATTCTAACCAACCAGCCGGATTTTGCAATAAATATTTTGCAACGCGCAATAGCGTTACAGTGGCGGTTTTGCACGCGTGAATGGCCAGTTCAAGTTACCGGAGACATCTTAATCAAACCACCGATACGGCACAGTCGGCTCGAACAGGACGCCGGCTAATTCCTTGGAAGTATTGTCGGATGCGCCCAAGGCGGGGCCATACATCAGGTTGGCCCGGTAACGTATCCATTTTTGCCCATCCTTGCCGGGAATAAAGTGATCGGCGCGATCAAGCACATAGATCAATTCACGCGTCTTCAGGTCGAACACCCAATTCCCCGGCGCAACCGAACGCGAAGTCGGGTCATAAAACTCGCCGGAGTAATTGCGCGGCTGTTTCGACAGCCATCTCATCGGGTTGTCTGTCGCCAGCGCGGTGACTTCCGATTCCATGCCGCGCACCAGCAAGCGCCCATACTGCATGACCAGCGCACCTTGTATCGCGCTTGCCACCCCGACCATCGCCGCCTTTTCCGCCTGTTCCTGATAAAACCACACCCGGCTAAGGAGTGTCCCGGCAAGAACCGAAAGAACGGTGATAACCACGATCAGCTCAATCAGGGTGAAGCCTTTTAAGAGCCGAGGACTGAGGGATGAGGACTGAGGACTGAGTAAAGGCAAAGGCAGGGGTGAGGGTTTTCCTCGAACCTCAGTTCTCGCACCTGTTTTCCTCAGTCCTCGCACCTCAGTCCTCAATCCTGTTATTTGTGCAGTGCTGCCTTGCCCAAATCCCATATCGGCAGGAAGACGCCCAGCGCCAGGATCAGCACCAGGATACCCAGCGCGATAATCATGATGGGTTCGATCTGCTGGCTGAGTGTCTTCACTTCGTACTCAACCTCGCTCTCGTACATGCCGGCAATCTCATACATCAGGCCGTCCATATCGCCGGTTTCCTCACCCACCGCAATCATCTGCAGAACCGTGGCATTGAACACACCGGTCGCCAGGGCAGTGCGCAATATGCTTTCGCCGCGCTCGACGCCGTCGCGCATCTGCTCGACGCGGGCACGCATGAATTCGTTGTCCACCACCATGCTTACCACGGTCAACCCCTGCACGATGGGGATGCCGCTCTTGAAGGACAGCGCCAGGCTGCGCGCGAACCGCGCCAATGTCCCTTTGAATACGATTTTCCCGGCGACAGGTATATGGAGTTTGTACTTGTCCCATTTGTACTTGCCATCCGGCGTGCCGATATACGCGCGGAAACCTGCCACGGCACCAATCGCCAGCGCCAGTAGCAGCGGCCAGAAATGCACCATGAAACTTGAGAAACCAATGAGCATCCTGGTGAGCAATGGCAATTCGGTGTGAAAGCCCTCGAATACTTTGACAAACGCCGGAATGACAAAAAGGTTCACGATCACGACGGCAACCACCATGGCCGCCACCACAAACATCGGGTAGCGCAATGCACCACGAATGTTCTCATTCATTTGCTTCTCAAACTCAAGGTGTTCATACAGGTGCAAGAAGGTTTTATCCAGCATGCCGGTCATTTCCCCGACTTGCACCATGCTGACATAGAACGGCGAAAATATTTTTGGATGGCGCCGCATCGCGATGCTGAGCTCCCGCCCGCTGTCCAGGCTTTCGCGCAAGTCCTGCAATACGGCGGCAAAAGCGCGGTGTTGCGACGATTCCTGCAAACCTGCCAGCGCGCGCATGATGGGTACCCCCGCCTTGAGCAGCGTATACATCTGGCGGCTGAACAGCATCACATCCAGCGGCTCGACTTTTTTCGCTCTCAAGGCACGCCACAGCGAGGGGCTCTTGGCGTTAACGGCACGCATCACACCGGATGGCTTGATCTCGGTAGGCGTAATGCCAATGTGGAATAACTGGTCGGCAATGGCGCCTGTATCGGGGCCATCCAGGGTACCCTGCACCAGATCGCCGCGCGCACTCCTTCCCTTGTAGGCGAATACGGCCATCAGTCTTCCGCGCGATGGCCGATGTGCATCGCCTCCGACACTGTGGTGTGCCCCGCTTCCACCTGGGATAACGCATGGTCGAGCAGGGTATAGCCTTTCATCAACGAATGCACCATTTGCCTGAAATAATTGGAATCGTGATGGGAGGCGGCATCCACCAAGCTGCGCTCCATCTCCAGCATTGAATATACCGCCAGGCGTCCGCTGTAACCGGTGCCATTGCAACGCGAACAGCCGCGCCCGTGCCGCAGGTTGCCCCAATGGTCGCGCTGGATGCCCCCATGCTCCAGCCATTCGCCTTCCTGCGGAGTGGGAATATACGGTTCGCTGCAGCTGTCGCATACCTGGCGCAACAGGCGCTGGGCCATTATCACCTGCACCGAGGATACCACCATGTATTTCGGCACACCCATGTCCACCAGACGGAACAGGGTACCGGTGGTATCACGCGTGTGCAGAGTGGAAAACACCAGGTGCCCGGTCATTGCGGCGCGCAAGCCGATCTGTGCCGTTTCGGGGTCGCGCATTTCACCCACCAGGATCACGTCCGGGTCCTGGCGCAGGGCCGAGCGCAACACGCGCGCGAAAGTCAGGTCAATCTTCTCGTTCACCTGCACCTGATTGATGCCCGGCAGGCGGTATTCCACCGGGTCTTCCACGGTGATGATTTTCTGGTCTACGGTGTTGATCTCCGCCAGCGCCGCATACAGCGTGGTGGTCTTGCCGCTGCCGGTCGGCCCGGTGACCAGCACCATGCCACTGCTGCGCCGGATGATTTTGTGGAAACGGGCGAGCATCTCCGGCGGCATGCCCAGCTTGTCCAGAGAAAGGAAACTGGCGCCCTCGTTAAGCAGGCGCATCACCACCGATTCGCCGAATTGCGTAGGCATGGTGGAAATACGCACGTCCACCGCCTGGCCGCGCACCAGTACATTGAAGCGGCCATCCTGCGGCAGGCGCTTTTCCGAGATATCCAGCCCGGACATCAGCTTCAGCCGCAGCACCAGCGAGGGGGCGATCTTGCTGTCCGCCTCAGTCTGCAGATGCAGCATGCCGTCGATGCGGAAACGGATTTGCAAACGTGCTTCCTGCGGCTCTATGTGGACATCGGAGGCGCGGACTTGCGTGGCATCATTGAACACGGTCTGCAACAGTTTGACCACCGGCGCCTCTTCCAGGCCCACCGTATCGCCCATCGCACCGAAGTCAATATAGGTGTCGCCCAGTTCATTGGAAAGCTCGCGCGCCAGGCCGGAGATTTCCTCGGTGCGGCGATAAACGCGATCAATGTTTTCCAGCAACTGCCCTTCGGTGACCACCGCGAGGTCGATGTCGCGCTTCAGGATACGGGTGAGTTCGTCGAAGGCAAACAGGTCGGTAGGATCGGCCATGCCGACCAACAGCTTGCCATTGCGCTCTTCCAGCGCCAGCGTGCGGAAGCGGCGTGCCTGGCTTTCCGACAGCTGGCGGACAATTTCAAGGTTGACGTTATAGTATTTGAGGTTGATATAGGGGATATTGAGCTGCTTGGCCAGCGCTTCGGAAATATTGTCTTCGGTGACAAATGCGTTGTCCACCAGCACCCGGCCGAGCTTGCGCCCGCTGCGCTTCTGTTCCTCAAGCGCAAATTTGAGTTGCTCCTGCGAGATGAGCTTTTGTTGCACCAGCAAATCGCCGAGGCGAATTTTTTCCGGACGCGCCATAATGTCTACCCTGAATGTTGTTGTATTAGCCCGTTCTTTTGGACACATGCCTGTCGCAGGCGGAAGTTAGCCTTTTTTCGTGTTACTGACAAGACCCAATGTTCAATGTGATCCTTTATCAGCCGGAGATTCCACCCAATACCGGCAATGTCATCCGCCTGTGCGCCAATACCGGGGCACAACTGCACTTGATCCGCCCGCTCGGTTTCGGGCTGGATGACAAGCAGTTGCGCCGCGCCGGGCTGGACTACCACGAGTACGCCAATGTGCGTGTGCATGATGACATCAAAGCCTGCCTGCAAACACTGCCCGGGGTGCGCCTGTTTGCCTTTACCACCAAGGGCGCACGGGCCTACCACGAAGTGCGCTATCAAGCCGGGGATGCCTTGCTGTTCGGTCCGGAAAGCCGCGGCCTGCCGGCGGACATATTGGGGACGTTAACGCCGGAGCAGCGCTTGCGCCTGCCCATGCTGCCGCATAACCGCAGCCTGAATTTATCCAACACCGTTGCTGTAGCAGTATTTGAGGCGTGGAGGCAGTGCGGGTTTACATTAGGAACGTGGACGGAGGACTGAGGGAGGACTGAGGACTGAGGACTGAGGACTGAGGACTGAGGACTGAGGACGGAGGACGGAGGACGGAGGACGGAGGACTGAGGGAGGACTGAGGACTGAGGACTGAGGACGGAGGACGGAGGACTGAGCGAAAAACGGGGCCACAGGGTTTTCTCAGTCCTTAGTCCTCGTTTTTTTATCCGCCGTTGAATTCACTGTTGGGCGCGCGGTTGAGCAATGCTTCCACCGCGCTCGCTGCCGGAACGTGCTCGTACAGCACGCGGTAAACCGCCTCACAAATCGGCATGTCCACGCCTAACCGTTGCGCCAGACGGTGAACTTCGCGCACGGTATATACACCCTCCGCCACATGACCCAGTTGGCGCAGGATGTCCGGCAAGGTTTGCCGTTGTGCCAGCAGCATGCCGACCTGGCGGTTACGCGACAGATCGCCGGTGCAGGTCAGGATCAAATCGCCCGCGCCGGACAGGCCGCCCAGTGTTTCCGCACGGCCACCCAATTTCAACCCCAGCCGCGTCATCTCGGCCAACCCGCGCGTAATCAGCGCCGCGCGCGCATTGTGCCCGAAGCCCATGCCATCGGAGATACCGGCGGCGATAGCCAATACGTTCTTGACCGCGCCACCCACTTCGACGCCGGCCACGTCGGTGCTGGAATAAATACGCAAGCGTGCATGATGCAGTGACTGTGCCGCCTGCCTGGCAAACTCACCATCGCCGGACGCCAGGGTCAGCGCGGTTGGCAAGCCGTGCGCCACTTCCAGCGCGAAGCTCGGGCCGGACAATACGCCGCGAGGGAAAGCAGGCGGCAGGGTTTCCTCTGCCACTTGGTGTGGCAGTTGCGCGGTGTCCGCCTCGAAACCCTTGCACGCCCAGATCACCGGTATCGGCACAGGCCGTTGTGCGACCTGGCGCAAGGTGGTGCGCAATGCGGAAGTGGGTACAACTACCAGCACCAGTTCAGCATCGGCCAATGCGGCATTCAGGTCGGTGGCAAGTTGCAGTTCCTGCGGCAACGCTGCCTCCGGCAGATAGCGCTGGTTGCGGCGGCTGGCGGACATCGCCGCGGCTTGTGCCGCATCGCGCGCCCACAAGGTGACGCGATGGCGCGCCGACAGGCTGACGGCAAGCGCGGTTCCCCATGCCCCCGCGCCGAGGATGGCAACATTCATGCTTTGAAACCTTCAGGACTGAGGACTGAGAACTGAGAACCAAGGACTGAGGACTGAGGACTGAGAGCCGAGGGCTGAGAACTGAGGGCTGAGCAAGGTAAGCCTGGTTTCAAATTGTTCCCCGCCTGAAAAGACATATTTTGATCTTGCTTGCTTTTCACGTTAGCCACTCAGTCCTAAGAACTTAGTCCTCAGTCCTCGTTTCTCAGTCCTCGGTTCTCTCAACCGCCCCACACATCGGCAGTCCCGACATAGCCTGTCACGCCGTCCTGATGGCGAACCTTGATCCAGCCGGTACCCGTGTTTTCCAGCCATTCCAGCGCCACCTGCTGGCGCGCCTGAAAAACCACCGTGGCGCCAATTTCAGGTGCCTGGCGTATGGCAGCAAGGGCTGCCGTCACCACCACGAAGCGCTTGCTGCTCAAGGCACGCTTTTCTATCCATGCCAGGCTGCCCGAGCTGTCGCGCACCTTGACCCAGTTATCCAGGTTGACCACCTGCTCCAGTGGCAGGTAGCGGCTAACGACAAATATTTTCCTGGCCTTGAGCGAGGGGGCATCGTAGAGGATGGAGGTGCTGTCCGCGACCGACACATAATCTACTGCGTGGGCGGAACCCGCCGTTGCCAGCAGCGCAACAGAAAAAATAATGAAGACGGCGCGAATGCTCATGCTTTGGCGCGATTTCAGTGTGTGGTAGCGGGTACAGCTTCTACCCGTTGTTGTTTCTGCTGCTGGTACAGCGCGTCGAAATTGAGCGGGTTTAGCAGCACCGGCGCAAACCCGGCGCGCACCGCCACGTCAGACACCACCTCCCTGAGATAGGGATAGAGGATGTTGGGACAGACGATCCCCAGCACCGGATCCAGTTCTTCCAGCGGCAAGTTGTGTATCTTGAAAACACCCGCCTGCTTGGCCTCGATCAGGAACATCACCTTGTCCTTTTCCGCCAGCCTGGCAGTAACCGTAACGGTGATAGTCACTTCAAACACCCCTTCTTCAATGGTGCTGGCCTGGCTGTGCAACTGCAAATCAATCTGCGGGCTCTCGCGTTCCAGGAAAATGGCCGGCGCGTGCGGAATCTCCAGCGACAGGTCTTTTACGTACAGCTTCTCGATGATGAATAAGGGTTGTTGGGGTGCCGCTGCTTCGCTCATTATTTTTTCCTTAAATTTTCCGAATCAATTACCAGCTTCGGTTAATAATCCAATTAATTCACCGCTGTGTTCCAGCGCCGCCAGATCGTCATAGCCGCCGACATGGTGTGTACCGATGTAAATTTGCGGCACGGTGCGCTGCCCGGTTTTTTGCATCATCACCATGCGCAGCTCCGGTTGCAAGTCAACGCGGATTTTCTCGATTTCCACCACACCCTTGGCGCGCAACAGGCGTTCAGCCCGCACGCAATAGGGGCATACTTCGGTGCAGTACATCAGCACCCCGGAACTCATTTCTCCAACGGCAAGCCGGCCTTCTGCCAAGCCAGCATACCTCCCGTCAAATTATACACCTGACCGAAATCCTGCTTGCCCAGCAGCACGCATGCTGCCGTGGTGCGTTGCCCGCTGCGGCATACAACCACGATGGGGCGCTCGCGATGGCGCTCCAGTTCGCCGAAGCGTTCGCTGAGCTTGCCGAGCGGAATCAGCTTGGAATTCAGGATATGCCCCGCATTGAATTCGTTCTCTTCGCGTATATCCAGAACGAGCGCATTCTTGTGGTTGATCAGTTGCAGCGCCTCGGCAATGCCCGCTTGTTTCACCCCGCGCAGGCGGTTGCCAAATAGCGGCCACAGCAGCATCACGCCGCTTAGACACGCCACCAAAACCAGCCCGATGTTATCCCGTATGAACTGCACGCTGCCTCTCCTCGTATTTTTGGAGCGCGAATTCTAGCAGAGCGGCAAAGTGCCCGGGGTCTTTCCGCGCCAGGGTGCGCAATTCCTCACTTGCCCGCGGGAAATCACCGGGATAGGACCAGATGGCGCGTTCCATCTGCAACTGCGCCGCAGCCTGTTCACCGGACAGCGCCAATAACAGCGCCTCACGGTACACCACCGGGTTGATCGGCACGAAGTGCATCACGCTCCCGTTCAATGTCCGCCTGTCGGCAAGATGGTCGGCACCCACTTCTATCATCGAACTCATAAACAGTTCAGTATAAGGTTGCAGCAACGATTGCCCGTATAGCGCCGTCAGGCTTTCGCGCACACGATTGGAATATTCGCTGTCTGCGGCAGAGGCCGGACGCATGGCCAGCACCCCTTCCATATTACGGTAGCCATGCAGCATCTGCTGTAATGACATCACGCCAAGCAGCAATATGGCCGCCACCGACAAACGCCCCACACCGCGCAGTTCCAGGCGATAGGTGGTATTGTCAAATATGCCCAGTGCGAGTGCCGCCACACCCAGAAAATATGCATACCACAGCGGGTATTCCAGCAGGCTGTGGATCGCCAGCACGGCAAGCAGACAACATCCCCACCAATGGTAAACAGTGCGCTGCGCGGTGCGTGCTTGCCAAAACCACAGTGCCAGCGCACCCAGCAATATGAACAGGCCGGCCAGGCCCATTTCCGCTGCAAGCTGCAGCACGAGATTGTGCGCGTTGTTATACAGGCCGTTGATGCCGGTGTCGTGCAACACCGGCCCCAATTGAAAATGCTGCCAGCCGAACTGGCCGAAGCCGGCTCCCAGCAAGGGAAATTGCGTGAA